>CADEEO010000006.1 GCA_902826365.1 uncultured Hyphomicrobiales bacterium | reverse complement strand
CGGCACGTCGCTCTCGCTGATCCTGACGCCCCTGCAGTCGTTTGCCTGGCTGACGACCGCCGGCCTCCTGGGCGTGCTGCTGGCCGTCCCGATGCGACAGCACTTCGTGGTCGACGAAAAGCTGGCGTTCCCCGATGGCGTCGCGGCGGCCGAGACGGTGATCGCGCTCGACAGTGAAGGGGCAGGTGCGCGGCAGGCCGCGCGCGCGCTGGCGCTGGCCGGCGTCGCGTCGGCGGCCGTCATGCTGATGACCGAGGACACTGCCCACCGCCAGGATATCCGAGCCTTGCGCATCGGGCTGCTCAACCTGATGCCCAACAAGATCAAGACTGAAACGCAGTTTGCCCGCCTCATCGGCGCAACCCCGCTGCAAGTCGAATTGAGCCTGATCAAGATCACCAATCACAAATCCAAGAACACGCCGAACGATCACATGATCACGTTCTATCGCGACTGGGAAAAGGTGCGGAAGGAAAAGTTCGATGGCCTGATCATCACCGGCGCGCCCATCGAACTGCTGGAGTTCGAGGATGTAACCTATTGGGATGAGCTGCGGAAGATTTACGACTGGACCCAAACCCATGTCCAATCAACCTTCAACATCTGCTGGGGCGCCCAGGCAGCGCTCTATCATTTCCATCACGTTCCCAAGCATGCGCTGGCCCAAAAGGCATTCGGGATTTACCGCCACAAGAACCTGAGCCCGGCCTCGCCCTATCTCCGCGGCTTCTCCGATGACTTTTCCATGCCCGTGTCGCGCTGGACTGAAAACCTGAAATCCGAATTGCCCGGGGGCAAGGGTCTTGAAGTTCTCATGGAGTCGGAGGAAGCAGGGCTTTGCTTTGTGGCCGATAATCCCCATCGCCAGCTCTACATGTTCAACCACATTGAGTACGACACGAATTCCCTGGGTGATGAGTATCGCCGGGATGTGGAAGCCGGCAAAACCATCAACCCGCCCGCCAATTATTTTCCCGGCGGAAACATCTCAGCCACGCCTGAAAACCGCTGGCGCAGCCACGCCCACCTGCTCTTTGGCAACTGGATTAACGAAGTTTACCAGTCTACACCCTTCAGGCTGGAAGATATTGGTAAACCATAAGTTTTTCTTGTTATTCCCGGCATCCCGCACCAATTATGGATGCCCGGAGGGCAGCAAAGAGTGAGATTCCAGAACGTCATAGATGCAAGCCGGATTGCCGCTGGCGGGATCAAGGACTTGGCCACCGGGCTGGTAAATCCAGCCCTTCGGCTAGGCGTCACCGGGCTTTCGCGATCAGGCAAGACTGTATTCATTACCGCGCTGGTTCACGCCCTCACCAAGGGAACGCGCTTGCCTGTGTTCGAAGCCTATGCCCAGGGCCGCATCACAAGAGCCTATCTCGAACCGCAACCCGACGATGACCTGCCCCGCTTTGCCTATGAGGACCATCTCGCGCGCCTCACCGCCGATGACCGGTCCTGGCCGGAGGGCACGCGCCGCATCAGCCAGCTTCGCCTCACCCTGGAGTATGAGCCGCATGGTCTCATCGCTCGGAATTTCGGCAGCGGAAAGCTTCACATCGATATCGTGGATTACCCCGGCGAATGGCTGCTCGACCTGCCGCTGATGAATCTATCCTATCGGCAGTGGTCCGAGGCTACCATTTCCGCCAGCCGTATTGAGCCACGCGCCACTTTGGCCAAGGCGTGGCACGCCCATCTCGCAAAACTTGAGGCAAGCGGTAGGGCCGATGAACTCAATGCGGTGAAAGCCGCCGAACTTTTCACTGCCTATCTCGCCAAATGCCGCGAGGACGACGCGGCTTTGTCGAGCCTGTTGCCGGGAAGGTTTCTCATGCCGGGGGATTTTGCCGGCTCTCCCCTTCTCACCTTCGCGCCCCTCATTGCAAAAACGGACGAAGAATTCCCTAAAGGCTCCCTGGGCGATCTCATGGAACGGCGCTATGATTCCTATGTGTCTAAAATTGTGCGGCCGTTTTTCTTCAGCCACTTCGCCCGGCTG
The DNA here is from genome assembly GCA_902826365.1 of uncultured Hyphomicrobiales bacterium. Lineage (GTDB taxonomy): Bacteria > Pseudomonadota > Alphaproteobacteria > Rhizobiales > Aestuariivirgaceae > Aestuariivirga. Next base: position 37,720 of record CADEEO010000006.1, on the reverse strand, counting down.
GATCGCCAGATTGTTTTGGTGGACACCCTCTCAGCTCTCAACGCGGGCCCGGCAGCCGTGCAGGATTTGAAAAACGCCTTGACTCAGGTGCTGGCCTGTTTCCGCTTGGGCGCAAATTCAATTTTCTCCAACATTCTGGGCCGCCGCATCGACCGCATTCTTTTCGCCGCCACCAAGGCCGACCTCCTGCACCAGACCAGCCATGACCGTCTCGAAAATATCTTGCGCCTGATCATTGAGGATGCCAGCGCCAAGGCGGAGTTTTCCGGCGCCACCATAGACGTGGCCGCCCTCGCCGCCATTCGCGCCACGCGCGAGGCAAAGGTGAAACAAAAAGGTGAAGAGCTTCCTTGCATCGCCGGGATCCCGCAAAAGGGCGAGAAGATTGCCGGCACCACTTTTGATGGCGAAAGCGAAGTCGCAATTTTCCCCGGTGATTTGCCGGCCAACTCCCTTGATGCCCTTGATGGCACCTTGCAGGGCAAACTGAAATTCGTCCGCTTCCGGCCGCCGCCCTTGAAGGATGGCGCCTTCCCGCACATTCGCCTGGACCGCAGCCTTGAATTTCTTCTGGGGGACCGTTTCGCATGACCGCAAACCATCGCAAGCCCGCGGCCTTCGTCCTGGATGATGAGGAAAAACCGAAGTCCCGCCACAAAATCGAATTCGAAACGCAAGAATCCCTTGGCGAACTGGTCGCCGTGCCGCAGGTTCCCCGCCAAACCTCCAAAGGATTTCGCTGGGGCTTCCTGCTTGTTTCAGCCCTCGCCGCTATCCTGAGCTTGTGGGCCGGCCTCGCCATTACGACGCTCATCGAGGATTTCTTTGCCCGCTCGGCAACGCTTGGCTGGCTCGCCTCAAGCATTGCAGGCCTGGCGGGCCTCGCCGCGCTTGCAATTGTAGTCCGGGAGGTCTGGGGCCTCTCGCGCCTCAGGCGCATTGAGCACATTCAGGAACTGTCGGCTCGCGCCATCAATCTCGATGAAGCCGCCGCCGCGGCTGAAACCGTCGCTTCATTTGAAGGCATCTATGGCAGCAGGCGGGATACGGCCTGGGGCATGAAAACCTTCCGCGATCATAAGAACGATATCATGGACCCGCGTGATCGTATCAGGCTCCTCGACCGCCTCGTCATCGGCCCGCTTGATGAAGAGTCCCACCGGATCATTGCCCGCCGCGCAAGGCGCGTGACATTGCTCACCACAGTTACCCCTGCGGCAGCCCTCGATCTTGTCTTTGTCGCCGCCCAGAACTTGCGCATGCTGCGCGAACTTGCCGAACTCTATGGCGGCAGGCCTTCAACTCTCTCAACTCTTAAGCTGGCCCGCATGGTGGTTTCCCATCTCGCCGTCACCGGCGGACTGGCGCTGTCCGACAACCTCATTCAGCATGTGGTCGGCAAGGGCTTGCTGGGAAGGCTCTCTGCCCGCTTTGGCGAGGGCGCCGTTAACGGTATTCTCACCTCCCGCATCGGCCTTGCCGCGCGCGATGTCTGCCGCCCTGTGCCGCAGTCAGAATCGACCAAGGAAACCCTGGGCAGCCTCCTGCGCGAACTGGTCACGCTGGGTGATTCCAGCGGGCCGAAGACACCCTGACATTAACAATAATTAAGCCCTGCTGCGACGGAATGACAGGCCATGGCCGTCTTTCTTGCATGCAAATGGAGATTTGAAGGAGAAAACTATGCAGAAATCCACAAAGATCGTTCTTGTTGCCGTCGCCGGCCTTGCTTTAATTGGCGGCGCGGCTTTCGCGCAAAAAGGCTGGAGGCACGGCTTCGGTGGCCATGGCCCTATGGGCTTTGAGCAGATGTCCGAGCGCTACGACGCCAACAAGGATGGCAAGATTTCCCAGGAGGAAATCGATGCCAACCGCACAAGCTGGCTCGGCGAATTTGACGGCGACAAGTCCGGCGCCCTGGCGCTCGCCGAATTCCAGAACCTCTGGTTGAAGGCCCGCAACCAGCAAATGGTTCGGGAATTCCAGCAGTTTGACCGGGATGGCAACGGCCAGGTTACCTTGGACGAATACAAGCTCCCGCTTTCCAAATTCGTGGCCGAAATGGATCGCGACAACGATAAGGCGGTTTCCGGCGAAGAACTTTCACCCCGCCGCCACTGGGGCAAGAAAAATCATGAGAGAATGGGTGGTGACGAAGACAAGGACGGGCAAGACGCCCAGTAAATCAAGACCTCCGGCCGCCAATGCAGGCGGCCGGGCCTTCTCCGCTTTCTCCGCCTAGCGCAATTTGCGGCGTGAGCCTATTGTCATCGCCATGACAGAATTCACTCCTCTTGCCGGGCTCCTCGGCGGCTCTCTCATTGGCCTCTCTGCTGTTCTCCTCATGGGTGGCTATGGCCGCATCGCCGGCGCCAGTGGCATTTTTGCCGGTCTTCTTACCTTGAGCTTCAACACCGAATTTGGCTGGCGGTTTATTTTTATCGCCGGCGTGCTGATCGGTGCGGCCGTGTCCGGGTTGATTTTCTTTGATGCCTCATCTCTTGCATTCAACGGCGGCCCGCTCACAACAATAGCTGCCGGCCTTTTGGTCGGTATCGGCACGGTGCTCGGATCGGGCTGCACCAGCGGCCACGGCATCTGCGGCCTGTCGCGCTTTTCCACGCGCTCGCTGGCGGCCACCAGCACCTTCATGGCCGTTGCCATCCTCACCGTATTCCTGACGCGTCACGTGCTCGGAGCCTGAGAATGGAAAAACTCATCGTGCTCGTCTCCGGCATGCTGTTTGGCGCAGGCGTCACTATTTCCGGCATGGTCAACCCCATGAAGGTTCTGAACTTCCTCGATATCTTTGGCCCATGGGACCCCACGCTCGTCCTTGTCATGGGCGCCGGCCTTCTCGTCACCCTGATTGGCTATCAAATCCTCTTCAAACGAAAAGCGCCGTGGTTTGCGCCTTCTTTTAGATTGCCAACATCGCAGGACATCGACGCAAAACTCTTGGGCGGTGCCGCGCTCTTCGGTCTGGGCTGGGGATTGGGCGGATTCTGCCCTGGCCCCGCCGTCGCCAGCCTGGTTTTTGGCCGGATGGAAAGCATTACATTTGTGATCGCCATGGCGGCCGGAATGATTCTCGCCAGGCAAATTCAAAAACTGCAGCGCCCTAAAGCCGGCCAAATTTCTTCATGAGGGCCATTACCTGATCAAGCGGCAGGGCGTGCGAGGTGTTTCCATCCCGGCCCACCATGGTTTGGTTGCACACCATTGAGTCGATCACCGCCTCTTCGGTTGCTTCCACAACCGCATTGAAAACCGGGTCAATGGCATCATTTCGCAGGAAGACGGCGTTGCGGAGCTTTGCCCCGCCGCTCTCGTAAGCTTCTTCATTCGCCGTTGAGAAAGCCAGGAAAATATCACCGGAACTGTTGTTGCCAACAGCGCCCGTTCGCGCCAGCCCCATGGGAACCCGGCGCGCCAGGCGCTTGAGTTGGTGTGGCTGTAAAGGCGCATCGGTCGCCACAATGGCAATCACCGAACCCTGGTCCTTGCCGCGCAGTTTTTCTGCCTTGATGTGCGGCCCAACCGGAACACCCAGCACCACCAGCTGCTCACGCGCCCCGAAATTGGCCTGAACGAAAACCCCGACCGTGTATGGCTTGCCATCAATCCTGATCTCGCGTGATGACGAGCCGTTCCCCGCCTTGAAATCATAGCAGATCATGCCCGTGCCGCCGCCAACACTTCCCAATTCAACAGCCCCGTCCCGCGCCGCATCCAGCGCTGCAATGGCGTGCTCAGAGGTCACATGGAATCCGTTGATGTCATTCAGGTCGCCGTCATAGGTCTCCGCCGCAACTGGCAACCCCCAATCCTGCCCCGTGCCGATTTTGTTGGCCACCATCCAGCGGATCGTGGCGTCCCGCGTCACGCCGCAGGAGTGCGTATTAGTTATTGTAATCGGCGTTTGCAGCTCGCCGGATTCTTCAATCCACACGACCCCTGTCATTTCGCCATTGCCATTCAGCGAGTAGTAACCAGCGGCACAGGGAATATGGGCCTTGGCGCAGCCGCGCGGCAGAATCGCCGTAACGCCCGTGCGAACTGGCCCTTTGCCCTGCACCAGCGGTCCGTCTCCGCTAATCAGCGTCGTCGTTCCGACCTCAACACCGGCCACATCGGTGATTGCATTGAACGGTCCGGGCTTTCCAGCAAACAACAGTCCCCAGTCCCGTCCGCGCTTCACACCAACCATAAATTACCTCTCATCCACAAATGTAACTTTTTGCTTTGCAAATCCGGTCACTTGCAACACTATGTCGAAAACGGCGCATGGGGTCCATGGAATCAGCATATGTAGGGCATTATCGGGAGTTCTTGATCATTCTTGGCGTCGCCGGACTGGTCATACCCCTCTTCGTGCGCCTTGGCATCAGTTCCATATTGGGTTTCCTGCTGGTTGGATTTCTTCTCAGTCCCGATGTGCTGGGCTCACTCACAACACCATTTCCATTTCTTGAAGCCTTTGTCCTGACTGACCGGGAAGCCATTTCATCGCTTGGTGAATTGGGCGTGGTGTTCCTTCTCTTCCTGATCGGCCTTGAACTCTCGTTCGAACGATTGATCACCATGAAACGCCTGGTTTTTGGCCTCGGCAGCCTTCAGGTCATATTCACCACGGCGTTCATAGCACTTGTCGCCTATGCTTTCGCTTTCACCCCCGCCCAATCACTCGTCATTGGCACGGCCCTTTCGCTGTCATCCACCGCCATTGTCATTCAGCTCTATTCCGATGAGAAGCGGCTGGGTTCCCAATCCGGCCGGACGAGTTTTGCCATCCTGCTGTTTCAGGATCTGGCCGTAATCCCCATCCTGTTGATGGTGGGTGTCCTGGCTCACGAGAGTTCCGGCCCGGTCCTGCAAAGCTTGACGATTGCCATAGCCCAGGCGCTGCTGGCCGTGGGCTTGATCGTTGGTGTCGGCCGTTTCGCCTTGCGGCCGTTGCTGCGGCTGGTTGCGGGCACAAACAGCGCGGATTTGTTCATGGCGGCTGTCCTTCTCATTGCCGTTGGCACCGGCGTGCTCGCAAACTATGCCGGCCTCTCAATGGCGCTCGGCGCCTTTATCGCCGGGCTGACGCTGGCGGAAACCGAATACCGCCGCGCCATTGAAGCCATCCTTGAGCCATTCAAGGGCCTGCTGCTTGGCGCATTCTTCCTGCTGGTGGGCCTCGGCATTGACCTCCATGGACTCATCGAATCGCCGGTTCGGATTCTCGGCGTTGCACTATTCATTATCGCTGCGAAGGCAGCCGTGACCTATCTGTTCGCCCGGTTCATGAAAGTCAATCACGCCGCAGCCCTGGAAAGCTCACTGTTGCTCGGCCCCTGCGGTGAGTTTGCCTTCGTCATTCTGAGCTCCGCCGCCGCCTTGGGCATTCTTGACAGAACCATGTTCAGCGAGTTGCTGCTGATTGTCTCGCTCACCATGGCCACCATTCCGTTTCTTTCATTCATTGGCAAGAAACTCGTCAGGAAATCAAAAGAGCTCGTGGGAAATTCACCGGAAACGCTTGAAGCGCCGCCGGAAGATGATCAGCCCCGCATTATTGTCGCGGGCTTCGGCCGCGTTGGCCATCTCATCGGCTCCATGCTCGACGAGCATAAAATTCCCTATATCGCCGTGGACGCGGATGCAGCCCTTGTGACCCGCGAGCGCCGGGCCGGTTTTCCGGTCTACTATGGCGATGCTGCCAACGTCGAGTTCCTGAAAAAATGCGGGCTGGCCGATGCCAAGGCCATTGCCATCACTATGGATAACCCGGCCCGCGTTGATGACGTGGCGAGAGCCGCACGCGCCGAAAGCGCCGACCTCAAGATCATTGCCCGCGCCAGGGATGAGCGCCACGCCATGCGGCTTTACACGGCCGGCGTAACCGAGGCCGTTCCCGAAACCATCGAATCAAGCCTGCAGCTCGGCGAGTCCCTCCTCGTGGAGGCTGGCATTCCCATGGGATTGGTCATCGCCTCCGTGCACGAGTGCCGCGACACCTTCCGCAAACTTCTCGGCCGTCCCAACCGCAAGAAGGAATTGGAGCTGGAACGCAAGCGGTTGCGCCGCGAGAAGGCGATGCCTTGATTTACGCGACGCCGAGCTTCTTCTGCAGATTCGTGCTTGATGTCGTGTACTGGAACAGCAGCCTTTGGCCCGGATTGATATAGCGGAACGCCTGCTGCGCCAGCAGCGCCGCCTCGTGGAAACCCGAGAGAATGAGTTTCAGTTTGCCGGGATAATGATTGATGTCGCCGATTGCAAAAATGCCGGGCGTTGAAGACTCGAATTTTTCGGTATCCACCGGAATGAGATTCTCATCGAGATTGAGGCCCCAATTGGCAACCGGGCCAAGCTTCATGGTGAGGCCGAAGAACGGCAGCAGCATATTCGCTTGAATGTCGAACGCCGCGCCATCATTGCCCTTTACTTGAATCGAGGACAAAACGCCATCCGCTCCCGTCAGGCCCGTTACCTGGCCTAGCTTCAACTGCATTTTGCCGGCGGCCACGAGTTCGCGCATTTTATTCACGCTGTCGGGCGCCGCACGGAATTCATCGCGCCGGTGCAGCAGCGTCATGCTGTTGGCGATGGGCGCCAGGTTGTTGGTCCAGTCCAGGGCTGAATCGCCGCCGCCGACAATCAAAATGTCCCTGCCGCGGAAGGCTTCCATCTTCTTGACGGAATAAAACACCGAGGTGCCTTCATAGGCGTCAATGCCGGGAATGGGCGGCTTCTTCGGCTGGAATGAACCGCCGCCCGCGGCGATCACCACAATCTTGCTGCGGAAAACAATGCCGCCATCGGTTCGCAATTCGAAATCATTGTCGCCATGCTTGATCAGTTCGGTGACCATCTGGTTGAAATGGAACTGCGGGTGGAAAGGCTTCGCCTGGTCCAGCAGGCGCTGCGTGAGCTCCGCGCCCGTGACGATCGGCAGGGCCGGAATGTCATAGATCGGTTTTTCCGGATAAAGCTCGGCGCATTGCCCGCCCGCCCGGTCGAGAATGTCGACGACATGGCACTTGATATCCAAGAGGCCCAGTTCAAAAATTGCAAACAAACCGCAAGGGCCCGCGCCAATGATCACGGCATCGGTGGAAATTGCTTCGGACATCTCAAACTCCAGTAGGGTCAGAATTGCTTTTCGGGAACACGCACGCGCAAGCCGTCGATCGCGTCGCTGATCTTGATCTGGCAGGAGAGCCGGCTGGAATCCTTAACATCGAAGGCAAAGTCCAGCATATCTTCTTCCATGGCGGCGCGCTTGCCCACCTTGTCGAGCCATTCGGCCTCCACATAGACATGGCAGGTGGCGCAGGCGCAGGCCCCGCCGCAATCCGCGTCAATGCCGGGCACCATGTTCTTGATCGCCGCCTCCATCACAGTCATGCCCGGAATGCCGTCAACGGTCTGTTCCGTGCCATTGTGCTGGATGAAGGTAATTTTCGCCATGTCGCGCTCATAAACTCGTGTTCGTTTTACCGAACGCTACATAGGATATAAAGAATTGAAAGGCAAGTCAGATGGGGTAGAGCTGCCGGGCCATTTCATCAAATTCATTCACGGCGCGAACCAGTCCTGACAGGAGTTTCTTGCGCTTGGCGTTTTGTTCCGGGCTATTGACCGGCTCCAGCTTCTTGGCCAGATCGCCAATTTTGCAAGCGCCAATGGCAAGCGCCGATCCCTTCAGTGTATGGGTTGCAATGCGCCAGTCCGCACGCGAATCGACATTTTGCAGGCGATCCAGAATGGCCGGCAATTGCGCCACAAACAGACCGATGATCTCGCGCTCAAGCTCCGGGCTGTCCATGGTGTATTGCGCCAGGAGACTCCGGTCAAAAATGACTGGGGCTGCTTTTGTCCGCACCAATTTTCTTGCTGCCACTTGCGCCACTACGCCGTCCCTGCTTCATTTTGGAGCACCAAGCTCTCAGGGAGTTATAGGGCGCGACCGTAAATGGGTAGTTTTCTGAATCGTTTCAATTCGATCGATAATTTTAACCAAACCTTTAATTATACTTGCGGATAGCCCAAGAACGGGTTCTATCATGGTTACCAATAGGTTAAGGTGGGAGTCTTGGCGGGAGGGAATGGAAGGGGCCGGTCTGCATCGGAAACGCAGATTCTTTCATGAAATCAAGCGCCTGCCGACAGCCCCAAAGGTTGTTGGAACTTTAGGTTAAGAATGTGGGTAAATCGTATGGCAAGTAACACGGTGGAAACGCGTCGTAGGGACAAGCGGGCGGCGGAACGGCAAGCAGAATTAAGACGCAGCCCGTCCCTGGAGGCAGCCCCTTTGCGCGGCCGCCCTGCCAACGAAAATGACCCCGGCTCCAGTTTGATGATGGCCCGCTTGCACCGTCAGCCTTCCTATGCGTCCTTTTACGTAGCTGGCTTGCTTATTCTCGCCTGGGTTTTTGGCTGGTCGGTGTTTTACTCGCCAAACTTTACCGACCAAACCACACCGGAGATGGTGCAGTCCCTTGCCCTGCTCGCCCTGCCCATCGGGATCGTGGCGGTCATGTCCTATTTCCTCTGGCGCGCCCAGCAATTGCGCCAGGTTTCGGAGGTCCTGATGCAGTCGGCCATGCGCCTGATCCGGCCTCAGGACATTGCCACCGAAGGCCTCACCTCCATTGCCCAGGCGGTCCGCTCGGAAGTTGATCTTCTCGTGGGCGGCGTTGAACACGCAGTGCAGCGCGCCACCGTTCTGGAAGAAATTGTCCACAAGGAGATATCGGCGATCGAACGCGCCTTCGGCGGCAATGAAGATCGTATCCGCACCCTGGTGACGGGCCTGGAAAACCAGCGCTCCGCCTTGCATCAGGCCTCGCTCGTGGTGGGCAACGAATCAGCCCCCCTGCTGGCGCGCCTTGAAATCAACACGCAGAATCTTGATAGCGTGGTCAATAGTGCCCAATCCACCCTTGTCAGGTTTGAGCAGGGCCTCAAGAATTCCACCACCGAACTTGCCCGCACCATTGATGAAGTGTCTTCGCGCGCCGTCACCGCAGGCAATGAAATCGGCGGCCAGACATCGCAAATGGAACGCATGTCCGGCATGCTGGTGGGTGAGTTGCGCACCTTCTCGCAGCATCTTCAGGACCAGATACAAACCCTGTCGTCGGCTGCCGGCCATCTCAATGCCGAAACCACGAACTTTGGCCGGAATGTGCAAGGCATGGAAAGCAATGTCACGCACCTGCTGGTGCAAAGCATGGACCAGATCAAGGCCCTCACCGCCGAGATGTCCGATGTGGTTCAAAGCTCCAGCGGAAACATCACCTACCACCTGAAGGCAACCTCAAGCGAAGTGGCCTCGCTCATTGAGCGCTCCGGCATCGATGCCGCTCAGCAGATCGAGCTGAGCCGCGGCCGCGTCGATCAGGGTTTGCAGAATGTCGCCAAGGACTACATGGACAAGGTGGCCCGCACCCATGGCGATCTCAAGGGCTACCTCGACCAGGCCGCGTCGCAAATTGTCGTCGGCGTCGAAGGGGCGACCCAGAAATTGTCGGATCGCCTGTCAACCACCAACTCAGATTTCCTTACGGGACTGGACCAGACGGCGAACCAGCTCTTCACCCAGTTGAATGCCGCTGGCTCGGGCCTCGCCGGCAAGGTCGAGGAAACCACCAACCGCCTCTTCAGTGAAATCGGCCAGAAGGCCACGCAGATCAATATGAAACTGGATGAAACCTCAACCGGCGTGTTCGACCGCCTCGACCTGCAGGCAAATTATGTGAACAGCCACATCGAGGAAACCGCTTCGAAGCTTTATGGCAATCTCGACAGCCGCGCCAATGCCCTTGGAACGACCATTGAGAACAATGCTCTGCGCGTCTTCGACGCCATCGACCTGCACAGCACCCAAATCAACGATAGGCTCGGTGATGTTGTCGTTCAACTGCAAACAACCGGCACAAACATCAATGACCTGCTGGTGACAACCAGCGGCACCATTTCATCCCATCTCAAGGAAACCTCCGACATCGTTTCCCGCCAGATGCAGGATTCAGGCATTGCGCTGGCGCAAAACATCGAGATTTCCAGCGGCCTGGTGACCGACAAGATGATCGGCGTATCCGGCGAGTTCATCCAGAAAATGGGCGGCGCCCGCGAAAGCATGTTCAACTTCCTCTCGGAAACTTCCAATCAGATCACGTCCAAAATGGATGATACGGCCGGGCAGCTTTTTGCCCGCCTTGATGATACTTCCCTGTCAATCACCGGCAAGGTCACGACCGTCACCGAAAATCTCACCCGAAAACTCGATACCTCATCGACCCAGCTCAACACGCTCCTGGAATCCACCGAACAGCGGATCGGCGCGCAGCTTGACCAGGCTTCAACCGAATTGACTGCCCTGTTCACTGCCAATACCAAGATGATGAGCGATCAGCTGGATCAAACCTCCACGGAAGTCACCAACACCTTCGCCGACACGGCTGTCCGCGTGGCCCGCCAGGTGCAGGACGCAAACGTTGTCATGACCCAGCGCCTGGAAAAAACCTCCGCCGAGGTTGCCGAGCAATTGGCCAGCGCGGGCAACTCCATGTTCACGCGCATTGACTCCACGGCCCGCGAACTCGGCACGCGCTTCGACATCGCCACCGAAATTCTCGAAAAGGTGACCGGTGACATTTCCGGGCGCATTTCCGGCACCGGAGCAAAATTCGCCGAAATCCTCGATACCGCCAGCAGCCAGATGATTTCCGACCTCGGCAAGGCCAGCGAAGCCTTCTCCGAAGGCCTTGGCCAAACCACGTTGCAGATCAGCGGCCGCTTCGAGCAGGAAACCGGGCTGCTTGTCGGCCGCATCGACAAGGCGGTCAAGGAATTCGACAGCGCCACCTCGGCAACCAACAGCCAGCTTTCGGAAGCCCACCGCAAGTTCTCCAAGCATGTTGAAACCGCCAACACCTATCTGGCCGACCAGCTTTCAACCGCCGCGTCATCCATCGATGACCGCTTGGAAAGCATTTCGATGCAGCTCACCGGCAAGCTGGAAATGACCGGCAGCCGTATTTCGGACCGTCTTGAGGATGTGTCGGTCCTGGTTGAAAAATCCATCGACAAGTTCAACGGTGAGATGGAAACCGTTCTTCTCAGCCGCAAGGTCGCCCTCGACAGCCTTATTGACGACGCGTCCAAGCGTGCCCAGGAAATCGATGCGGTGATGACCAGCTATATGAGACTGATCGAGGATTCATTGGTAACTGCCGAATCCCGCGCCAAGGACATAAGCCGCATCATCGCCGACCAGACCAATGTCGCCGTCGGAAATCTCGAGCAGGAAATCCGCAAGATGGAGGCAAGTTCCGGCGGGCAGATCACCCAGGCCTCCCGCGTGCTGCGCGAGCAGCATGAGCGCGCCATGGCCTCGATGAATGAAATGCTCTCGTCCACCGCCAGCGACTTCCAGCAGACCGCCCAGGACATGCGCATGACGGCCCAGCAGGTGGTCAAGGATATTGACAGCGCGCGCAGCGATTTGAAGCGCGCCATCGTTGACCTGCCGGAAGAAACCCGCAGCAACGCCGATGCAATGCGAAAAGTGGTGGCCGACCAGATTGCCGCTTTGAATACTTTGGCCGACGTGGTTAAGCGCCAGACGGGCATGACCGATCTGTCCGGCCCCGGCTCGGGCTACGCACCGCAGCGAAGCACAAGGGATCCCAGCCCGGGAAAATCTGAGGGCGCTACGTTCCTTGCTCCACAATCCGGAACGTCAGGCGCCCTGAAAAAGGCCATGGAGCGGCTGGAAAACAAGGGAGCCTCGACCTCGTGGCGTGATGCGGCAATCGAAAGCCCGAGCAAGCCCCAAGCTAAAAAGGCGGCGGAAAGCAACGGCGTTCCGCGCGAAGTCGAAAGCCTGACCCAGGAGCTAAACAGCGTGGCGCGCGATATCGTTGACGTGCTTGAGGATGGCCTGCCGGCCGAACTCGAGAAGCGCTACAACAAGAACGAGCGTCATGTTTACACCCAGCGCCTCTATGAGGGCCGCGGCAAGCGCCTGCAAAAGAACATTGCCATGCGCTATGAAAATGACCGGCCGACGCGCAACCAGGTGGACAGCTACGTCAAGCTCTTCGAACGCCTGCTCGATACGGTGTCCGAAGCGCCGCAAGGCAATCAGATGGTCGAAGCCTGCCTCATGTCGGAGTCCGGCAAGATCTATGTGATGCTGGCGGAAGCCTGCGGCCGCATTTCGCCAAGCTGACGCGGCAAATGCCTGCTCTCACAATCGCTCAGGAGAGCTGGCCCATCGCCGGAAGTTTTACCATCTCGCGCGGCAGCAAGACAGCCGCCGAGATGGTTGTCGTCACCCTCGAAGAAGAAGGCCACCGGGGCCGGGGCGAATGCGTGCCCTACCCCCGCTACAACGAAACCGTCGAAGGCGTCGTGGCCAGCCTCGAAGCCGCCCGCGCCGGAATTGAAGCGGGCTTCTCTCACGCCGAGGTGCCCCGCCTTGTGAAGCCGCGGGCTGCGCAAAATGCCCTGGATTGCGCCCTCTGGGATCTTGAGGCAAAGCGCGCCGGAAAGCCTGTATGGCAACTGGCGCTGCTGCAACAGCCGCGCCCGATGACCACGGCTTACACCCTGAGCCTCGATACGCCGGAAGCTATGGCCAGGGCCGCCGCCGAAGCAAGTCATCGCCCCCTGCTCAAACTCAAGCTCGGCCGTGAAGGCGACATTGAGCGCTTGCGCCTGATCCGCGAGGCAGCACCCGCCAGCCGCCTCATCATTGATGCCAATGAAGGGTGGGCACCCAACGAACTGCCGCAACTGATGAAAACTTGCGCCGCCGTGGGCGTTGAACTCGTTGAGCAGCCGCTGCCTGTGGCCGATGACGAGGCCCTGCTTCGCATCACCCATGATGTCCCGATTTGCGCCGACGAATCGGCCCATGACCGCCATAACCTGCATAAGCTCGTCGGCAAATATGATGCCATCAACATCAAACTCGACAAGACCGGCGGATTGACCGAGGCGCTTGCCCTTGCCCAGGCCGCCAGGGAATTGAACTTCAAGATCATGGTGGGCTGCATGGTGGCAACCTCCCTTGCCATGGCGCCCGCCATGCTTGTGGCCCAGCTGGCCCAGGTCATTGATCTCGATGGTCCCCTGCTTCTGGCGCGCGACCGCAATCCCGGCATCAGCTTCGATGGCAGCCTTATGTACCCGCCCGAGCCAGAACTGTGGGGCTGACCCGCTTCAGGGCAAAGGCAAAACTCAAGGCCACCAAAGACACCGCCGCCATCACCAGATAGGTTCCGCCCAGTAGCTGGCCATAGAGCATGCCCGAAACGGCCATCATGCCCGACATGGCAATGCCGCCGGAAAATGCCGCGTACAACCCCTGTGCCGAATTGCGCAAGCCTTGCGGCACCGTCAGCCGGATATAATGCATGGTGCCCAGATGAAGCATGGTAAAGGAAACGCCGTGCAGGCTTTGCAAGACAATGCTCATGCCAAGCCCGAAATCATGCGACATGAAAACCCAGCGCAGGAAGCCGCCGGAAATTCCGATCAGGATCAGGTTGATCGCGCCAAACCGCCTGACGAACGCATTGGAAAAGGCAAACACGCTCACTTCGGCAACAATGGAAATCGCCCAGAAGCTGCCAATTGTAAATTTGTCGTAGCCCAGCCTGTCCCACTCGACCGGCCCAAAGGAATAGAGCATTCCATGAGTTGCCTGTCCCAGGCTCACGGCGACAGTGAAAATGACAAAGCTGCCCGTCATCAAAATTCCGAAAGCGTTGAAAATACTGGCAGGGCGCTCGGCTGGCTGCTGTGGCCTGTCCAAATCCGGGTCAGGCGGCAGCAGAAATGCGACGAGAAACGAAACACCCTGCGCCAGCGCAATAAGATGGATAAGATTATCCATGGGGATATGGAGCAGCAGCGCCCCTGCCCCGAGATTCCCCAACAGAAAACTTAGCGAACCCCAAAGCCGCAGGCGCCCATAGTCCAGTCCGTGGTGGGCGCTGCCGTCAACGCTGAAACTCTCGGTCAGAGTAAAAATCGGGGCGATGCAGAGGGAGGCGAAAATTGCACTGGCAAGTATAGGAAGAAATCCCGCCGACAGCCCCAACAGCAAATAGCCAAATGCCGAAGCAAGGCTGAACAGGATGATGAGCCCGCGCCGGTTGCGGTAACGGTCGGCAAAATAGGCGGCAACCGGAATGGCCACAAACCGGGCCGCTGTCATGCCTGCGATAACCAGCCCGATTTCGGCAACCGTTAACCCCTTGGCATGCAGCCAAAGAGGCAAAAACGGCAGCTGCATGCCGGTGCCAATCGTGAGAAAAGCATAAAAAACTGAAAATCGAAGGCCGAAGATTCGTGCTGGCATGATCCGTTGGACGGCTAAATAAACCAAAACTTCACCACTTTCCACGATACTTGGCGCTGGTAAGACCTGCGCCTGTTGCGGGGCGCATGTGAGTTTGTGGAGTTCGGGTATGTCAGCGCAAAGTGAGGGTTACCGGAACGAAAGTTTCGAAAGTCTGGAAGCCGCCGTCTTGGAAACCCAACGGGGACGCTGGTTTCTTGAGGAATATGCCCGGCGCCAGCGCTCGGCCGAAACCCTCGCTATTCTGGAAATCCTTAAAAAACTCGAAAATTCAGTCACAAATTCCAGTTTTTTGCCGCCTTCGAAAAACCCTGAGCCTGCCCCAGCGCTAAAAACCGAGCAGCTCAAATTCTTTAAGCAGGATGAGGAAATCTTCGTTGAACCCACCATCGCGGCACCTGCCCTGTCAGTGGTAAGCAGCCCGCCCAAAGCAGCCCCTGTCCCGCCGCCCGAATCCAAGGGCGCAAAGCTCAAAATTCAGCGCATGCCGGCCATTGCAATGTCGGAAGAGGATTTTATGGCCGCAGAGCCGGAAAAATCCGTATCCGCCGCCTCCGCGCAAGAAACCAAAGCCGGCTTCGCGCCCCAGCCGGCGGCCGAGCCAAAGCAGCGTGTCGTCATCATTCGCCGCCCCGCAAGCGAGGCAGCGGAAATTCCCTTGATGGAAGATAAATCGTCGGAAGCAGCCGCCTAGGTCTCGGCCAGGATATCGGCAAACAGTTCCGGATCGACATTGCCGCCGGACAGGATGATGCCGATGTTCTTGCCTTTCGCTGCAGCTTTTCCGCTGAGCACCGCTGCAAGCCCCACGGCACCTCCCGGTTCAACCACCAGCTTGAGGGTTTCAAAGGCAAAGCGCATGGCGCGGCGAACTTCCGCCTCCGAAACGACATAGCCTTCCGCAAGGCGCCCCTTGTTCATCGCAAAGGTCATTTCGCCGGGTTGCTGTGTAAGCAGCGCATCGCAAATGGAACCCGAAGAACGCGGATTCTTCTCGCGCACGCCGGAGCGCAACGAGCGCGCATAATCATCAAAACCCTCGGGCTCAACCGGATGCACCTTCGTCTTCGATGATCTTTCGGAGAAGGCCAGCGCAATGCCCGCCGTCAACCCGCCGCCGCTGCAATTCACCAGCATGTCATCAAGCACCACGCCGCAGGCCTGAAGCGCGGCGACAATTTCAAGCCCGCTGGTGCCCTGCCCCGCAATGATATCGGCGTGCTCAAACGGCGGCACCAGAACCGCCCCGCGCTTTGCCACATAGCTGTTTGCAATCTCCTCGCGGCTCTCGGTGGCGCGGTCATAGGTCACCACTTCAGCGCCATAGGACTTTGTGTTGGCCTTTTTAATCTCCGGCGTGTCTTCCGGCATGACGATGAGTGCCGGGATGCCGCGAAGCTGTGCCGCCGCCGCAACGCCCTGCGCGTGGTTTCCCGATGAATAGGCCACAACGCCGCCCTTGTTCCTGGCCGGATCAAGTTTTGAAATGCAGTTCCAGGCGCCGCGGAATTTGAATGATCCCGTGCGCTGCAGGCATTCCGCCTTGATGAACACGCGCCCGCTCACGAGAGCGTTCAGCTTCACATTTTCAAGAAGCGGCGTGAGAACTGCCTCACCCTGAATTCTCTTGGCGGCCAGCTCAATGTCTGCAAATACCGGAAGTCCTTGAGCCGCCAAAATAACACCTGCCTTTTCTGTCGCAAAACCGGGGGAATCCGCCGCCTGTATTGGTTCTTATGCCCAAAGGCTGTTAGAAATCAAAGGCCTGTTGAAAGGGAACCCAATGGCCCGAGACGCCCGATACGATATTCTGTTTGAACCCGTGAAAATCGGTCCCGTTACGGCGCGCAACCGCTTCTATCAGGTCCCCCACTGCAACGGCATGGGCTGGCGTGATCCTTCAGCACTTGCCGCCATGCGCGGCATGAAGGCCGAAGGCGGCTGGGCTGTGGTTTGCACCGAAATGACCGAGATTCACCAAACCGCCGATGTGACGCCCTATGTGGAACTTCGCATCTGGAGCGATCATGACATTCCCATGCACACCCGCATCGCCGAAAAAATCCATGAGCATGGTTCGTTGGCAGGAATTGAGCTTTGTCACTCCGGCTACACCTCATCAAACCTCTGGTCGCGTGAAATTCCCATGGCGCCCACCGCCATGCCAACTTCCAGTTCCTTCAACAGCCCGATCCAAGCCCGCGCCATGGACAAGGAGGACATTAAAAACCTGCGCCGCGCCCACCGCGCCGCCGCATTGCGTTCCCGCTCCGCCGGCTATGATCTCGTCTATGTCTATGCCGGGCACGGCCTTGGCATTTTCCAGCAGTTCCTGTCGCGCGCCACCAATATGCGGAGCGATGAATATGGCGGCTCCCTTGCAAATCGCGCCCGCCTGCTCCGCGAAGTGATCGAGGACACCAAGGAAGCGGTGGGCGACCGCTGTGCCGTTCCCGTCCGCATTGCCATGAATGAATTTCTCGGGCCTAACGGCCTCGAACCCGCCGAGGTGGAGGATGCCATCGGCCTGATGGCGGAACTGCCGGATCTCTGGGACCTGTCGCTCTCAAGCTGGGAAAAGGATTCGCAAACCTCGCGCTTCTCCGAGGAAGGCTTCCAGGAGCCCTACATCAAGGGCGTGAAGAAGCTTACCACCAAACCTGTCGTCGGCGTGGGCCGCTATACCTCGCCCGACACCATGGTGCGGGTAATTAAACAAGGCATCATGGACATGATCGGTGCCGCCCGCCCCTCCATTGCCGATCCCTTCCTGCCCAAGAAGATTGAGGAGGGCCGGTTAGATGATATCCGCGAATGCATTGGCTGCAATATCTGTGTGACCGGCGACTTCACCATGTCGCCCATCCGCTGCACCCAGAACCCCACCATGGGAGAGGAATGGCGGCGCGGCTGGCACCCCGAACGCATCAGCCCCGCCGGAAGCGTAAAGAGCATCCTTGTTGTGGGCGCAGGCCCCGCAGGCCTTGAAGCTGCCCGCGCCCTCGGGCACCGCGGCCACAAGGTCACCCTTGCCGATGCGCGAAGCGAGGCGGGCGGCCGGGTGGCGCTGGAATGCCGGCTTCCCGGCCTTGCCGCCTGGGGCCGGGTGCGCGATTGGCGCCTGCTTCAGATTAACAAATTACCCAATGTCGAATTATATCTCGAAAGCGAGATGAACCCCGAAACCCTGGCAGAATTTGGCGCCGACCATATTGTCATGGCCACCGGTTCATGCTGGCGGCGCGATGGCGTCGCCCGCCATCATACAAGGCCCATCCCGATGGATGGGGCCACCGACGTCTTGACGCCCGATGACATCCTCGATGGCAAAAGGCCCAAGAACAAAAACCTCGTCATCTATGATGACGACCACTATTACATGGGCGGTGTAATCGCCGAACTTCTGCGCAAGGAAGATTACTCGGTGACCTTGGTCACCCCGTCTTCCCTTGTCTCCTCTTTCACCAAGAACTCCCTGGAGCAACACGCCATCCAGGCCAAGTTGCTGGAGCTCAATGTTAAAATTGAAGAAAATTCAGCCGCTCAGGAAATTGCTGCAGACCATGTGACGCTCGGCTGCGTTTTCACCGGCCGCACCCGCGAACTGGAGGCAAGTTCCATCGTTCTGGTCACCGCCAGAAACGTCAAAGACCAGCTCTTTCAATCTTCCGTGGGAAAAATAAATAATCTGGCCCGCATTGGCGACTGTTTCAGCCCCGGAACCATAGCCGCCGCCGTCCATGCGGGCCGCAAATTTGCTGAGGAATTCGGCTCGCCGCTCTCCGACTTCCTCGACCTGCCCTATCGCAGGGAAGTGATCGGGCTATCTTAATCAAGCCACAACTTTTTAATATCGTCTTTACCCAGATCAGTGATTCTCTGTATGTAGCTTCTCAGGTCTAGGGGTTTTGGGGTGTTTTATAAGCATTTAACGCGTCGCGCCTTTCTCGGTGCCGCCTCCCTGGCAGCCGCCGCCTCCGTGGCGCAGGCCCAGACGGCCGAAATCACCGGTTCAATTACCTCTATCGCCCCCAAACTGGCCATAGCCGGAAAGCTTGCCACGAAAACCGAATTTCTGGCCGACCGCCAGGAAGCGGCTATGGTTACCGCCGGTTCGATCCGTGCCCTTGAAGGCGCCATCCAGCTCTATGAGGAATTCGTGGCCGGCGGCGGCTGGCCCAGCGTTGGCAAGGGCAAGCTCGAAAAAGACGTGAAGAGCGCTCTCGTCGTGACCTTGCGCCAGCGCCTTGTGGCCGAAGGCTACCTGCCCATTGAAGACATGTTCGTGGAAGCAGCTGACGTGTTCGACGCCAACATTGTCGAGGCGGTAAAATACTTCCAGGCCAGCCATGGCATTGCCCCATCGGGCAAGGTCGATGACCGCACCCGCGCCGAGTTGAACATCACGGCCCGCGCCCGGCTTCAAACCCTGCGGGAAAACTACCCCCGAGTCGGTGAATACGCCTTGGATTTGCACGAGCGCAACATTCTGGTGAACATCCCTTCCGCCCAGCTTGAAACCGTTGAGTACGGCAAGGTCCGTTCACGCCACAACGTGGTTGTGGGAAAACGTGACAGACCCTCTCCGGCTCTCAAGAGTGTCGTCAGCGATATCAATTTCAATCCCTACTGGAACGCCCCGGCCTCCATCGTGCAAAAGGATCTGGTGCCGAAATTCCTCAAGGATCCCACGATTTTTGAGCAGATGAACATCCGGATTTTTGATGGCGTCGGCGGTCCCGAGATTGACCCCTATACGGTTGACTGGGTCAACACGGATCCCGAGCGTTACCATTTCCGCCAGGAACCGGGCGAGGGCAACGCGCTTGCCACAATGAAAATCAACTTCGCCAATAAATACATGGTCTACATGCACGACACGCCGCACCGCGAATTGTTCGAAGTCAATGCGCGCTTCGAAAGCTCCGGATGTGTCCGCGTTGACAAGGTCAGCGACGTCGTGAACTGGATCCTGGGCGGCCAGGACGGGATTGACGCCACCGAAATCGAAATGATCACGGCGAGCCAGGAACGCTATGATGTGAAGGTGCTGAACCCGCCCGACGTGCGCTTCATGTATCTCACCGCTTGGGCCACCGAAGACGGCCGGATCAATTTCCGCCCCGATATCTATGGCCTCGATGGCAAGGGTTTCGTGCTGGGCCAGCCCCGTGCCTCCCGCGGTATATAGCTTGTAACTGAGTTCTAAGAATGATTGCTTGTACCCTCCCTATGGGGTGAGTATCTGGCAATCATGACACAGAACCTCTCATTCATTCACCGTTTTGAACCCGGCACTTCGACCGCCGCACCCCTTCTCCTGCTCCATGGAACCGGCGGCGACGAAACCGACCTGCTCTCCCTGGGCAAGGCCTTGACGCCGGATCGCGCCTTGCTTTCGCCCCGTGGCAAGGTGCTTGAAAACGGCATGCCGCGCTTTTTCCGCCGTCTCGCTGAAGGCATCTTCGACGAGCAGGACGTGATCAAGCGCGCTCATGAACTGGCCGATTTCATCGTTGAAGCGGGCACGGCCTATAAGCTGGGAAAGCCCGTTGCCGTTGGTTTCTCCAATGGGGCCAACATTGCCGCTGCCATCCTGTTGCTGCGCCCGGAAGCCTTGAGCGGGGCCATTCTGCTGCGCGCCATGGTGCCGCTTGCAAAACCGCCGCAAGCCGAATTGGCACAAACGCCGGTTCTCATCATTTCCGGCGCCAGCGATCCCATCATCCCGGCTAGCAATGCAAAGCTTTTGGCCACCATGCTGAAGAACGCCAACGCCGATGTGCAGCATGAAACCCTGCCGACCGGGCATAACCTTACCCAGAACGATGTAACCCTCGCCACCAAGTGGCTGAACCAATAGGACACAAAATGCAACTCAATGGCCTGCACCACCTCACCGCCGTCACCGCCGATGCCCCCAGCAACCACAATTTCTATACCAAGACGCTGGGCCTCCGCATGGTCAAGAAAACCGTGAACCAGGATGATACCTCGGCCTATCACCTGTTCTATGCCGATGGCCTGGGCTCGCCCGGAACGGATATAACCTTCTTCGATTGGCCGGTAGGCCGTGAACGCCGCGGCACCCATTCCATTGTCCGCACCGGCCTTCGCATCAAGGGCGAAGTCGCCTTCAAATGGTGGGCCGATCATTTCAAGGCTCGTGGCGTTTCTGCCGAAAAGGTTGCCGAACGCGACGGCCGCCTTACCCTCGACTTCGAGGATTTCGAGGGCCAGCGCCTGAGCCTTGTCGATGATGAAGGCACTGGCGAAACCCATCCCTGGAATGAAAGCCCCATAGCCGCCGAGAACCAGATCCGTGGCCTTGGCCCAATAACTATCAGCGTGCCTGAATTGCGCTCTACCGAAGTGATCCTGACCACCGTCATGAACATGACCAAAGCCCGTGAATACGCAAACACCAGCGTCTTCAAGATGAATGGCTCCGGCCCCGTCTCGGAACTGCATGTCCGCGTTGATAAGGGCCTGCCGCCCGCCCAGCAGGGCGCCGGTTCCGTGCACCACGTGGCTTTCAACATTCCCTCGGCTGACTACCAGGCCTGGGCTGACCGCCTGAAGGAACTCCGCATTCCCAACAGCGGCCCGGTTGACCGCTTCTGGTTCAAGAGCCTCTATTTCCGCGAACCCAACGGCGTCCTCTTCGAACTCGCCACTGACGGTCCGGGCTTTGCCACCGACGAGTCCCTGGAAAATCTCGGCAAAACCCTCTCCCTGCCCCCCTTCCTCGAAGGTCGCCGGGCTCAGATCGAAGCTGCGTTGAAGCCGCTTTAGATCCCTTCACCCCTCCCTCTTGAGGGAGGGGCCGGGGGTAGGTGCAGGCCTCATGGCAGATTATCCCGCATGAAGATATCAATGCGGATGCGTTCCTGCGATTCGATCAGCGGCATCTTGTCGGCGTTGGCCATGAGCACGCGCACCGCGCTGCGCACCTCGTGGCCCGCGTCCTGGTTGATGATCGCGTCGATTGAGCCGCGGATCAGCGCCCGCCGCGACAGGTCGGTAACCTCATGGGCGATGAACACGATGTCCCTGGCGCGTCCCTCCGCCTCAAGGCCCGAAACAATGCCCCGCGTGCCGCCGCCCACATTGTAAATCCCTATAAGGTCGGGATGCTCAGCCAGCAATTGCCGCGTCATCTCCTCGATCCGCGCCCAGTCATCGCGCGATTCCCGCACGGGCAATACGGGAAGATGCGAATACTCATGGGCCATCACCTGCTCGAAGCCAAACTGCCGCTCGATGTGATCGCGCAGCGCCAGCGAACCCGCAAACACGCCAACCGTGCCCGTCATGCCGCGCAGGAACCGCCCCATGAGATTAGCCGCAGTACGCCCGGCGGAGGAGTTGTCGATGCCCGCATAATGCTGGCGCTTTGACCCCGGCACATCGGATACCAGCGTCACCACCGTGATCCCGCGCGACACCAGCGCATTGATCGCCTCGCGCACCGCCGGATGATCCAGCGCCACCACGGCAACCCCGTCCATTGCCTTGTCGATGGAATCGAGCGTCTGGGCCAGCAGCTCACCGTCAAACACGTCCACCCGCTTGACGATAATTGATACCCGTTCCGCTTCCATGCGCTCCGTGGCAAGCCGCACTTCGTCGGCAATGCGCATGAAAAACTCGCTGGTGCTCACCGGCAGGACAAAACAGAAACGGTATTCCCGCGACCGCGCCAGCCGCGCCGCAATGCGGTCCGGCTGGTAATTCAGTTCCCGGATTGCCGCTTCGACCTTTGCGATGGTGGGAGCCCGCACCCCCTGCCTGCGGTTAAGCACCCGGTCGATGGTCGCAACGCTCACCCCCGCGAGCCGCGCCACATCCTGAATCGTGAATTTTGCCATGGGGCTATCAAGCGCAGGGTCGGCAACTTGTCAAATTTCCGGGCCATCCCGGCTTGGTATTTGAACATTGTGCTTGACTAGACACGGCCACAAGGCTTCCATGAGAAAAAATTTCATAGAGATGGGGATCCCATGAAATCGCGTGCCGCCATTGCCTTTGAAGCGGGCAAACCCCTTGAAATTGTTGAAGTTGATCTGGCCGGGCCCCAGGAGGGCGAGGTTATGGTTGAAATCAAGGCCACCGGCATTTGCCATACCGATGAATTCACCATTTCCGGCGCCGATCCCGAAGGCCTGTTTCCCGCCATCATGGGCCATGAAGGCGCGGGCGTCGTGGTGGAGGTCGGCAAGGGTGTCACCTCGCTTGCCAAGGGCGACCATGTCATTCCGCTTTACACCCCGGAATGCCGCGAATGTGAATATTGCCTCAACCCCAAAACCAACCTGTGCCAGAAAATCCGTATGACCCAGGGCAAGGGCCTCATGCCCGATGGCACCTCGCGCTTTTCCTACAAGGGCAAGATGGTGCACCACTACATGGGCTGCTCCACCTTCTCGAATTACACGGTGCTTCCTGAAATCGCCCTGGCCAAGGTGCGGAAAGACGCGCCCTTTGACAAAATTTGCTACATCGGCTGCGGCGTCACCACTGGCGTCGGCGCCGTCATCAACACGGCCAAGGTCGAGATCGGCTCAACGGCAATCGTCTTCGGCCTCGGCGGAATTGGCCTCAACGTGATCCAGGGCCTGCGCCTTGCCGGCGCCAGCCAGATCATTGGCGTCGACCTCAACGAAGAACGCGCCAGCTGGGGCAAGCGCTTCGGCATGACGCATTTCGTCAACCCTTCCAAGGTTGAAGGCGATCTTGTCGCCCATCTCGTGGGCCTCACCAATGGCGGCGCGGACTACACCTTCGAATGCATCGGCAATGTGAAGGTCATGCGCGTTGCCCTCGAGGCCGCCCACAAGGGCTGGGGCCAGTCAATCATCATCGGCGTGGCCGGCGCCGGCCAGGAAATTTCAACAAGGCCCTTCCAGCTGGTCACCGGCAGATCCTGGCGCGGCACCGCTTTTGGCGGCGCCCGCGGCCGCACCGATGTGCCGAAGATCGTGGATTGGTACATGAACGGCAAGATCGAGATTGACCCCATGATCACCCACATCCTGCCGCTGGAGAAAATCAACTCCGCTTTCGATCTCATGCATGAAGGCAAGTCGATCCGCAGCGTTGTCGTGTTCTAGAATTAGAAACTGAGGGAGGACCACCATGGCCAAGAAAGCCAAAGCCAAAGCCGCCGCAAAAAAACCGAAAGGAATTTCCCTTCACCCCGCCATTGACAAGGGTGTGAAGGGCAAGGCCAAGGCGAAATTTGCCGGCGGCACTCTGACCTGCAAATGCGCGACCGATCCCGTGACGGTAAGCGTTGGCGCGCAAACCGCCCATAACCATGCCTGCGGCTGCACCAAATGCTGGAAGCCTGCAGGAGCCATCTTCTCCGTCGTCGCCGTCGTCGGCCGCGACAATGTGAAGGTCACGGCGAATGAAAACAAGCTGAAGATCATTGATGCCAATGCGCTCATCCAGCGCCACGCCTGCACCGGCTGCGGCGTTCACATGTATGGCCGCGTCGAGCGCACTTCGCACGCCCTTTATGGCCTCGATTTCATCCACACGGAACTGTCCAAGGAAAAGGGCTGGTCGCCGCCGGAATTCGCGGCTTTCGTTTCGTCCGTCATTGAAAGCGGCACCAAGCCCGAAGCCATGCCCGCCATCCGCAAGCAGCTGAAAAAGGTTGGCCTGCAGCCCTATGACTGCCTGTCGCCGCCACTTATGGATTATCTCGCGACCCATGCCGCCAAGGCTTCCGGCGTCTTGAAATAGCTCCTGAGCCGCGCAGGGCTTCTTATTTTAGACATAAATTCCCGTTGAGGTTTATGCTGGGATGAAGGAGCTTTGCGTGGCCAGGTTAATCTTCTGTTTTTTAGCGGCCCTATGGTCCGCCTGCTCCGCCTCCAGCGCAGCGGAACCCCCCGCGTTGACTGCGCCCGCGGTGGCAAGGCTCATCAACGCCGCCGAAAAGAACGTCGAGGATTCCAAGGGTTGGGCCGATTACCTCCTCGATGTGCTGAAGCTCCATGTCCTGTCCGCCAGCAAGGAAAACATCTGCGCCGCCATCGCCATCATTGATCAGGAATCAAGCTTTGTCGCTGATCCAGCGGTGGCCGGCCTTGGCAAGATTTCGGAAGCGGCGTTGCGCGCCAAGATGGACAAGGTGCCGGTTCTCGGGCGCATCGCCCTTCATTTTCTGGAGGTGACACCTAGCCCCCAAGACAACTATCTCGCGCGCATCCGCGCCGCCCGCACCGAACGCGATCTTGACCTTGTCTACCGTGCCATGGTGGCCGATGCCGGCAAGCAAACCGGCCTTGGCCTGGTGATCAACAGCGGACTCCTCAACAAGCAGATCGACGGGCGCAACGAGATCGACACCATCGGCTCCATGCAGGTGTCGGTCGATTTCGCCCTGGAGACTGCCAAGCGGCGGCGCTGGCTGCCGATGGCGCTGGATGATGTTTACGCCCTGCGCGATGAACTCTACACCCGCCATGGCGGCATGTATTACGGCGTCCTCCTGCTGCTCGGCTATGAAACGGGCTACAACAAAAAGCTCTACCGCTTTGCGGATTTCAACGCCGGCCGCTATTCCAGCCGCAATGCGGCGTTCCAAAGTCAGATATCCGAACTGAGCGGCAACTCCCTCGCAGCCGATGGCGACCTGCTGCTCTATGACAAGTCGGGAAAAGTGGCCAGCGGCGTTAGCAACACGGAAAAGGCTTTACGCGCTGTGCTCAAAAATTCCAGTTTTGAACTCGCTGACGAAGACATCCGCAAGGACTTGCTGCGCGAAAAGGACAGTGACTTCGTGAAGACGCTGACCTATAGCGCGCTGCGGGCAACTTACGAGCAGGCCACCAAGAAGCGTCCCGCCTTTGCAATGGTCCCCAATATTGCCCTGTCGAGTCCCAAGATCAGGAGCAAAATGACGACCCGCATTTTCGCTGAAAGCGTGGACCGGCGCTACCAGTCTTGCATGGCGCGGAAGTGAAAGGCTCTAGCCTTTCTTCACTGCCGCCACGTGTTTCCCGAAAGCTTCCGTTGCCATCAGCTTCTTGCAGCGCTCAAAGCGGTTGATCGAATAGGCCCAGAAATCATCCACCGGATTCTTGTTAGCATGCTGGATAAGGCCCCATAGCGTCCACAGCAAATCGCACATCGCCTTGTAAATCACAAAGCGTCCGCGCTCGGCTGGCGTCGGCCCGCCGCCAAAATAAGCAGCAATCATCTCTTCTTCCTGCGCCGTATTGAATTGCCCCTCAACCGCCAGATCGCCCAGATCCCACAGCGGGTCATTCATCCCGGAATATTCCCAATCGACAATCCACATCCGCTTGCCCGTATCGAGAAAATTCTCGCACAGCGGATCGCAATGGCAGGCCACCAGCGGCAGCGGATGGGCATTCAGCGCCTTCCGCACCGACTCGGCTTCCTTCACCACCTCCGCATAGCCCTCAGGCAAGGAGATATCCTTCGTCGCCAGGATTTTGAGATAGTCGTCAATCATCGCAAAAAGCTCAAAGCGGAAATTGAACTTGGCCCCGGAGGAATGGAGCTTCTTGAACGCCTCTCCCGCCCGCTGAGGTGAACCCTTGCGGGATTTGAAATTCTCCGGCGACATGGTGACGCCGTGGTCGACAAAGCGGGTCACCATCACCCCCGTCTTTTCATCGAAGTGAACCACGTCCGGGCTTACCCCGGCTTTCGCCGCTTCCCGCGCCGCCTGAGCCTCGTTCCGGCGATTGATATATTCCTCCGTGCCCTTGCCCGGAAGGCGCAGCACATACTGCTCGCCGTTAAGGCTGACATAGAACACCAGGTTGGTCAGCCCTCCCAGCCGCTTGACCTCGATCTGCGTATCATCAAGGCACCAGAAGAGCTGAATCTGCTTCAGCGCTTCCCGCGCCAGGCCTATGCCCTGATCATCCATCTCTCGTTTCGCCTTTCGGTAAAGCCTATGAATAACAGATGCTTATATAGGTCTTCTGAATCACATTATGAAGATCAAAAAGGTAGGCTTGCGGCTCACGCTTTCAGCCTTTCCATCTTCGCGTCGTAAAGGCAGCGTGGCCCCCGTTTGGCCTTGTGGGCTTTACCAAATGCTTCGATGACGAAGTCCTTCTGATCGGCAATCTCCATGGGAAGATAGCCGAGCGCGATGGTCTTGGCCGAAGTGTGGCCATAGCCAACGCTCGTGGTTGAACCCGCAACTTTCCCGCCATGCAGAATGGTCTCGCCGCCGTGCAACGGTGCAAAACCATCAATGGTGAAGGAACAGAGCTTCCGCGTCAGGCCAGCGGCCTTGATCTTTGCGAGCGCCTCACGGCCGATAAAGTCGCCCTTATCCAAAGCGACACAGAAGCCAAGGCCAGCCTCATACGGATTGTAGTCGGGCGAGATATCGCCGGACCAGTAGAGATAGCCCTTCTCCATGCGGCAACTGTCAATGGCCCGGTAGCCCGCATTGGCAATGCCATGGGCCGCGCCCGCCACCCACAGCGTGTCATAGACATGGGCGCCAAATTCCTGCGGAATGTAAAGCTCGTAGCCAAGCTCGCCCACATAGCCGACGCGCACTGCAAGCACATTAGCTTGGCCCACATCAATCCGCCGCGCCCCAAAGAAAGGAAACGCCGCATTGGAAATATCCGCATCCGTCACCGCTTGCAGGATTTCCCGCGAACGTGGCCCGCAGATATTGATCACCGCCAGCGCGTTCGTGACATCGCGGATCTCAACCGTTGGCGGCAGATGCCTCGCCATCCAGCCACTGTCGCGCACCCCAAAGCCTGAACCGGTAATGAGATAGAAATGATCTGGGCCCACATGAACCAACGTCACATCCGCCTCAATGCCGCCCTTCTCATTACAGAGCTGCGTGTAAACCGCCTTCCCAGGCGGGCCTGAAAGGTCATTGGCCGCAATCCGCTGCAGCGCCGCCTCGCTTCCCGCTCCCGAAATCTCAAACTTCGCAAATGACGTCTGGTCGATCAGCACGGCGCGCTCACGGATGGCGCGGCATTCCTCGGCCACGTGAGAAAACCAGTTCGGTTTGTCTTCAAAGGAAGGAACATCAACCGGTTTAATTCCCGTTGGCGCAAACCAGTTGGGCCGCTCCCAGCCCGCCCGCGAACCAAACACCGCCCCGGCATTCTTCAGTGTCAAATGCAGAGGCGAAAGCCGCAAATCGCGCCCGGACTGGGTTTCCTCAAGCGGCCAATGCACCTTGTAGTAGGCCGCATAGGCTTCAATGGCCCGCGTCTCCAGGTAGCGCGGCTGTGCATGAACCCCGCTGAAGCGCCTGACATCGAAGGGCCAGAGGTCCATGCCCGCGTCGCCATGCAAGATCATGTTGGCCATTGCAAGCCCCGCTCCGCCAGATGCTGCAATGCCCGCCGTGAAGCCGCAGGCCACATAGAAATTATCAAGCTCCGGCGCCAGCCCCATGATCGGCTCGCCATCTGCCGAAACCGGAATGGGCCCGTTGATAACCGTCTGGATGCCTGTCTCGTTTAGCACCGGCAGTCGCTCGGAAGCGGGCAGCGCAAAAAGTTCCAGCCGCTCCATGTTGGCTGCAAAAAGCTCCCGGCCAAAATCCAGCGGCGGCAAGCCTCGATGGAATCCGCGTGAGCCCTCCTCCCAGCCGCCTATGGCAAAGGAACCCGTGTCGGGCTTGAGGTAGAAATTCTTGTCCGGATCGCGCAGCGTCGTGAGTCCCGCATCAAACGACAGGGTTTTCTCCGTCAGAAAATACTGGTGCTCGACAATTCCAGCGGCCAGCGCAACACCAGCCATATTACCCACCCGCTTGGCCCAGAGCCCGGCGCAGTTCACCAGAATATCACAAGCTATATTGCCCCTGTTGGTAACGACCCCTAGCGCCCGCCTCCCCCCAAGCGCGATCTCCTCGACGCAGACCCGCTCCTCGATCTTCACACCTTGGGCCCTCGCCCCCTTGGCATAGGCCATGGTCAGCGAATAGGGATCGATGTAGCCATCGCCCGGAATATAGGCCGCACCCTCAATGCCATCGGTGGTGATATAGGGGAAAAGCTTTTTGGCCTCCGCCGCCGACAGCGACTGGCACTCCACCCCAAAACTCTTGGCTTGCCCCATGGACCTCTGGATTTCGCTCCACCGCGCCGCACTCGAGGCAAGCCGAAGCGACCCCACTTTCTTCCATGAAATCACTTGCCCCGTTTCCGCTTCCAGCCGGTCGAACACCGCCACGGAATTCTGCATCAATCGCGTCAGGTTTTTCTTGCCGCGCAGCTGGCCCACAAGCCCCGCCGCATGCCAGGTGCAGCCCTCAGTGAGTTGGGCCTTTTCGACGAGCAGAACATCCTTCGCCCCGTCCCGCCCCAGGTGATAGGCCAGCGACGTGCCGATGGCTCCGCCGCCAATAATCAGTATACGGACTTTACGGTCCCAGTTCATGACTTCACGCGTTGATTCAAACTGTCATATATTGGCTGCAAGTGTATGTTTGCCTTGACGATTTCCTTGGCCACTACAAGCTCGTAACGGCCCGCTTCGAGATAGGCCTCATCAACGCCATCAGCATTCCGCACATATCCAAAGCCCACCGGTTTCCCGATCGTGTAGCCATAGCCGCCGCTGGTGAGATAACCGGCGAACGCGCCATTGCGCAGGATGGTTTCCCGCCCCGAAAGCACAATGTCTTCGCGCTCCGTGGTGAAACCCGCTAGCATTTTGGTGAGCGGCGCTTGCCCGATTTTTTCAATCGCCTCGCGGCCCAAAAATACCTGATTGCTTTTCATCTTCACCGCCCAGCCAAGCCCCGCATGAAGCGGCGTGTCATTGGGCGTGATGTCCGAACTCCACGCCCGGTAGCCCTTCTCAAGCCGCAGCGATTCCAGCGCCCGGTAGCCGACAGGCGCAATGCCGTGCGGCTTGCCCGCCGCCATCAAGGCGTCGAACACCTCGCCCGTGGCCGCAATGGGCATGTGCAGTTCCCAGCCCAACTCGCCCACATAGGTCACGCGCAGCGCCCGCACCCCATGGCCAGCAATCTCAATTTGCCGCACCTCGCCGAATTTGAAAGCGGCGTTCGACATGTCAGCTTTTGTTACAGCTTGAATCACCTCCCGCGACTTCGGCCCCATCACCGAAAGCGTTCCGTACTGTTCGGTGATGTCCGTCAGCTTCGCCTCAAGCCCCGGCCTGAGGTGATCCACGATCCAGGCAAAGTCATGGGTCCGGAAGCCTGTGCCCGTCACGATATAGAAATGATCCTCCGCCAGCCGCGCCACCGTCAGGTCGCATTCGATGCCGCCCCGAGAATTCAGCATCTGCGTATAGGTGAGCTTGCCTACCGGTCTCGCCAAGTTGTTTGCGCAAATCCAGCCCAGCGCCTCCTCCGCGTCTTTCCCGCGCAGTTCATACTTGGCAAAGGACGATTGATCGAACACACCGACGCGTTCGCGCACGCATTTGTGCTCCTCGCCCACCGCCGCAAACCAGTTCTGCCGGCCCATGGTATAGATATCTCGGGGCTCTTCGCCAGCAGGCGCAAACCAGTTGGGCCGCTCCCAGCCCAGCTTTGAGCCAAAGCAGGCGTTGAGTTTCTTCAGCCGGTCATAGAGCGGCGACACGATGCGCGGCCGCCCCGACTGATATTCCTCATGCGGGAAACCAATGGTGTAGTGCTTGCCGTAAGCTTCAAGCGTGCGCTCGGAAGTCCAGGTGCGGTCCTTGTGCAGATCGGAGAAGCGGCGGATATCGACTACCCATAAATCCATCGGCGCTTCATCCCGCGCAACCCAGTCCGCCAACACCCAGCCTGCCCCGCCGCCAGAGGCAATCCCAAAGGCATTGAAGCCTGCGCCGACATAAAAATTCTTGAGCTCCGGCGCCGCACCCAGAATGAAATTGCCGTCGGGCGTGAAGCTTTCCGGCCCGTGAATTATTTTCTTGATGCCGGTGTTTTCCAAAGCCGGCACGCGTACCAGAGCCTCGTTCATGTGCTGCTCGAAATGATCCCAGTCATCTTCAAACAATTGGAACTCGAAATTGTCGGGAACGTCGCCTTGCGTCCAGGCAATGGGGTCCGGCTCATAGCCGCCAAACACCAGACCACCGACTTCCTCCTTGAAATAAGTGCGCCGGTCCGGATCGCGGATGGTAGCCGCATCAGCCGCAAGGCCCGCCACCTTTTCGGTGATCACATATTGGTGCTTCACCGGTTGCAAGGGCACGCTCACCCCTGCCATGGCCCCGATCTGCCGCGCCCATTGCCCGCCACAGTTCACCACCTTCTCGCAAATAATCTTGCCTTGATTGGTGTTCACCGCGGTGACACGGCCATCCTTGATGCCAAACGACGTCACCCGCGCGCCCTCGATCAGCTTCGCGCCATGCATGCGCGCACCCTTGGCCAGCGATTGCGCAATATCCGAAGGCGAAGCCTGTCCATCCGTCGGCAGGAAGGAAGCGCCGACAAGATCATCGATGTTCAGCAGCGGCCACATCTTCTTCGCTTCGGCGGGCGTCAGCAGATGCATTTCCATGCCGAAGCTCTGCGCCGTGGTCGCCAGCCGCTTGTATTCAATCCAGCGGTTCTCATTGTTTGCCAGCCGCAGGCAGCCCGTCATTTTCCAGCCCGTCGCAAGGCCCGTTTCCGCATCGAGATTCTTGTATAGCTCCACCGAATATTTCAGCACCTGCGTGATCGAAGCCGATGAACGCAACTGCCCCACCAGCCCCGCCGCATGCCACGTTGATCCCGATGTGAGTTTGTTCTGCTCAAGCAGGACCACATTCAGCTTGTGGTCCTTCGCCAAATGATACGCCGTCGAGCAGCCGATAATGCCGCCGCCGATAACCACGACATCCGCATGAGTGGGAAAATTCTGGGTCATGTCTTTCCAAACTTTGCATTAAAATCTTCCAGCATATTTTCATAGCGTCCGAGATATTCTCGGGCATAGGCCACGTAGTCCACGCCCGGCGCATTGAGATGGATTTCCGAAACCATGCCCCACACGGCTTCGCGCAAAGCGCTGGCGGTTTTCATGGCGTAGAATGAACGCAGCAAAGCTCCATCGGGCGCGCGCTCAAAATAACGCGTCAGCAAATCCTTCTCTGCTTGCTCTGTGAACTGGTTGTTGGAAGCGATATTGGCAAGATCGAACATCGCCGTGCCGAATCCGCCATACTCCCAGTCGATCAGCCACAGCCGTTTTCCGTCATCCATGAAATTTGTCGGCAGCAAATCGTGATGGCCGAAAATAATCGGCAGCGGCACCTGCGCCTTTTCGAGCCGCTCAACTTCCGCCATCCAGCGCGGAATGTCGGGAACATGGCGATGCTTCGCCGCCGTGATGGTGTGCGCATAATCGCGCAGCACATGGAACACCCAGAAAATATTGGCGCGGCCTGAAATGCGCTTGCCCATTTCCCGGTGGCAGCGCTTCACGATGTCGACGCAAGCATCGGTATTTGCCCGCACATCGGCCTCCGCATAGGTGCGCGCTTCAATAAAGCGCACCACCATGATGCCGGGCTCCGTATAGACAACCTCCGGCGACAGCCCCGCCTCAAAGGCGGCCTGGCTGGCGATCACTTCCGCCTCGCGGAACACATGATGGAAGGGATAATCCTCGCCGACCCGGGCCACAAATTTGCCGGCGCGGTCCTGAACCGTGAAACTGGTGTTGCTCACGCCCCCTTTTAGCGGAACCACCTCGATGGCCCCAGTCCAGCATGGCAGTCCCCGAACCCTGTCTTCTGCAGGCATGTGGCCTTCTCCCTTCCCTGAAATGAAGCCTTTTGAAGCCCGGAGGTCAACTGTAATGTTGTTTTATGTGGTAATCTCGCATAAATTTTGTGGCTTTTTGACCGAAATATAATGACAATTGCCAAAAACCACAAAATGTGATCAAAAATCACTCATGGCCACCGGACTCAGCAAGCGCCAAACCCAGATTCTCAGCCTTGTCCGCGAGCAGGGAACCTGTTCCGTCGCCGATTTGGCCAAGGCTCTGGATGTGTCCTTTGAAACGGTCCGCCGCGATATCAAGCCTCTGGTCGACTCCCGCGAGGTCTCACGGCGTCACGGCTCCATTGCTCTCCCCCATGAATTGGGCGAAGCGCCATTCGAGCGGCGGCTCCGCGAACATTTCGCCGCCAAGCGCGCCATTGCCCGCCGCGCCGCAAGGCTGATCGAGGATGGCGACAGCCTGATGCTCGATACCGGCACCACCACCAGCATTTTTGCCCGCGAACTCTTGAAAAAACGCAATCTCACCGTCGTCACCAACTCGTCCGACATCGCCCGGACGCTCGCCACCGTGAACGGCAACCGGGTTTATATGGCGGGCGGCGAGTTGAATGGCTCCAATGGCGCGGCCTTTGGCCCCTCCGCCATCGCCTTTGCCGCAAGCTTCCATGTCCGCCACGCGATCATCTCAATCGGCGCGCTGGATGCGGACTTCGGTCCCTCCGACAGCTATCTCGACGAGGCCGAGTTTGCCCGCATGGTGCTGTCGCGCGGCGAAACGCGCGTGATGCTGTCGGATGCCTCGAAATTCGGCCGCATCGCTCTGATCAAGGTCTGCGACTTCAAGGACATCAATCGCCTCATTACCGATGGCATTCCCGATGCTAAGCTCGCTTCCGTGCTGCAGGAGGCAGGTGTCAGCGTGAATGTTGTGGCGCGCTGATAAAAGCCGCAGGGCAGCCATGAATTATGTATAGAAAGAAATAAGCCGGTTGACCAAAACGCATGGAACAGGCCAAACTGGCGCGGGAACTCAAAAACAGGTGAAGAATGCGATACGAAGCACCGGAAACACTTAAATCGGCGGTAACACTGCTGGCCAAGGAAAAGGGCCTGGCCTTTGTTCTGGCGGGAGGAACAGACCTGCTGGTCAAAATGAAAGGCGGCTTTCTGGAGCCTGACCTTGTCGTCGATATCAAGCGCATCAAGGGTGTCTTTGACATCGCGAAATCCGCCACAGGATTCAGGATCGGTGCCGCCGTACCGGGCGTGCAACTCGGTGAAAACGCAGCCCTGGTGAAAGCCTGGCCCGGCGTTGTCGAAGGGGCAAATCTCATCGGCTCCAAGCAGGTGCAGGGCCGCTGCACCATGGTCGGCAATCTCTGCAACGGTTCGCCCGCCGCCGATGGCGTGCCGGCCCTCATCGCCGCCAATGCCAAGGTTGTGATTTCCGGCCCCAAGGGCAAGCGCACCATTCCGGTTGAACAGGTTCCGGTGTCGCCGGGCCGCATCTCGCTCAAGAAGGGCGAAATTATCGAAGCCATTCTGCTGCCCAAGCGCCCGGCAAATTCCAGCGATGCCTATCTGCGCTTCATTCCGCGCACCGAAATGGATATCGCCGTGGTCAGCGCCGCCGTCAATCTCACGCTCGATGGCAAGGGCACGGTCAAGGATGCCCGCGTTGTTCTGGGCGCCGTAGCGCCGACGATCATCGTCGTGCCCGCAGCAGCAAAGGCCCTGATCGGCTCGAAGCTTGATGCGGCAGCACTTGAAAAACTCGCCGCCGCCTGCGCCGCCGCCTGCAAGCCCATTGATGACAAGCGCGGCACCATCGAATTCAGAACCAAGGTTGCAGGCGTCCTCGCGCGCCGCGCCGCAGAAATCGCGTACAAGCGCGCAGGAGGAAAATAATGTCGGGCGTTCACGTATCAACCACCATTAACGGGGATGCCGTTGAGTTCGTCTGCAATGCCGACGAGCCGCTGCTCGACGTGCTGCGCAACCGTTTGGGCATGACCGGCGCCAAGGAAGGCTGCGGCACCGGTGACTGCGGCGCCTGCAGCGTCACCATCAATGGCCGCCTCGTCTGCTCCTGCCTCGTGCTCGGCGCTGAAGTGAATGGCGCCAAGGTCGGAACCATCGAAGGCATGGCCAAGGGCGACCAGCTCCATCCCCTGCAGAAAAACTTCATCTCCCATGCCGCCCTTCAATGCGGCATCTGCACCCCGGGCTTTTTGATTGCGGCCAAGGCGCTGCTCGACAAGAACCCGGATCCTTCCGAAGAGGAAATCCGCTTTGGCCTTGCCGGCAATCTTTGCCGCTGCACCGGCTACGATAAAATTGTCCGCGCCGTTCAGGCCACCGCAAAAGAAATGAGAGGAGCTTAACATGCCACTCGACACAAACTTCACCAACCAGAAATTCAAGCAGGTCGGCACAAGGCCCCTGCGCCCCGATGGCGTCGACAAGGTCACCGGCCGCGCCAAATATGGCGCTGACTACAACGCGCCGGGCCAGCTCATAGCCCTCGTGCTGCGTTCGCCCCATGCCCACGCCAAGATCAAGAAAATCGACACCTCGAAGGCCGAAAAGCTTGCCGGCGTGAAAGCCATCATCACCAGCGCCGATCTTCCCGATCTCACCGCCGGTGACCGCGGCATGCGCGACATCCTCGAAAACTGCATGGCCCGCAAGAAGGTTCTCTATGACGGCCACGCCGTGGCAGCCGTAGCCGCCATCGATCAAACCACCGCCCGCAAGGCGCTGAAACTTATCCAGGTCGATTATGAGATGCTGCCTCACGTCACCGATGTGGATGAAGCCCTGAAGCCCTCGGCTCCGGTCATTCACAACGACATCTTCACCGAAGGCGTTGAGCCAACGCCAACCAAGCCCTCCAACAACAACAAGCGCGCCAGCTTCGGCCACGGCGACATCGTGCAAGGCTTCAAGGATGCCGACGTTATCGTCGAGCACACCTACAAGACCGAGCAGACGCACCAGGGCTACATCGAACCCCATGCCTGCGTGGCCAACGTCAGCCCCGATGGCCAGGGCGAGCTTTGGGTCTGCACCCAGGGCCACTTCGTTTACCGCAACCAGTGCGCTGCCCTGCTCGGCATGGATATTTCCAAGCTGCGCGTCACCGCGTCTGAAATCGGCGGCGGCTTCGGCGGCAAGACCCACATCTGGACCGAACCATTGGCCCTTGCCCTGTCGCGCAAGGCCAACCGCCCGGTGAAGCTCACCATGACTCGCGACGAGGTGTTCCGCTGCTCAGGTCCCACAAGCTCAACTTCCATCGACATGAAAATCGGTGCGAAGAAGGATGGCACCATCACTGCCGCCCATGGCGTGCTCCGCTATCATGGCGGCGCTTTCCCCGCCACCTGGGCCGAGTTCGGCGCCATGACGGCCTTCGCCTGCTATGATCTCAAGAACGTCAAAAGCGAAAGCATCGAGGTCATCGTCAACCGCCCGAAGACGGCCGCCTACCGTGCGCCGTCGGCTCCCATGGCCGCCTTCGCCGTTGAAAGCGCCATTGATGAATTGGCCAAGAAGATCGGCATGGATGCGGTTGAACTCCGCATCAAGAATGCCGCCAAGCAGGGCACCCAAAGCTCCTATGGCCCGGTCTATGGCCCCATCGGCATTGGCGCCACGCTCGAAGCGGCGAAGAACCATGCGCACATGAAAGCGCCGCTCGGAAAGAACCAGGGACGCGGCATGGCCTGCGGCTTCTGGTTCAATTTCGGCGGCCAGACCTGCTGCGATATCAACGTGACGCCCGATGGCACCGTGACCGTTGCCGTGGGCACCATCGACGTGGGCGGCTCCCGCGCTTCCATCGGCCTCATGGCCGCGGAAGAGTTGGGCCTCGCTTACGAAAACGTCCGCGTGGTGATCGCCGATACCTCGTCGCTCGGCCACAACGACATGACCGACGGCAGCCGCGGCACCTTCTCAACCGGCATGGCCACCATCGCCGCCGCCCGCAACTGCATCAAGGTGCTGTGCGCGCGGGCCGCAAAGATGTGGGACATTCCGGAAGATGCCGTTGTCTGGGAAGATGGCCACGCCAAGCCTGCCGGAACCAACGCCGGCAATTTCCCGCCGCTCTCCATCAAGGAAATCGCCGCCGCCGCCGGCAACACCGGCGGGCCGATTGCCGGCCACAATGAACTGGTGGCCGATGGCGCCGGCGTTTCCTTCGCCACGCATATCTGCGATATCGAGGTCGACCCGGAAACGGGCCGCTCCACCGTCAAGCGCTACACCGTGATCCAGGATGCGGGCAAAGCCATTCATCCCAGCTACGTGGAAGGCCAGTACCAGGGCGGCGCCGCCCAGGGCATCGGCTGGGCGCTGAACGAAGAATATATCTACGGCAAGGACGGCCGCCTGCAGAACGCGGGCTTCCTCGATTACCGCATCCCGGTCTGCTCGGACCTGCCCTTCATCGATACGATGATCCTGGAAATTCCCAACCCCAACCACCCCTATGGTGTGCGCGGCGTTGGCGAAACCTCCATCGTGCCTCCCTTAGCGGCCATTGCCAATGCCATGTCGAACGCCGTTGGCGTCCGTATGACGCATATCCCGATGTCGCCGCCCCGCGTGCTCAAGGCGATCAGCAACCGCAAGCACTAGTCCCGTGGCGGAAGTCCACCTCTGGGGAGCGCTCCGGCCAATCGTTGGCGGAGCGCTTTCCGTTTCGGTCGAGGCGAAAAACATCCGCGAGCTGTTCAAGACGCTGGCCGAGCAATACCCCGCCTTCGAACCCCACCTGCAACGCGGCATCGCCGTCTCCATCAATGGCAAAATCTACCGCGACACCTGGGACCAGGCGCTTCCGGCAGACGCGGAAATCTATCTCCTGCCGCGCATTCCGGGCGGCTGAGCGAAACTCTCTCATCCCCACCATTTGTCATTCCGGCGAAAACGCTCACAATTTCTGTCACCCCGGCGAATGCCGGGGCCCAGGCTTTCCGAATACGCATTGGTCATGAGTCTGGGTCCCGGCTTTCGCCGGGATGACAGAAGTGGGTGGTTATTAAATTAGTCCGTCTACGGATGATTATTGCCTCAGCTTGTGTCGTGCATCGCGGCGCGAAAGGCCAGCCAGTCGCACTCGCTGAGCAGTTCATCGACCTGATGAACGGCCCTCTTCCGGTGACCGGGCGGATGGCCGCGGCGGATGGGCGATTTGAAACTGGGGTTCGGCGACGTTTTCTCCCGCATCCGCCAGCGTGCGAGACGCATGGCCTGGCGGGGAAGGTCCGATAAGGCGGATTCGAGGGCCTCGAGCCTGCGGATGAGGCGGGCGCCATTGACCAGGCCATCAGCGGTTTTGGGTGGGGCGGGAGCGAGGCTGGCTGCTGGCCGGGGCGGCGGCCAGATGGTCACCAGGTCCCAATCGGCGTTGAACATGTGGATACGGGGGCCGGGCCGCTTGGGCTTCCTCCGGAGGCGCGGGATCATGATGCGGGCCTGCGGATCGAAGAGTTGGAAGGAGGGGCGTGAAGTCCCGCCCTTCCTTGCTTTTACTGCTTTTGCCGCCTTCCGACGCGGCGAACCGGGCTTCACAACAAGGCCCCGTGCCGCGACGACGATGAGACGGC
>CADEEO010000005.1:32362-46062 GCA_902826365.1 uncultured Hyphomicrobiales bacterium | reverse complement strand
AGGAAGATTTCGCCTGGGCCACGTTGGAGCTCATGGGCGCAGCGGATGCCCATGCGGAGGGGCGCGTTGTGTCCGTTCTGGAAGGCGGCTATGATTTGCAAGGGCTGGCGGCATCCGTTGCCATCCATGTTCAGGCGCTGATGCGGGGCGCCGATGCGCTGGACCAGGACGATGACGAGGATGATGAGACATGACGAAATTTCCGGAAATCGAAGCACTGCCCTTCGAAAAGGCCCTGGCCCAGCTTGAGGAAATCGTCTCGAAACTCGAATCCGGCAAGGTCGACCTCGAGCAGTCCATCGCCATCTACGAAAAGGGCCA
Source organism: uncultured Hyphomicrobiales bacterium (assembly GCA_902826365.1). Taxonomy (GTDB): domain Bacteria; phylum Pseudomonadota; class Alphaproteobacteria; order Rhizobiales; family Aestuariivirgaceae; genus Aestuariivirga. Next base: position 45,741 of record CADEEO010000005.1, on the reverse strand, counting down.
GGCCCTCAAAGAGCATTGCGAAAAGCAGTTGAAGGATGCCGAAGCCCGCATCGAAAAAATCACCCTGAAGCCCGATGGCAAGCCGTCGGGAACGGCGCCCCTGGACGTGGAGTGACACGCCACCGCCTTGATGAACTTCTGGTTCAGCGCGGGCTTTATTCCTCCCGCTCCCGCGCCCGGGATGCCATCGCCCGCGGCACCGTAACCGTCGATGGTGTTGTTGCCGCCAAGCCCGCCCAGAACACCAGCCTTGAAGCCCGCATTGAAATTCTTGATGAAGCGCGGAGTTATGTCTCGCGCTCGGCGCTCAAGCTCAAAAGCGGACTCAGTTTCTTCAATATCTCCGTCAAGGGTTTGAATTGCCTGGACATTGGCGCATCGACGGGAGGCTTCACGCAGGTGCTGCTGGAGCAGGGCGCGGCTCACGTCACCGCCATTGACGTGGGCCACGGCCAATTCGACGCATCGCTCCAATCCAGTCCAAAGGTGACCTCCATCGAAGGCCTCAACGCCCGCGATCTCACCGCCGGTCATCTCAAACACAAAATCGATTTCATCGTCTGCGACGTAAGTTTCATCTCCCTGAAACTTGCCCTGCTGAAAGCTCTGGCCCTCGTTGAATCCGGAGCCAAACTCCTCGCCCTCATCAAACCCCAGTTCGAAGCCGGTCGCGACGCCATAGGCCGAGGCGGCCTCGTCAGCGACCCGCAGGAGCACGAACGGGTCTGCAAGGAAATTTCCGAATTCCTCACCGCCGAAAACTGGAAAGTCACCGGCCTCACCCCATCTTCCCTCGAAGGTGGCGACGGCAACAAAGAATTTTTGATAGCTGCGGTTAAGCTCTAACCCACCTGCGCCCGGTGCCGCAGGAAGTGATCGGCCAGCACCAGCGCCATCATCGCTTCCGCCACCGGCACGGCGCGGATGCCGACGCAGGGGTCATGCCGGCCCTTGGTCGAGATGTCCGTGTTGGTTCCCTGCGCCGTGATCGTCTGCCGCGAGGTGAGAATGGATGAGGTGGGCTTCACTGCCATCCGCACCACAATATCCTGGCCGCTGGAAATGCCGCCCAAAATGCCGCCCGCATGGTTTGACAAAAATTCCGGCTTGCCGTGGCGCATGCGGATTTCATCGGCGTTCTGTTCGCCGGAAAATGCCGCCGCCGCAAAGCCCGCGCCGATCTCCACGCCCTTCACCGCATTGATGCTCATCATCGCCGCTGCCAAATCCTGGTCGAGCTTGCCGTAAACCGGCGCACCCCAGCCCGCCGGCACGCCCGAAGCCGTCACCTCCACAACCGCACCGCAGGAAGACCCCGCCTTGCGCACCCCATCAAGATACTCTTCCCACTGCGCCGCCGCCTTTGCGTCCGGCGAGAAGAACGGATTGTTGTGAACCTCGGCCCAGTCCCAGTTCTTGTAGTCGACCTTGTGCGCGCCCATCTGCACCAGCGCCGCACGAATGGTGACACCCGGAATGACTTTCCGCGCCACCGCACCCGCCGCCACCCGTGCTGCTGTTTCGCGCGCCGAGGAGCGTCCGCCGCCGCGATAATCGCGCAAGCCATATTTTGCCTGATAGGTGAGGTCCGCATGGCCCGGGCGGAACTTGTCGCGGATCTCCGTGTAGTCCTTGGAGCGCTGGTCCACATTCTCGATCATCAGCATGATCGGTGTGCCCGTGGTCACCTGTCCATCGGTGCGGTCATCCTGAAACACCCCGGAAAGAATTTTCACCGCGTCCGGCTCCTGCCGTTGCGTGGTGAAGCGGCTCTGCCCCGGCCGCCGCTTGTCGAGATAGCCCTGAATGTCATCCACCGAAAGCTTGATCCCCGGTGGGCAGCCGTCAACCACGCAGCCCATCGCCGGCCCGTGGCTTTCCCCAAAGGTCGTCATGCGGAAGAGATGGCCGAAGGTGTTGTGTGACATGAAAATGTTTTAGGGCGCTAGTGGCGTCCCGTCAAACCACTCCGCTTTGCCGTCGGCAATCCGGCAAAACCGCCCCTGATGCATGCGAATCTCCACCAGCTCACGCATTGTCATGCCGCTGAGATGCCCGATCAGGCAGCGCCCGATCGCCCCGTGCGAAACCACCACGGTTGGGTCTTGAATGCCCGCCAGCCAATGCCGCAAGCGGTCTTGCCCGTCCGCATAGCTCTCGCCGCCCTCGGGCCGCCAGGAATAGCGCGTCTCCGGGTCAGCCGGGTAAATCGGTGAAGCCTTGAGTTCCCAGAACGGCTTGCCTTCCCAGACGCCGAAGCCAAGCTCCTTGAGGGCAGGGAAAACCGAAACATGGCTCTCAGGCAGGGAAAGCGCCTCCGAAATATAAGCCATGGTTTGCCGCGTCCGGCCCAGCGGGCTCACCGCGAATCTGCATTCCCTGGTCACTTCCGGGTGCGCCGCAAAGGCCCGCGCCACATCCTGCGCCTGCGCATGGCCCGTTTCATTGAGGGGAATATCGGTCCAGCCCTGGATGAGACCCAAACGGTTCCATTCGGTCTCTCCGTGGCGCACGAAATAAATGGATGGCAACGTCTCACTCACCGTTGCTGGCAACGCTCATGTCTGGAGCCGTCGGGTTTTTCATGCCGACAATGTGATAGCCGGAATCCACATGGAGAATTTCTCCGGTGACACCGCGTGAAAGATCAGAGAGCAAATAGAATCCGCTGTCGCCCACTTCTTCCGTCGTCACCGTGCGCCGCAGCGGCGAATTATATTCATTCCATTTCAGGATGTAGCGGAAGTCGCCGATGCCGGAAGCGGCAAGCGTCTTGATCGGCCCGGCGGAAATGGCGTTGACGCGGATGTTCTTCGGTCCAAGGTCTGCCGCCATGTAGCGCACCGAGGCTTCAAGGGCCGCCTTGGCAACCCCCATCACATTGTAATGCGGCATCCATTTTTCAGCACCATAGTAGGTGAGCGTCAGTAGCGAACCGCCATCCTTCATCAATTTCTCGGCGCGCTGCGCAATGGCCGTGAAGCTGTAGCAGGAAATGAACATGGTCTTGGTGAAGTTGTCGGCGCTGGTATCGACATAGCGTCCGGTGAGTTCGTCCTTGTCGGAAAAGGCAATGGCGTGAACCACGAAATCCAGCTTCCCCCACGCCTTCTCGATGGCAGCGAACGTCGCATCAACCGAGGCCATGTCGGTCACGTCGCAAGGCACCACCAGCTTGGCGCCGATTTCGGCGGCCAGAGGCTCAACCCGTTTCTTGATGGCATCGCCCTGATAGGTAAAGGCCAGTTCCGCCCCATGCCGCGCGCAGGCCTGCGCAATGCCCCAGGCGATGGACCTGTTGTTGGCAACGCCCATGATCAACCCGCGTTTGCCAGCCATCAAGCCTTTGCTATCGTTCATGATTTTCCCTGATCATAGCGGTTTGCGGCCCGCAACCAGCCGCCTCTGCGCTATTTGGCATAGTTGAGCAGGGAAGGAAAGGGCGGGAGTGGCCGGCGGCTATCCCGGATTGCGCGCCGAGACTTTCCACGAACTTGAATCCATGATGATCCCGTTGGAGCGCTGGTACTTGGCAAGCTCTGCCTTGAGGGCCGCGGCAATCTCGCCGTGGCGCTGTTCAGCCAATTCGCCGGCCTCGCGGTAAACTTCCCCCGCCGGGCCGAGCGCCAGTTGAAACGCGACCGCATCATCAACATCTTTGCCCACGAACAGCTCCGCATCGACCTGTTCAAACTCGATGTCCGTATAGCCGGCGATTTCAAGCTGCTTGGTCACAACTCCCGTGTCCGCCATCGAAAAGGGCCCCGGGCCGCAGCTCGAGGCATTTTCGCCGGGCGGCGGCAGGAATTTCAAGACGACATCCTTCGCGTGGCCGAGCCACGGATTGTCCTTGATGCCGCGCCACACCACCATTGTCATCATGCCGCGCGGCTTCAGCGTGGTGCGCATGTTGCGCAAACCCGCCACCGGGTTCTCGAAGAACTGCGTGCCAAAACGCGAGAAACAGAAGTCGTGGACCGGTTGGAAGGGGTAAGCCTGCACGTCAGCCTCCAAAAAAGTGACATTGGAGATACCGGCGGCCTTGGCGTCCTGCCGCCCATAGGCCAGGAACCCATCGCAGCAATCAACCGCGAGGACCGATCCAGCGGGCCCGACCAGGCGGGCAAGCTGGATCGCCGTATCTCCGAAACCGCAGCCGGCATCGACCACCCGGTCGCCCTCATGCACCTCGAGCGAAGGGAATATCTTCGCGCTGTGCAGGGTCAGCCCGTCGACAATGATATGACGCCAGCGGACAAATTTGGGGACAAGGATGGTGTTCCAGAAATCGACATACTCATTCCTGGGTTCAACCGCGGTTTCGGCAGGGTTCATGTTCAACTCTCCAAGTCAGGGCCTATTCGGCGAGGAGAACGCCGGAACCGCCCATTTCCTTCGGCACGTCCTTCTGCTTCGGCAGGCCGTCCTTCATGGGTAGCACGGTTTCCTGGTAATGGACATGGACGCCGGGTTTGAACTTCACCGACGGAATGACGGCGGCATAGACATCAACCAGCTTCCAGTGCGGATGATCGGTGAAGAGATGCCCGCCGCAGGTCTTGCACCACTTCCGCAGGCTTCTGTCGGTGCGGTGATGGACCTCGATATTGCCCGCGCCCTTGGTGATTTTGAGCGCCTCAGGCGGCCAAAGCGTAAAGGCGTTTATGGGTCCGGCCGACCATTCCCGGCAGGAGCTGCAGTGGCAGTAGCCCATGGCGGCTGGTTCTCCGGCTACGGTGAATTCAACCGAGCCGCAGAAACACTTCCCCTTGGTGGTCGTTGCATTGGTCATATGGTTCTTCCTTTCATTTGATGATGGAGTTGAATAGAGGGAGTGATCGCTAACGCGGCCGATAGGTCCGGTTGGCGATCCTCTCGATGTCGGAGCGGGCAATGCCCATGTCCTTCAGCATGCAATCGTCCAGCTTGCCGAGCGCCGCACGGACCCGGCGCCGTTCAATCGACGCCGCGATTTTCGCCGCGGCGGTGCGAAGAAAATTTGCTCTGGCCTGCGGGAAACATGCAGTGGTCTTGGCTGGCATCTCGCGCTCCAAAGGATGTGTGCTAATGGGCTTCGCCGTGCATGGCATCGCAGCTCACGTTCGGATTGTTGTCGGCAAAGGCGCCGGTCGGATTGGGCCGCCAGGCCCAGACGTGGAGCTCGTAGAACTTGTCGAGGCCATAACGATTCGGCTCGGTCACGAAGTTGAAGAGATGGCCGTCCAGTGCCGCAGGCCCCTTGAAGGCGATGTATTCAACCGCGACAAGGTCCATTTTCCCATCGGCTGCCGGCTCGTACATCACCGCCTCCGGCTTTGCGATATCGACAACCCCATCCTTGAGAAGCGCGCCATTTACATAATGCACGCCCATGGCCCCGCCCTGCAGGCCGCTGGCACAAGGGATCGGTGCATAGCCTTCGGCCACCGCCACGGCCACGTCCTTGAATCGCTCATTGGCGGCCCGCACTTTGTCCACGAGAGGGTTAGCCGCAGTCGCATGGGCAGCGACGGCAAGCAGGTATAAAAGGGCAAGGCCCATCGGCAAACGAAATGTTTTCATGTCAGTCTCCAATTTGTTTTCAGTTGCGTGCGGTCGTGGGATCAATGATCCCCGTCACTTCGGTGATCCGGTTTGCCGGAAAGCCGCTGATCTCCGCATGGCGCTTGATCAGGGCCTCGTTCTTGGCCAGATAGATGCAGTAGGTTTGCTCGCCCGTCACATAGCTGTGGACCCATTGAATGTCGGGGCCGAGCTTCGTGAGCGCCGCGTTTGAGGTCTTGGCCGCCCCGCCAAGCTGGCCGGGGGAGAAGGATCCGACTTTCGGAATTTCCCGTTCGATTATAAATCTGCGCATTGCTGTCTTTCTGTTTTTGAAATTTTTTAGGTGCTGCCGGAACGAACCGTCAGTTGGCGGCACCGTAAGCAATCAGCGCTATTCCTCCGTCATTTCCGCCCGGCGGTGGAGTGACTTCCACGTTATTTCTGCTAGGAAGCAGCCGGAAAGGTGCTGGTCGATGAAGCTATTGCTTGGTACAGTTTCAGGACTGGAATCTGTCCGCTGCTCTGTGCAAAACCCCCCCGTTCATAAGCGGGGAGCCATGGGCAGGCAGATAGGTGCGGGATGCAGCTGAAACTCTTTGGCGGGTTCGCGCTCGCGAAAAACCGGCCGGAAATCATCCCGGTTTCGCTGCGCCGCGGCCAGGCGCTTCTCGCCTATCTCGCCTCCAGGGAAACGCGCCGCGAAAGCCGCGAAGTCCTGCTCGATATGCTCTGGCCCGACCGCTTCAAGGAGCAGGCCCAGGCCAGCCTCCGCCAGGTTGTCTTCGAGCTCAAGACCCTGGCGCCGGACGATGCGCCGATCCTGCTCACCTCGCGCAATGACGTGGCCTTGGGGCCTGCGATAAAGGAATGCGATCTCTGGAGTTTCGAGGAACGCGCGGCGGCAAACCAGGTTGAAGACGCGGAGTTTTTGTTGGGGCTTTATTCCGGCCCCTTTCTTGATGGCCCGCCCCTGGCAACCGAACCCTTCCAGCAATGGACCGCCATTCAGCGCTCGCGCCTTGAGAACCAGCTCGAAACCTCGATCCTGAATGCCACCATGGAAAGCGCCACCCCCGCCGGCATGGAAAGAAGTGTTAGGCTCCTGGCCAAGCTCGTGGAACTTTGCCCCATGTGCTTCCAGGCCCTGTGGCGGCTCATGGAACTTTCCGCCACAAGCGGAAACCCCGCAACCGCCGTGAGGCATTACGAACATTTCGCCCGGCGCCTGAAACTGGAATTCAATGAAGCCCCGCCGCCGGAGCTCTCCGATTTCAATGCGTCGCTCAAGGCCGCGCCCCGGCAAAAAGTCGCGTCCTATGCCCCGCAGCGCCAGCTCGCCTTCGCCCATAAGAATCCCTGGACGCGGGCCCGCTCCGATGCGCCCGTCGTCGCAGTCCTGCCCTTCCGCTATGCCGGAACGCGCGGCGAAAGTGCCGCCCTCGCCAATGCCGTGTGCGAGGACATTACCCTCATGCTCTCGGGCTGCCGCTGGCTCAGCGTGTTGTCGCGCAGCGCCACCCATAATGTCCGCAGCGATGGTGATTTCATTCCGCGCGATTTCGCCCGCCTTACTGGCGCCAATCATTTGGTCTACGGAACCATCACTGATCGTGCCGATAGCCTCTCGCTCTCCATCGAACTCGCCGATGCGGAGACGGGCTACATCACCTGGGCCAAACGCTACGACGCCACGGGTCAGGACCTCCTCTCCTGGGCCAGCGAGGTGTGCCCGATGATTGTCTCGGCGCTGGACCCGGCTCTTGCGGAAAGCGAACACCAGGCCCTGCGCAAGCCTGCGCTTGCCGCAACTGACTGCCTGATCGCCTATCAGTATCTCGTCATTGGCTATCGCCATTATCATGCGGCGCAATGGCAGCAGGCCATAACCGCTTTCCAGGATGCGGTTGATGAAGACGCAACCTACGCCCATGCCCATGCGATGATATCGGTGATCCGCTATATGGAAGCCCAGATCACACGGAACCGCGGATTTGATGGGGAGCTGGAAAAGGCCGAGCATAGCGCCCGCCGCGCCCTGGAAATTGATCCATCCGAAGCCAAGGCGAACATTGGCCTCGGCCAGATCATGGATTGGCGTGGAAACCACGCGGAGTCCATGGCCTATCTCGATCGCGCCGTGCTCCTCAATCCGAGTTTTGCCCATGCCTCGACGGCGCGCAGCTACCATGCGGTGATGACCGGTTCGTTTGAAGCGGCAAAATCGCATATCCAGAATGCCATGCGCCTGCGGGTGGGCGATGCGGGCCTTGGTTTTTGCCTGCCGTCAAAGGCCCTTGCCGATCTTCACCTGGGAAATTTCAAGGGCGCGCTGCAAACCGCCCATTGGGCCATGCGTTTGACGCCGGATTTTTGGCTCACACGCCTCGTTCTTGCGGCAAGCCTGCACGCCGCCGGCGACTGCGAATCTGCCGCAGCTTTGGTGCACGGCCTGAAGCGCGACTACGCCGGCCTGAATGCCGACGAATTTGCCTCCTGGTTTCCCTACGCCAATCCCCGTGACGGTGACGCGATCACAAAATCCCTCGTGCAATCCGGCTGGCGTTAAGTACAGTTTCTGGACTGGAATCAGCCCGCCGAGCCATGCGATAGAGCCTCCTTCAAAAAGGAAGCCACCATGAGCAGCACCGAAAATGCAATTCCAATCGAGGCCTGGAACACCGTCCTGTTTGACAAGTTCTGCCGCTTCCGCAATGTCTTGACCCACGGCTTGTCCGACCACAGCGCCAAATTTTTCAAACGGAGTTCCTATCCCGCAGGCAGCCGCATTCTCGATGTGGGCTGCGGCTTCGGCGACACGACACAGGAGATCGCTAAACAAGTAGGACCATCGGGTGCGGCGGTGGGCGTCGATTGCGCGCAAAATTTCATCGCCATTGCAAAACGCGAGGCGCGCGAGGCGCAGTTCGCCAATGCGTCATTCCTGCTTGCCGATGTGCAGGCCGATGACCTGTCCGGCCCTTACGATCATGTTTTTTCGCGCTTCGGCACCATGTTCTTCAACCTGCCCGGCGCCGCGCTGCGCAACATCCGCCGCGCCCTGAAGCCCGATGGCAAATTCGCCATGATCGTCTGGCGCCGCCGCGAAGATAATCCCTGGGTTTATGAAGCCGAGCGCATTGTGAAGGAGATCATGCCCATGATCTCCCACGCGGAAACCACCGAGGTTCACTGCGGCCCTGGCCCTTTTTCCATGGCGGGGCAGGAGATGGTGAGCGAGATGCTGCGCGGCGCCGGCTTTGACCGCATAAGTTTCGAGCGCTGCGATACGGATGTCTGCATCGGCCGGGTTCTGGATGAGGCGGTGGAGTTCGCGCTGGCCTTGGGGCCTGCGGGCGAAATCATCCGGCTAGCAGGAGAGGAGGGGCAGCGGCGCAGGCCCGAAGCTGTCGCCGCACTGCGGGAACTCTTCGCCAAAAACCTCCGCCACGATGGCGTCTGGTTCGGTTCAAGCAGCTGGTTCGTCGAAGCGCGAAATCCGGCCCACTAAGAACTGGATGTTCAACTCACCACGCGCCAGCGGCCGTCCGGCGTTTGGCAGGCGGTGCCTTCAATCACGTCCGGCTCGCCCTCCACCCAGATGGTGTGTTCGAAGTCGCGGCACAGTCCGCCGTCGCGCTCAAAGCTGCGCCGTGGCCGGAACCGTCCGCGGTGGCCGCTGTCCCGGTTTTCCCAGGTGATTTCGCGGCCGGTGCTGAAGGAGCGGGTGGCCGCGCCATAGGCGTAATTGCGGTCCTCGTCATCGAGGCTCCGGCCCACCTTGCCCCCCACCACGGCGCCGAGGGCTGCACCGAGAACGGTTGCCGCAGCCCGGCCCTTGCCATGGCCAACCGTGTTGCCGAGCAAACCGCCGGCCAGGCCGCCAATCAGGGCGCCCGAAGTATCCTTCGGTCCGGCGTCCTGGGCGCACCCCGCGAGGAGGAGGCCAGCCATTGCAACTGCTGCATAGGTCTTGATCATTCTGTGATTTTCCCGCGACTTGATGCCCATATTGGTTTAACCATCTAGGCAGGAAATGAGCGCTTCCCGTGGCCAAAGTGGGATGAATTGTGAAGAGTCTGGGGCCATATCAGACTCCCAAAAGGTTTGGTTAATGCAATGAGCTTGAGCGACCTGACGACCCTCACTGCCGCCTACGGTTTTACCGAGCGCAACGACCCCGTGCAGCTTTTTGCCGATTGGCTGGCCGACGCTGAAAAGTCCGAACCCAATGACCCCAACGGCATGGCGCTCGCCACCGTGGATGAGGAAGGCCTGCCCAATGTCCGCATGGTGCTCCTGAAAAACGCCGATGACCGTGGCTTTGTTTTTTACACGAACTTCGAAAGCCAGAAGGGCCAGGAAATTCTGGGTACGATGAAGGCCGCCCTCTGCTTTCACTGGAAGTCGCTGCGCCGCCAGGTGCGGGTGCGTGGAATCGTTGAGCAGGTGACCGCCGCCGAAGCCGATGCCTATTTCGCCTCGCGCGCCCGGGACAGCCGCATCGGCGCCTGGGCCTCCCAGCAATCGCGTCCCTTGGAAGGCCGTTTCGCCCTTGAAGCTTCCGTTGCCCTCCACGCGGCAAAATTTGCCCTGGGCGATGTGCCCCGCCCGCCCCACTGGTCCGGCTTCCGCATTAAGCCGCTCTCCATAGAATTCTGGCACGACCGCCCCTTCCGCCTCCATGACCGGGTGGTTTTCCGCCGCCCCGATCCCGATAGCGGCTGGACCAAGACGAGGCTATATCCCTAAGCCATGACTCAAACTCCCGACTCCGAACGCAAAACTTTGATCCTCACTGGCGCTTCGCGCGGCATTGGCCATGCCACGGTGAAGCGCTTTTCAACCGCCGGCTGGCGGGTCATTTCCTGTTCGCGCCATCCCTTCCCGGAGGACTGCCCGTGGGATGCGGGGCCGGAGGATCACATTCAGGTCGACCTCAGCGATTCCGCCGATACCGCCGCCGCCATCCTGCGCATGAAGGAAAAACTGAAAGAGCAGGGATCAAAGCTCCATGCCCTGGTCAACAACGCCGCCATCAGCCCGAAGAAGGCCGATGGCGGGCGGCTCAACACGATCGAAACCGATGAGGCCGATTGGAAAACCGTGTTCCAGGTGAATTTTTTCGCCCCCGTCATGCTGGCTCGCGGCCTCATTGATGAACTCGAAGCCGCCAAGGGCGCCGTGGTGAATGTAACTTCCATTGCCGGCTCCCGCGTCCACCCCTTTGCAGGTGCGGCTTACTCAACCTCGAAGGCGGCGCTCGCTTCGCTGACCCGCGAAATGGCCGCCGACTTCGGCCCCATCGGCGTGCGGGTGAATTCCATCTCGCCCGGCGAAATCGAAACCTCGATCCTCTCGCCCGGCACCGAAAAAATAATCCCGCATATTCCGCAGCGCCGCCTCGGCCAGCCTGAAGAAGTGGCCAAGGCCATTTATTTTCTGTGCACCGACAATTCCAGCTACGTGACCGGCGCCGAACTCCACATCAACGGCGGCCAGCATGTCTGAGCGCTCGAACTCGAAGCCGTCGATCCGCACCACCATCGCCCAGGCCGGCCACTTCATCGACCGCGAAACCGGCGCGGTCATTCCCGCCATACAGCCCTCCACCACCTTCGCCCGCAAGAAGGATTACAGCCTCGTCGGGGATTACATTTATTCGCGCAACGGCTCGCCCACCGTGGCCCATGCCGAAGGCCTGCTCTGCGAGCTGGAGGAAGGTTTTGAAACCCGTCTCTTCGCCTCAGGCATGGGGGCCGCTTCGGCCCTTGTTGAAACGGTAGACTCGGGCCAGCGCATAGCCGCGCCCACCATCATGTACCACGGCGTGAAGTCCTGGATGCTGCGCCAGCAGGCCATGCGCGATGTCGGCCTTGATCTGTTTGATGCCGCTGATCCTGCAAGCCTCGCCCGCGCCATCATCCCCGGCAAAACCGCCATCATATGGATTGAAACGCCGGCAAATCCCACCTGGGATGTGATTGACATCAAGGCCGCCGCCGACGCCGCCCATGCGGCGGGAGCAATCCTCGTTGTGGATTCCACCTGCGCCCCGCCGGTGATCAGCAAGCCGTTGACGCTCGGAGCTGATATTGTTTTCCATTCCGCCACGAAATACCTGAACGGCCACAGCGATGTGACGGCGGGCGTGTTGACCGCCCGTGAAGCCAGCCCGCGCTGGGAATCGCTGAAGCAGGCCCAGGTGGGATTAGGCGCCACGCTTGGAAGTTTTGAAGCCTATCTCCTGATCCGAGGCCTCCGCACCCTTTTCCTCCGCGTCGAACAGGCCTCGCGCAATGCCTTGGCGCTGGCCAAACATTTTGAAAAGCATCCAAAGCTTGCCGGCGTTCTCTATCCCGGCCTCGAAAGCCATGCCCAGCACAAGATCGCCAAGAAGCAGATGACCGGCGGCTTCGGCGGCATGCTCTCCATTCTGGTTAAGGGCGATGAAGCACAGACTCGCCGCGTCACCGGCCGGCTCAAGGTCTTCACCCCCGCCACCTCCCTCGGTGGCGTCGAAAGCCTCGCCGAACACCGCAAATCCGTGGAAGGTCCCCACAGCATTGTCCCGGAAAATCTCATCCGTTTTTCCATCGGCATCGAGGATGTGGCCGACCTGATCGCCGATCTGGAACAGGCCCTGGCGGAAGTTTAATACCTGAACCGTCGTTCAGTCGGAAATTTATGAACAATTGGAAGCATTGCCGTAACACGCGGTTCACCGCGCGGGAGTATTCACATTGAGTTAACGCAAACGGACTCCTAAGATTCCTGCCACACTGCGATTCGTTTCCATTCATGAAAGGTAAAGCATCATGGCTCCCCGTTTTTCAAAACCCATCGCGACCCTGGCCATTGGCGTGGCATTTCTCTTGACGCCTGCGCTTCTGCTTTCCACCAGCCTCTTTTCAGCAGACAGCGCCTTCGCCGCCAAGGGTGGCAACGGGAACGGCAATGGCAACGGCAACGGCAATGGAAACGGTAACGCTGCGAGCAACGGCAATGGCAGTGCAAAAAGCGAAAAATCCAGCCCCGCCAAGGCCGAAAAGGCCGCAAAATCCGTAGAGGTTGCCTCGACTGAAAAAAAGTCAAAGAACATCAAAGCAAAGCTCGGCGCCCTGAACGCGGCGCACGCCTCGGCAAAGGCCCTTGCCAATGCCAACCCCAATTCCCGTGTCGGAAAAATCGCCGCCTATCGTGACGCGAATGCCGCGTCGGTGGCTGCCGCTGAAGCCGCTGCCGCTGCTGCGGCCAATGCGGCAGAGGCGCAAGGCAATGTTGATGCAGCTCTCGCTGCCGAACAGCAGGCTGCTGCCAATGCGGCGGCTGCCGCCGCTGCCGCTGCGGCGGATCCTGCCAATGCTGATCTGCAGGCCGCAGCCGCGGCTGCTGCTGCGGCACATGCTGATGCAACTGCCGCCAGCGCCGCCGCAGCCGCCGCTGCGGAAACCGCCGCTGCTGACGCGGCCGCCGCTGAAGCCGCCGCTGCAGCGGCGGAAACCGCTGCGGTTGATGCGCTCAATGTCGCCGCCAACAAGACTCCCGTGGATGCTGAAACCCGTGCCGCGGTGGATCAGCTTCTCGCCGGAAAGTAATACGCAATAATTGCTGCGCGCGAAGCCTTGGGGTTTCGCGCGCCCTGGCCGCCTTGCTCGGGCCTTGGCAGGGATTTAACGCCTCCCCATATGATGGCGGAGGAGTTCCCGATGCTTGATGACAGCGGCGCTGCCGCACCCCAGAACACGGATTACGAAGCCCAGTTGCAGGATGCCTATTCCAGCGCCGTCATCGGCGCGGTTGATACGGCAGGCCCCGCCGTTGTCCATATCGGCGTG
>CADEEO010000005.1:0-32262 GCA_902826365.1 uncultured Hyphomicrobiales bacterium | reverse complement strand
ATCGGCATCAACACCGCCGTTATTCGCGGCGCCCAGGGCATCTGCTTTTCCGTTGCCGCCAACACCGCGCTTTATGTGCTGGCCCAGGTTCTGCAGCATGGCCGGGTGCGCCGCGCCAGCCTCGGCATTGAGGGCGCCACAACGCCCATCCCCCGCCATGTCGCGCGCTTTTCCGGCGTGGAACAGTCAGCCGGCGTGCGCGTGCTGAAAACAATCAAGGATGGCCCGGCCGAGGCCGCTGGCCTTCAGTCCGGCGATCTTGTGATAGCCATTGATGATGCGCCGGTGCTCGGCATCGATGATCTCCTGCGCTTGCTCAACCATGAGCGCATCAATCAATCCGTGCGCGTCAGCCTGCTGCGGAAAGGCGAGCGCCGCGACCGCTTCGTCATCCCCGTCGAGCGGCATTAGAAAACGTGCATCCTTTCTTCGCAGATCGGAAGGTTTATACGCGGAACGAAATCCGCGCCGATGCCCTGGTCCATGGCGCCGGCATCCTCGCAGCGCTTGCAGGCAGTATCGTGCTGCTCGCCCACGCGGGCGTCACCTGGGGACTGGCGGCCTATCTCTTCGGCCTGATTGTGATGCTGTCCTGCTCCGCCGCCTACAACCTCACGCCGCCTTCGCAGCTCAAATGGATTTTGCGCCGCTTCGATCACAGCGCCATTTTCCTGCTGATTGCCGGCACCTATACGCCGCTGCTGCCATTCCTGCCCGATGCCGCGCAAGCCTGGACACTGGGACTTTTCACCTGGCTAGGTGCCGCCTTCGGCATCGCAATGAAATTTGTTTTCCCCGGCCGCTTCGACCGCCTCGCCATTCTGGTCTATCTCGTTCTCGGCTGGGTCGGCATCACAGCGGCAGGGGCCTTCGCGCAGGTTCTGCCGCCGCAGGTTTTACAACTGATTATCGCCGGCGGAATTCTCTACACCGCCGGCGTTATCTTCCACGTCTGGGAAAGCCTGAAATTCCACAATGCCATCTGGCATGGCTTCGTGGCCGCCGCCGCCGCCTGCCACTTCGCCGCAATCGCGCTGCTTTATTACTGACGCAGGTTTTCTTTCCGCACCCAGGCCTCGGTCTGGTCCAGCGCCGCGCCGACCATGTCGAACATCTCGTGGATTTCTTCCGTCGTGATGATCAGCGGCGGGCAAAAAGCTACTGAATCTCCCATGGCGCGGTTGATCAACCCAAGCTCCTGCAGGAAGTTTACGCAGGTCGCTCCCACGGTCTTCTTCGGATCAAAGGCCCGCTTGGTTTTCTTGTCGGCCACAAGCTCGAGCGCGCCGATCAGGCCCACGCCGCGCGCTTCGCCCACCAGCGGATGCTCCGCCAGCTTGTCCAGCCGCGCCTTGAACACCGGAGCCACCTTCCGCACATGCTCGACGATCTTGTCGCGTTGGTAGATTTCAATCGTCTTCAGTGCCACCGCACAGCCCACCGGATGCGCCGTATAGGTGAAGCCGTGGCCGAAGGTGCCGATCTTTTTGCTCTCGTCCACCATGGCCTGATACAAATCTTCCTCGATGGTGATGGCGCTCATCGGAAAGTAGGCCGAGGTGATGGCCTTCGCCATGGAAATGGACGTGGCCTTCATCCCGAAAGTTTCTGTGCCAAACCAGTTGCCCGTGCGCCCAAAGCCGCAGATCACTTCATCGGCAATGAAACGCACATCATATTTTTCCAGCACCGCGTTGATCTTCGGGAAATAGCTCATGGGTGGCACCACAACGCCGCCAGCCCCCATCACCGGCTCGGCGATAAAGGCCGCAACCGTCTCCGGCCCCTCGCGCTGGATCAAATCCTCAAGATCCTTCGCCATCCGGTCAGTAAACTGCTCTTCCGTTTCGCCCTCCTGCCCGCCGCGGTAATAATGCGGGCATGCCGTGTGCAGCACATTCTTGATCGGCAGATCAAAATCCGTATGCACCATGGGAAGTCCCGTCAGCGATCCCGAAGCGATGGTGACGCCATGATAGCCCCGCATCCGCGAAATGAACTTCTTCTTCTCAGGCCTCCCCCGCGCATTGTTGTAATACCAGGTGAGCTTCATCTGCATGTCATTGGCTTCCGAGCCCGAGGTGCCGAACAAAATCTTGGAGGTGGGGCAGGGCGCGATCTCCTTCAGCTTTTCCGAAAGCTCGATCACCCCGTCATGCGACTTGCCGCCGAACACATTGGTGAAGGAAAGCTTGCGCATCGCCTGCGCCGCCGCCTCGACAATTTCTTCATTGCCGTAGCCCAGTGCCGTGCACCAAAGCCCGGCCAGCCCTTCGATATAGCGCTTGCCCTTGTCGTCATAGAGATAGATGCCGCGCCCCTCGTTGAGGATCAGCGGCCCCACCTCCCGGTGCCGCGCCAAATTGGTGTAGGGGTGAAGCACCGTTTCAATGTCGCGGTGCGCCATGTTGGAAAGTTGGGCCAAGGGAATCCTCCTGAAAAAACCATGCTAGCCTAGAAGCGGAGGATGCGTAACCACCGAGCTATGTTCAAAATGCTGATCAGAGCTGACGCCACATAGGTAAATGCCGCGGCTTTAAGCACCTGCCGCGCCCCCGGCATGTCCTCCGGCCTGAGGTAATTTTCCAGAATGGGCAGGGCCCGCTTGAAACTCGCGTCAAATTCCGCTGGCAGTGTGAAAATGTGGATGACAACCGTTGAGGCCAAAATGCCCAGCCCCAGAACCAGTTCTGCCAGCAGCACGGCGGGTGAATGGGTCACCGCAAAAACCACCGGCGTCGCCATCAGCAGAACACCGCCCGTTCGCTCAATGACGATGCAGGTCTTGGCCAGCCTCTGCCTCAGTATGAACGGCGCGTAATTGTCCTTGTGTTGCAACGCATGGCCCACCTCATGGGCCGCCACGGCCACCGCCGTCACCGACTTCCCGTCGAAATTCCGCTGGGAAAGCCGTACAGTTTTTTCGTCCGGGGAATAATGATCGCCGCCATCGATGCGCTCAAGCTTGACCGCCTCAAGCCCCGCCTTGTCCAGCAGGTGCCGCGCCAGCTCGCCGCCGGTGCCCGGAAAATCCGGCTGTTCCCGGGCGTGCTTTTCCATCACCCACTTGATCCAGAACTGCGGGCCAAAAATCAGGGCGATGAACAGGCCCACGCCCAGAATGGCGAGAACAAGCATATGGCTTGCCCGGGCTTAGTTCCCCAGCAGCGCCGCTTCCAGGATATCCAGTCCCTCGTCCAGCACCGCGTCCGATGCCGTCAGCGGCGTCAGCAGGCGCACCGTATCGGCGTAAATTCCGCAGGTGAGAATGAGCAGCCCGCGCTCCAGGCACTTGGCCGCCAGCGCCTTGGCGCCGGCCGCATCGGGTTTGTTGCCGCCATGCTCGGTCACCAGCTCGAAAGCGCACATGGCCCCAAGCCCGCGCACATCGCCGATCGCCATGCCGCGCCCCTTGGCCTTGATCGCCTTCATCCGCGCCATGATTTTCTTGCCCTGCGCTTCGGCCTTTTCCATCAGGCCTTCCTGCTGGAAAGCCTCGAACACGCCAAGCGCTGCGGCACAGGCCACAGGGTTGCCCGCATAGGTGCCGCCGATGCCGCCAGGCTCCGGCGCATCCATGATCTTGGCCCGGCCAATCACGCCCGCCAGCGGAAAGCCGCCCGCCAGGGATTTTGCGACAGTGACCAGGTCAGGCTCCACGCCGAAATGCTCCATCGCAAACCATTTGCCCGTGCGCCCGAAGCCCGACTGGATTTCATCGGCGATCAGCAGAATGCCATGCTCGTCGCAAAGCTTGCGCAGCCGCACCATCAGTTCCTTGGGCGCCACATAAAACCCGCCTTCGCCCTGCACCGGCTCGATGATGATGGCGGCAACCCGCGCGGGCTCCACGTCGCACTTGAACAGCAGTTCGATGGCGTGGATGGAATCCTCAACGCTGATCCCCTTGTGCTCAACCGGAAACGGCACATGCCAGATGCCGCCGGGCATCGGCCCGAACTTCGCCTTGTAGGGCAGGACTTTTCCCGTCAGCGCCATGCCGAGAAGCGTGCGGCCATGAAATCCGCCGTGGAAGGCGATGACATCGGAACGCCCCGTATAGCAGCGCGCATATTTCACCGCGTTTTCAACCGCCTCGGCGCCAGTAGTCACCAGCGCCGATTTGTTCTCGCCCTTCATCGGTGCAATCGCATTCAGCTTTTCGCAGAGCTCGACGAACGGCTCATAGGGCATCACCATGGCGCAGGTGTGGGTGAATTTTTCCAGCTGCTCATAGACCCGCTTCATCACCAGCGGATGCCGGTGGCCAGTGTTGACGACCGCAATGCCGCCGCCAAAATCCACATAGCGGTTGCCCTCGATATCCCAGATTTCCGAGTTCTCGGCCCGTGCCGCCATAACCGCAGCCCCCATGCCAACGCCGCGCGATACCGCCTTGGCGCGCCGCTCCACCCACTGCTTGTTCATGCCGGGCGCGGATGTGACAGGTGCATTCATGATTGTCTCCTGGGTAAAATGTGGGCACTCTTTACTCTCTCTCCCCCCGCAAGGGCAAACACAATCACTTTTCAGGAATGCCAGATGTCCGAACTCTTTAGGTCCACCGCCACTGAAATCCACGCGCGTCTGAAAAGCGGTGAAATTTCTCCGCTGGATTGCCTCGATGCGCTGGAAGCCCGCATTGCCGCCGTGGACAGCAAGGTAAACGCCTTGCCCACCCTGTGTTTTGACCGGGCCCGCGCCCATGCCCGCGACCTCATGAAAAAACCCATGGCCGAACGCGGCGTGTTGCTGGGCCTTCCCGTGCCCATCAAGGATCTGAGCGATGTCGCCGGCGTGCGTTCAACCCAAGGCTCGCCCATTTTCGCCAACCGCATCGCGCCAACCTCCGATGTCATGGTCACCCATCTGGAGAAGAACGGCGCGATTGTTTACGCCATGTCGAACACGCCGGAATTCGGGGCAGGGGCCAACACCTTCAACGAAGTCTTTGGCCGCACCCTCAATCCCTGGAACACCTCGCGCTCCGCCGCTGGCTCCTCAGGCGGCGCGGCAGTCGCCCTGGCCACAGGCACCGCATGGCTGGCTCAGGGTTCCGATCTCGGCGGATCCCTGCGAAACCCCGCCAGCTTCTGCGGCGTCGTCGGCATGCGGCCCTCGCCCGGCCGTGTCGCCGCCAGCGTGGCCAGCAAGATCGATTCAACCCTCGGCATCGAAGGCCCCATGGCCCGCAATGTCGAAGACTTGGCGCTTCTCTTCGACGCCATGGTGGGCGAAGAACCCGCCGATCCCATTTCGCTTCCATCGGACGGCACCTCTTACCTGAAAGCCGCCCGCTCCGGCTGGAAGCCAAAGCGGGTCGCCATCAGCCGCGATCTCGGCATCAGCCCAATCGATCCGGAAGTGGCCGGCATCGTCATGAAGGCCGCCCGCAAGTTTGAAGAGGCGGGCGTCATCGTCGAGGAGGCGCACCCGGATTTCCATGAGGCCATGGAATGCGCCCAAACGCTCCGCGCCCTGTCCTATGCCGTGGGCATGCGCGGCCTTCTCGAAAACCACCGCGCCCAGCTCAAGCCCGAAGTCATCTGGAACATCGAGAAGGGCCTGGCCCTCACCGGAGCGGAAATAGCCAAGGCCGAAGCCCAGCGCGGCGCAATGTTCCAGCGCGCCCGGAAATTCTTCGAGACCTACGACCTGCTCTTGTGCCCCACCACCATCGTTCCTCCTTTTCCGGTTGAACAGCGCTATGTAACCGAATGTAATGGAACGAAATTCGAAACCTATGTGGATTGGCTCCTCATCGTCTCTGCCATAACCCTTGTCGCCTGCCCGGCCATCTCCATCCCCGCAGGCTTCACCAGGGAAAACCTTCCCGTGGGCATTCAACTCATCGCAGGCCCAAGAGGCGAAGCAAGGCTTTTACCTGCTGCCAGATTGCTTGAAGCCATGTTGGGCCTGGCAGCGCTTGTCCCAATCGATCCCCGGCAAATGCCCGGATAAGAACCGCAAGCTCCGGCTCATCAACACGGATTGCCGCTTCCGCAGGCGAAAGCCATTGCCGCGCGCGTTCATGGGCTTCCGGCCACTGGTCCAGAACCTCGGTCACCTCCATGGCAAACACGTCGACCCGGAAGCGCTTCTTCGCCCCGCCCCGCAGGCGCTTGCGGTAGCCGTAATGCCCAATGGCCTGTGCGCTCATCTCCCCGCGAACTCCCGCCTCTTCATAGGCTTCCTGCGCCGCGCTCTCGGCGGCGCTATGCCCCGGCATCGGCCAGCCCTTGGGAATAACCCAGCGCCGGGTTTCGCGCGAGGTGATCAGCAGGATTTCAAAACCCGGCGCTTGCCGCCAGGGCAATGCCGCATACTGCTGTGAGGCGCCCGCGTCCTTCATGCGAACAGGGCAGTGGTGAGCCAATAGGTAAGCGCCGCAATCAAGGCCGACATCGGGAGCGTGATCACCCAGGCCACGACAATCCCTTGCGCAATGTTCCAGCGCACGGCGGAAACCCGCCGCGACGCGCCAACCCCAACGATGGCCCCCGTGATCGTGTGCGTGGTGGAAACCGGAATGCCCATCGCCGTTGCGCCAAACAGCGTTATGGCGCCCGCCGTTTCGGCGCAGAAACCCTGCATGGGCGAAAGCCGCGTGATTTTAGAGCCCATCGTGTGCACGATGCGCCAGCCGCCAAACAGGGTGCCAAGCGCCATCGCGGCCTGGCAGCTCAGCACCACCCAGAACGGCACATTGAATTCGCCGCCGCCCACCCCATGCGAATAGAGCAGCACCGCAATGATGCCCATGGTCTTCTGCGCGTCATTGCCGCCATGGCCCAGGGAATAGAGCGACGCCGAAACAAATTGCAGCTTGCGGAAAGTCGAATCCGCAAAGCTTGGGCTTGCTTTGACGAAGCTCCACGCCACGATCAAGACGAAGAAAATCGCCAGGAAAAACCCGGTCGCCGGCGAAAGCACGATTGCCGCAACCGTCTTGCTGAGGCCGCTCCACAAAACCGCGCTGAAGCCCGCCTTCGCCATGCCCGCCCCCACAATGCCGCCGATCAGGGCGTGCGAGCTTGAAGAGGGAATGCCGCCAAGCCAGGTAATGACGTTCCATGCAATGGCGCCGCTCAGCGCCCCGAGGATGACGAAATCATCGACGAGGTCAGGGGCCACGATGCCGGAGCCGACAGTCTTGGCCACATGCAGGCCAAAAAACATGAATGCGATGAAGTTGAAAAACGCCGCCCAGAACACCGCATATTGCGGCCGCAGCACGCGCGTCGAAACGATCGTCGCAATCGAATTTGCCGCGTCATGCAGGCCGTTCAGGAAATCGAACAGCAGCGCCACGCCGATCAGGAAAATCAGGAAGAGCGTAAAGCTGCCCGCGTCCATTACATATGCTCGATCACGATGCCGCTCATCGTGTTGGCCACGTCCTCGAACCGGTCGGCCACTTTTTCAAGATGGCTGTAGATTTCCGAGCCGATGATGAAGGCCATGGGATCCTTGCGGCCCTTGGTGGTCAACAAGCGCTTGAGGCCGTCGTCATGCACATGGTCGGAGTCTTCTTCGATCTGTGCAATTTCGCTGGTCAGCGCAATGAGCCGGTTCGCATTCGGGTTCATCCGGCGCAGCAGCGGCACCGCCTCGGCCGTGAGCGCGGCAGCCCGGATGATCTGGTCTCCCATCAGGCGCATCTCCGGCTCGAACGTCTTGATCTCGAACAGGAGCACGGCTTTTGCGGTTTTGTTCATCTGGTCGATGGCATCGTCCATCGCCGTGATAAGCCCCTTGATGTCGCCCCGGTCGAAAGGCGTGATGAAACTGCGCCGGATGGCTTGCAGAACTTCATGGGCAATGGCGTCGGCCTTTTCTTCCTGGCTCATCAGTGTCTTGCATAGGGAGGCCACCTCCGGCCCGCCGTCCAGCAGCTTGCGCAGCGTCAGCGATCCCGCCGTGAGGCAGCTGGCATGGGCCTCGAACATGCCGAAGAACCGCTCTTCCTTCGGCATGATTTTCTTGAAAAGATTAAACATCCGCCTCGCCCCTCGATTCGCGTGAAGTCTCGCCCGAATCCATTAGCTGCCAGGCCTTGTGCGGTAAAGGCAGAGGGTTTTCGGGCCTATTCCAGCACTTCGCGCAACTTGGTGGCGAGTTGCCCATAGGTGAATGGCTTGGCGATGAAATGAACGCCCGCATCCAGCTTGCCGTTGTGGATGATGGCATTGCGCGTAAAGCCGGTCGTATAGAGGACCTTCAGCTCCGGCCTGCGGTTCAGGGCTTCGATGGCCAATTGCCGGCCGTTCATTTCGGGCATCACGATATCGGTGAAGAGAAGCGCTGTTTCCGGATGGCCCTCAAGCATCTTGAGGGCCGCCGCCGCATTGCTCGCATGAATGACCGTGTAGCCCATCTCCCGCAGCGAGGCCACGCTCATCTCGCGCACCCGGTCTTCGTCTTCGACCACCAGGATGACAATGCCGGAATTTCGTGAGGGATCGCCAGCAACCGTATCATCCCTTGCGGGCTTCGCGCTGTCTTCGCCGGACGCTGTGTAAAGCCGGGGAAGATACATCTTGACCGTAGTGCCGTGTCCAAGCTCCGAATAGATTTTGATGTGCCCGCCCGATTGCTTGATGAAGCCATGCACCTGCGCCAGCCCCAGCCCGGTTCCCCGGCCCACGCCCTTGGTGGTGAAAAATGGTTCGAATGCCTTCGCCAGAACTTCC
Organism: uncultured Hyphomicrobiales bacterium; assembly: GCA_902826365.1. GTDB lineage: Bacteria > Pseudomonadota > Alphaproteobacteria > Rhizobiales > Aestuariivirgaceae > Aestuariivirga. Next base: position 23,569 of record CADEEO010000005.1, on the reverse strand, counting down.
GGCGCCATGCCAGTGCCCGTATCGGACACGGCCACGAGAACATATTGCCCCGGCGTGATGCTGTGTTGCCGCGCATAATTGTCGTCGATGTGGCAGTTGGCCGTCTCCAGCGTCAGCTTGCCGCCGTCGGGCATCGCGTCCCTGGCGTTGACCGCGAGATTCAGGATGGCGTTTTCGAATTGCCCCGCGTCGGCGTTCATCGTCCAGACGCCCGCCGTCAGCACCGTTTCGACCTGGATGGCCTCGCCAATGGTGCGCTGGATAAGTTCGGTCATGCCGCTCACCATGGCATTGGCGATGAGCGGCTTCGGCTCGAGCGGCGATTGCCGGGAAAATGCCATCAGCCGCGTCGTCAGCGTGGCCGCCCGCGCTGCGCCGTCCAATGCTGCATCAACAAATTTGCCGACATCCGTATCCCCGGCCTTGAGGCGCTTTTGCAGCAGATTGAGCGAACTCAGGATCACGGCAAGCATATTGTTGAAGTCATGGGCGATGCCGCCGGTCAGTTGGCCCACTGCTTCCATCTTCTGCATTTGCCGGATTTGCGCTTCGTTTCGCTCCCGCTCGGCCATTAATTGGTTGAGTTCGCGGATTTCGCGCCGGGAACTCCATGACCATGCCATGAATGCCGATGCCACGATCACGAGGCCGAGAGCCCCTGCTATCAGGCCCGCCCGGACAAACCAGTCAGAACGTGCCAGGCGCTCACGCAGCAATCTCTGTTCCGCGCTTTCCATGACCAGGATGCGGCCGCGCACCTTGTCCATGGCGGCCTGGCCGCCGCCTCTCTCGATGAAATCCACCGCAGGTTCCAGGCCACCCTTGCGCCGCAAATCATTTCCTTGTTCCAGCAATGCCAGGCGGGCAGCAATATCGCGCTCGAGTTCAGTCAGGTTCTCTCGCTGATCGGGGTTGTCAGAGGTCAATTCTCTCAAACTGCCCATTTCGCCGGGAATGGCGGCTACGGCAGCGGAGTAGGGGTTCAGGTAGCTTTCGTCGCCTGTCAGGAGAAAGCCGCGGTTTCCCGTTTCCGCGTCCTGAATGGTGGTCATTAGCTTGGAAATTCCAGACCCGACTTCAAGCGTATGGATCACGCGGTCGGTGGCCTGTTGCTGCTCGGTCAAAATCCAGGCCATCGCGATCGCCACGGGCAGGAGCAGCAACGCCATGGCTTCAGGCGCGTGCCTTTTCAGTCTTTGTCTGAACCGCTGCGCTAAATTCTGCACCTGGCACTTCTCATTTTTAGACGTAAATCCTTGTAATGGCTCAGAAGTGGTGTAAGGCTTCAGGTGCCTCGGTTGAGGCGAGGGGTCTTTTGATGAAACGCACGCTAATGTATGTGCTGGCGGGTTGCAATCTTTTGGCAAATGGCCAAAGCCGATGATTTTGCAGGATATGCGGGTGTTCCTTGCCGAGGATGAGCCGATGCTTCTTATGGAGCTTGAAGAAAACCTCGGCGATTTGGGCTGCAAGGTCGTTGGCGCCGCCGCAAGAGTAAGCGAAGCCCTCGAACTCTTGGCCAGCCAGGATTTTGACGTTGCTATTCTCGATGTCAGGCTCAGGGACTCCACCATTGAGCCGGTGGGTGACGCGCTGGTTAAACGAGGCACTCCCTTCATCATCGCCACTGGCGATTCTTCGGCGGAGCTGCTGCGCCGTTTTCCAGGTGCGCCTGTCCTGAACAAGCCCTACAGCGTTGAAGACTTGCGCAAAGCGTTGCTGCTCGTGAAGAATGGCAGCTAATCGCTTCTTCTCTTATAATACCAGCGACATCACATGATACTTGTCGCGGGCTGAAAATCCGGCGCGCGCATAAGCCGCTCTTGCCCGTCCGTTCCCGCCGTCCACTTCCAGGTGAACCGCGACGATCCCGCGCGCCCGCAGCAGCGCGGCGATCTCCTTCAGCACGCGCCCGCCGATGCCCATGCCGCGTTCGGAAGCATCCACATAAAATTCGTCAATGAACCCATCACGTCCCCCGAACTCTATGGAATAGCTGTAGCACACCGCGATATAGCCGATGAGGCGGTCCATTTTCCGCACCAGCCATATCTCGCCGAGGTTCTTGTCCCGCAGCAACTTGCCGACCGACTCTCTTCTTTGCTCTGCCGAAGTTTCAACCTCTTCAAACGCATGATAGGCCGCAACAAGCGGCAGCAACTCATCAAGCTGCGCCGGCCCCGCCAATTCAAGGATTGCTTCAGGATGCAAAGTCATTCCCGGCAAACTATCCCGTCCGCTCCGGGTTGGCAAAGCGCGGAGCTTCATATTAACGTTGGCCCATGAACCGATCAGCTCAAATCATCCTTCTCAATGGCGTCGGCAGTTCTGGCAAGAGTTCCATTGCGAAGGAATTACAGAAAATTGCCGGCAAGCCTTTCCTGCATATCCAGATGGATGACTTCTGCGCCATGCTGCCCGAGTCCCTTCAGGATCATCCCGATGGTTTTTCCTTTCAGGAAATTTCCGAAAATGGAAAGCCGCTGGTTGTCATCAAGACCGGGCCAGTCGGCGAAAGGGCCTTGCGCGGCATGCGCCATGCCATTGCTGCCATGGCGGCCCAGGGCAACAATCTGATCGTTGATGATGTCATGCTGGAAAACGAGCGGGAGGAATACGAGGCGCTCCTCTCCGGCTTCGAGACTTTTTTCGTGAGTGTGTTCGCGCCGCTTGAAGTTCTGGAGGCCCGCGAACGGCAGCGTGGCGACCGGATGATCGGCCTGGCGCGCTGGCAATACGACCGGGTTCACCGGGGCAAGAGATATGATCTTGAAGTTGATTCCGGCGGCCTTGGTCCCCAGGAATGCGCCACACTCATAAAGCAGAAACTTCAACTATAGATTGCAAATTTAGGTTCAGTATTATTCATACTAACATGTTAGTATGAATAATCTCGCGCGCGATTTTGACCATCTTTTGTCGTGCAAGGGTTCGCTAAAGCTCCATTTTTGGTCGTTACTTTGTCGAAATATATCGTCCATTTCGCACCTCAATGCGTCCCTTTTCCAAAAGATATTGGAGGTGCGCCAGGGTCGAAAGCCCCGCCGCCCCATGCAGGCGCGGGTCAACATCCGCATAGATATTCGCCACGATCTCGCCAATCGTGCCATCGCCTGCTTTCACCCGGTTGAAAATCGCTGTCTCGCGCATCTTCCGGTGCGCCAGGATTGCCCGCACCAGCCCCAGGGGCTTGCGCTTTTCCGGCCCATGCGCAGGGTAATAAATGGCCTCATCCCGTTTCAGAAGTTTCCGCAGTGACCCCATGTAATCATTCATGTTTCCGTCCGGCGGCGCCACCACCGTGGTGGCCCAGGCCATCACATGATCGCCCACCAACAGGGCCTTTTCCGCCTTCAAACCGAAGCTCATGTGATTGGACATGTGCCCCGGCGTGAACACCGCTTCCAGGGCCCAGCCTTTTCCCTCCACCACATCGCCATCCCGCAACGAAACATCCGGCCTGAAATCATGGTCAACTCTGGCGTCCAGCCGGATATCGGAAGTCATCTTTGATTCTGCTGGCGAAACCGCGCCGTAAGTCTTCGCACCTGTCGCCGCACGGAGCTTTGCCGCCAACGGCGAATGATCCATATGCGTATGCGTCACCAGAATGTGGCTGACCGTTTCACCGCGCACCGCGCTCAAGAGCGCCACAAGATGGGCTTCGTCATCAGGCCCCGGATCAATGATCGCAACGCTTTGATGTCCCACGATAAAAGTATTCGTTCCGGTGAACGTGAAAGGCCCCGGATTGTTGCAGGTTATCCGTCTGACCAGCGGCGAGAGCGCCACAGCCGTTCCGAACGGCGGTTCAAAATTCCTGTCGAACGCAATGTTATTCATAAGGCCAAAGTCATGGTTGCACCCGTTGGCCAACCCAATTAAAGGAGTTGCCACCAGCAACCAAGCTAGAGGGAACCGCGCGAATGGGCACTTCAAATCTTACACTTGCTGGCCGTCTCTGGCCCACTTCATCCGTGAACTGGACCCGCGCCATTCTGCTGGCCATTCTTGGCAGCGCGATTGTGGCCATCGCCGCCCAGGTAAGCGTGCCCATGCTTCCGGTGCCAATGACTCTGCAAACCCTGGCTGTTTTGGCCGTGGGTGCCGCCTATGGTGCAAGGCTCGGCGCGATTACGTTGACGCTCTATGCCCTTGAAGGCGCTGCCGGCCTTCCGGTTTTCGCCAATTTCCAGGCCGGCCTGTTCCTGCCCACCGGCGAAATCCTCGCAACGGGCGGCTATATCATTGGCTTCATTTTGGCCGCCGGCCTTGTCGGCCACCTCGTCGAAAAAGGCTGGGGCGCCAATGTTTTCAAGCTGAGTGGCGCCATGCTGATGGGAGCCGCCATTGTCTACGTCCCCGGTCTGATTTGGCTAGTTGGTTGGCTTGGCGTCATGAAGGGCATGGATGTCGCGTCGGCCATTGCAGTTGCTTTGACCACGGGCATGCTGCCATTCGTTCTCGGCGATATCATCAAGGCCGTTCTGGCGGCCCTTGCATTCCCGGCGGCCTTCTCGCTTCTCGGCCGCCGCTGAATTCAAAAACTGGTCGGAGTGAGAGGATTCGAACCTCCGACCCCCTGCTCCCGAAGCAGGTGCGCTACCAGACTGCGCTACACTCCGACAATTTGGCACAGCTTATAGTCACCGGGAATTCCCTGTGCAAGTTGTTGCGGGGGCAGGGTGGCTCGGCTATAGGGGGCAGCGTTTGGGGCGTCGCCAAGCGGTAAGGCAGCGGATTTTGATTCCGCCATACGGAGGTTCGATCCCTCCCGCCCCAGCCATAACCTTATGATTTGGTTGTATAGTTTTGTTTGAAATTTTTGCGGCAGCATTTTCCCGTCGAAATTAAGGCGGTGGCGATGATCTCGGGCAAATGCGGCAAGAACTCAACCCAGGCGTCGGCCTTCCGCATTGAAGATGTGAAGATTTTCAGCATTGAAAGTCAGTTTTGCTGATTGGCCGGAACTTGTGCGGGGATCGCCGCGTACCTCGGCAATGATCGTTTGGCCGGAAGGCAAACGCACATGGGCAAAACCAGACTCGCCCAAGCGTTCAATGATGTCGACTGTCCCCGTGAGCGCGAAATTTCCCGTTCCGCCAAGTGTCATGTGCTCCGGCCTGAAACCAAGGGTCACTGAATCGCCGGTTTTGCACGAGGAGGGGAGTGTCGCTTTCAATTCCTGCCCATCGGATAATGCGAGAGTGCCGCCCTTTTTCACCTGCGCGGGCAGGAAGTTCATGGCCGGCGAGCCAATGAAACCGGCAACAAACAGATTGTTGGGCTTGTAATAAAGTTCGAGCGGCCTTCCGGCCTGCTCGACGCGGCCGTTGTTCATCACCACGATCTTGTCGGCGAGCGTCATGGCCTCGACTTGGTCATGGGTGACGTACATAATGGTGGCCTTCAGCATCTTGTGCAACTTGGCGATTTCAACACGCGTGTTGATGCGGAGCGCCGCATCGAGGTTCGACAGGGGCTCGTCGAACAGGAACACCTGGGGCTTCCGCACAATAGCACGGCCGATGGCCACACGCTGGCGCTGGCCGCCGGAAAGTTCCCGCGGCCTCCGCTTCAGTAGTGGCTCCAGCTGCAGAATGCGGGCCGCTTCATTCACCCGCGCATCGATTTCCGCCTTGGGCGTCTTGGCGAATTTCAAGCCAAAGGCCATGTTGTTGTAGACATCCATGTGCGGATAAAGCGCATAAGACTGGAACACCATGGCGATTTCGCGCTGCGCCGGCGGCAGGTCGTTCACTTGCTTGCCGCCAATGGTCATGTTGCCGGAATTGACGGGCTCGAGCCCTGCGATGGAGCGCAGCAAAGTGGACTTGCCGCAGCCCGAGGGGCCGACAAGCACGACAAAGGAGCCATCCTCCACCGTGAGGTCAATGTCCTTCAGCACCTCGACGGGGCCATAGGATTTGCAGAGTTTTTCGATCTTCACTTCCGACATGGGGCACTCATTTGACTGCGCCCGAGGTGAGGCCCCGGATCAATTGACGCGAAAAGACGACATAGAGGATGAGGACCGGGATGATCGCCGTGGAAAGCGCCGAGAGCACGGCGTTCCAGTCGGTGATGTATTGGCCGAGGAACTGCTGGATGCCGAGCGTGATCGTCTGCTTGCCGCCGGTTGGCGCCAGCAGGAGCGGAAACCACAGGTCATTCCAGACGGGAATCATGGTGAACACGGCAACCGTTGCCATGGCAGGCCTGATCAAGGGCAATACGATGTAGAAAAAGATGCTGTATTCGCTGAGGCCGTCACAGCGCCCGGCTTCGCGCAAATCCTTCGGGATCTGGGCGATGAATTCCGACAGGATGAAAATCGACAACGGCAGGTTCTGTGCGGTGTAAACGAGGATCAATGCCGTAAGGGTATTGATCAGGTTCAATTCCACGATGAGCTGGATAATGGCGACTGAACCCAGGCGGATTGGCACCATGATGCCTACCGCAAGGAAAAGCGTGAGCAGCGTGTTCCAGCGGAACTTGTATTCAGTAAGCGCCCAGGCGGCCATGGCGCCGAACAGGAGCGTGAAGAAAATCGTGCCGCCAGTGGCCGTGATCGAGTTGAGATAATAGCTGACGATTGAGCTGTCGCCGAAAACCTTGTCATAGCCGATGAGCGAGAAGGTCGAAGGCGTTGGCAACGCGAGGGGCGCGCCAAAAATCGCCTTGCGCGCCTTGAAGGAATTCATGATCACCAGAATGATGGGGAACAGGGCCAAGGCCGTATAGAGGATCAGGATGCCGTGAACTGCGATGGCGCTGGCTGGCTTCCGCATCTCAAGCCTCAGAAGGAATAGCGCTGCATGCGGCGCTGAATGAGGAAAAGATAGCACATGATGCCAATGAGAATGATGAGGAACATCATGGTAGCGATTGTTGAACCCATGGAGAGATCGCCGAGTTGCAACTGGTTTCCAAAAAACGTGCGGTAGAACAGGGTGCCCATGATGTCGGCCGAGAAATTGGGCCCGGCGAGCGCCCCTTTCATGGCATAGATCAGGTCAAACGCGTTGAAGTTGTTGACGAAGGTGAGAACCGACACGAGGCCAATGGTAGGGAAAATCAAGGGCAGCTTCACCCAGATAAAGGCCTGGAACTGGTTGAGGCCATCGACCGTCGCCGCATCGATAAGCTCCTCGGGGATTGCCAACAAGGCGGTGTAGATCAGGATCATCGGGATGCCGACAAACTGCCACACGGAAATCAGCGAGACGGTGATAAGGGCGGTGGATTCCTGGCCAAGCCATGGTGCAAAGAGAAATCCCAGGCCGAAGGCGTTGAGGAACATTTTTGAAATGCCCCAGAGCGGCGAGAGGATCAACTGCCAGGTGAAGCCGATAATCACCACCGACAGCATCGTGGGCATGAAGATCAGAGTGCGGTAGGTGGCGCGAAAGCGCAATCGTGGTAGGCTCAGCATGGCGGCAAGCGCCAACCCGATGGGATTTTGAACCAGCATGTGTATCAGAAAGAAATAGCAATTGTTACGGAAGGCATTCCAGAACGGCGCCGACCATGTGGTGTCGGTAAGCAGCGTCTGGAAATTGCCGAGTCCATTGAAGATATAGGCCCCGTCAGGCTGGCGCAAATAGAGCGAATTGAAGATCGTGGCGAGAAGGGGATAGATCGAAAAGACCGTGTAGATGACGACCGCAGGCCCCAGGAAAAACACCAGCAACATGGCATAGGAACCGCGGCCCATGCCAACGATAGCGTTGCCAGCTCCTGCCTTTGCGTCCGCCATGCTCCCCCCGCTCAATGAAAAGGGGCCACCGGCAGTTAGCCGGCGGCCCCATTTTCTTTACGTTACTTCTGGTGCGGAGCGTACCATTTTTTCAGCCCGTCTTCGAGCTGGGCTCCGGCGGCTTCCGGCGTCATGGTGCCATTGAGCACCTGGGCCGAAACGTTCCACATCTCGTTTTCGAGGTTTGGCGTTCCGCGCGACAGTATCTGGTAGGAGTCGCGGATGGTTGACTTGCACTCGCCGCGCCAGCTTACGAAGGTCTGCGCGACATCGTCGGTGAGCGTTACCTTGGCGTTCGACAGCGGGAAGAAGCCTGGAAGCGCGTTGCCGAGGATGTTGGCAAACTCGTCCGAGCCGATCCAGTCCAGGAAAACCTTGGCGTCAGCGGCGTTGGCCGATTTTGCGTTCATCCCGATGCCGATATCCGTGTGGTCCGAAATATAGCAATCGGCCGAACCGGCGGGAGGCGGGGCCTTGAATGCGCCCATGGGCACGTCCTGGCCGCGGAAGGTGGAAATATCCCACGAACCCGCCGCGTAGATGGCGCCCTTGCCGAGGCCGAATAGGTTCTGGCTGTCGGGATAGGTCTGGGCCTTGTAGCCATCGCCCATGTAGGGCGCCCACTTCGCAAGCGCTGCGAAGGTGTTCACATATTCCGGATCGGTCAGCTTGCCCGTGCCATCAATCAGCTTCTTGCGGCCTTTCTCGCCTTTCCAGTAGTTGGGCCCGATGTTCTGGAAGCCCATGGTGGCGGCTTCCCACTGGTCGTTGGTGCCCAAAACCAGCGGAACATATTTGCCGTCTTTCTTGATGGCCTCGAGAACGGCGAGAAATTCTTCCTCGGTCTTGGGTTCTGCAAGCTTCAACTCGGCAAAGATATCCTTGTTGTAGATAAAGCCGTGAATAACTGACGCCATGGGCACGCAGAAGGTGGTCTTGCCGTCATCGGTCGTCCAGGCGCTCTTGGCCACGTCCGAAAAGCCCGCCATGCTTGGCAGGTCATTGAGGCCCGCAAGGTGGCCCTTGTTGAAGAGCTCGAGTGAAGCATCGAAAGGCCGGCAGGTGATGATGTCACCGGCGGTGCCGCCTTCAAGCCTGGCGTTCAAGGCCGCGTTGTATTCCTTGGGCGCGGTGGGCGTGAATTCCACCGTGATATCGGGATGTTTTGCCTGGAAGGCAGGAATGATTTTTTCCTTCCAGATGGTGGCGTCGTCGTTACGCCAGCTCTCTATGGTAAGTTTTCCGGCCGATGCGGCGCCGGCAAATGCCGTCATGGCAACGGCCGTGAGCAGCATGGTCTTCAGTCCAGTCTTTAACATGAGTTTCTCCCTTTCCTCTATTTGACGTTTCTTCAAAACTTAGCGTGTCGCGGCCAGCCGTGAAAGGGCCAGCCGTAAATTACCTTTGCTTTCAAGGAGCAACCGCTGCGCAGCGTCAAGTGAGCCTGCACCGGAGCTGATCAGGACGGCGGGCTTTACTCCGCCCCCGGCAAGTTCGAGTGCAGCGGCGGCGTCTTTCTCGCTGATCCCGGCAATGCGTGAAACAATGCCAGCCGCACGGGCCTTGAGCTTGAGATTGCCGGCCTGCACGTTGACCATCATGCCATCATGCACCGCCCCCAGTTTGATATGGACGAGGGTGGACAGAAAATTGAGAGCCGCTTTCTGCGCCGTGCCTGCGCCCATGCGGGTTGATCCCGTGATAACCTCAGGACCGGAATCGAGAAGGATTTCGATGTCGGCGGCAGCAGCAAGTGCGGAGTTCGCGTTGTTGACAACGGCAACGACCGTTGCGCCGCGTTCCCGGGCGCGCTTGGCGGCGGCAATTGTGTAAGGCGTTGAGCCGGAGGCCGCGATGGCAATCAGCGCGTCACCGGCTTTGCAGGCAGAGGCAGCGCGCGCGCCTTCGACGGCATCATCCTCCGCGTCGGCAAGTGTTTCAAACATCGCCGCACGGCCGCCGGCGATGAGATAATCAATTTTGTCTTCCGCCATGCCGAAGGTTGCGGGCAGCTCCGAACCATCCTGCACGCCGATGCGGATTGAAGTTCCGGCGCCCGCATAGAAAAGGCTGCCACCGCCAGCCAAACAAGCAGCAATGGCGTTTGCGGCTTTCGATATTTGTGGTGTGGCCGCCTTGACGGCGGCGATGGCGCGCTCCTGTCCGCCAGCAAACGCGGCCAGAATTTCTGCGTCGCTCCAGGTGTCGATGCCTGCCGATTGCGGCAAATTATTCTCGGTTTTTCGCAAGGATGCTCCCATAAATGTGACAATACCAAATAAATACCACTTGTCTAGTGGAAAGTATTAACCATTGAATAATCGCGGAATTTGTTGAAATTTTGATATTTATTAACAAAACTCTTCACATTTGGTATTGTTTTGGTATTGTATGATAATGGAGCAAGCAAAGGCTTATTTTCTCGGCATTGATGGCGGCGGCAGCCGTTGCCGGGCCCGCATCCGGGATGCTGCGGGGCGCATGCTGGGCGAAGCCATTGGCGGCTCCTCCAATATTTATCAGGATTTTGATGGGGCGCTGGCCAACATCATTGCGACTGCCGCAGAAGCAGCGGGCAGGGCACACTTAAAGACAAGCGATCTTCATGCAGGCCTTGGCCTTGCGGGCATCGTAACCTCCGTTGGAGCAGAGCGGATTGCCGAGGCGAAACTGCCGTTCGCTTCGGTCATCGCCGATAACGATGCCTATGCGGCCTGGGTGGGCGCCTTTGCCGGAAGCGACGGCGGCATTGTCATTGCGGGCACCGGCTCCATTGGCTTTGCTTCCATCAATGGGGTTCGCCACATGGTGGGCGGCTGGGGATTTGCGCTTGGCGATCATGGTTCGGGCGCCTGGCTCGGCCACCACGCGGTGCGCCGCGCTGCGCTGGCTATCGATGGCCTGCTGCAACCCACACCGCTGATCGAGAACGTATTATCACGGGTTGGCCGTAACAGGTTCGATGTCTCCCGCTGGTCTGAGCAGGCAACGCCAAAAGATTATGCCGAAATGGCGCCCCTGGTTTTCGAATGTGCCGCCAAAGGCGATGTGGTCGGCATGACCATTGTGATTGAGGGAGCAGCCGCCATTTCAAGCCTTGGCCGCGCTCTGTTGGCGCGCGGCGCTGGCAAGCTCTGCCTGCTCGGTGGCGTAGCGAAGGTTTATCCGCCCTATCTCGATGCTGACGTGAAGCAGGCGCTGACAGCACCTGGGGCTGATGCGTTGGATGGCGCCATCATGATGGCGCGTCAGGCTCAGAGCATTCCGGTGAGTTGGGCATGAACGCTTTTCAAACCATCTTCCAGCGCAGCCGATTTGAGCGCGACAGCACGGCGCCGCGTTATCTCCGCGTGAAAAAACTGGTGCAGGATGCGGTGGCGTCCGGCGATCTCAAGGAAGGAGATGCTATCCCAGGCGAGCGCGACGTGGCGGTGCTGCTCGATATCTCGCGCGTCACCGTGCGCAAGGCCTTCACCGATCTCGTGGCCGACGGCGTGCTGGTGCAACGCCGGGGTTCCGGCACCTATGTAAGCGGGCCGGCGCGGCGCATTGAACAGCCCCTGTCGCGCCTCACCAGTTTCACCCAGGACATGCAGCTTCGCGGCCTCAAAACCGACGCCGATTGGCTTGAGCGTTCCACCGGCCTTCCGACGCCAGAGGAAGCAATCAAACTGTCGATTTCGCCGGGCGAGCATGTCTCGCGTTTCCACCGCCTGCGCCGCGCCGATGGGGTTCCCATGGCCATTGAACTGGCGGTGATCCCACAGCATTTTTTGCCTGATCCGGCGAGCGTTCGCGGTTCGCTTTACGAAGCCCTCGAGGCGCGCGGCGTCAGGCCGGTGCGGGCGCTTCAGCGCCTGCATGCAACGGCGCTCACGATGCAGGAAGCCAAACTCCTTGATCTGCCGGACGGCAGCCCGGCCTTGTTCATCGAGCGCATTTCCTATCTTCCCGATGGCCGCATCATTGAATTCACCCGCTCCCATTACCGCGGCGACAGCTATGATTTTGTCGCTGAACTCACCATCGCACCCGGGGTAAAATCATGAGCCACATGGCGCGCGAAGCCGCCGAGGCGCCGGAGGCCGTTGCCCGTTTCCTTCAGCGCAATGGCAAAACGCTTTCAGAAATCGGAGCCCATCTCAGGCGCAGGCCGCCACCCGTCATCATTACATCGGCGCGTGGAAGCTCCGACAGTGCCGCCGGTTACTTCAAATATCTTGCGGAAATTTTGACAGGGGTTCCGTGTTCGTCTGTGGGCGCATCGGTTGTGTCCGTCTATGGCGCAAAGCTTCAATTGAAGAGCGGATTATGTGTGACGGTTTCCCAATCGGGAAAAAGCCCGGATATCGTGGCGCTTCAGGATGCGGCGCGCGAGGCAGGCGCCTTGACGGTGGCGCTGGTCAATGTGGAGGATTCGCCAGCGGCCCATGCCGCTGATGTTTGCCTGCCGCTCCACGCAGGCCCGGAATTGAGCGTGGCGGCTACGAAATCTTTCATCGTATCCTTGGTGGCGGGTGCGGCCATCGTGGCCCATTGGCTAGACCGCAAGGATCTGCTTGCCGCTATTGAGGCTCTGCCTGATCAATTGGCGAAGGCCGCTGAAATGGACTGGCCTGAAGCAGTTGCCCTCGCAAAGGATGCAGAGTCGCTTTACGTTCTGGCGCGCGGGCCATCGCTGCCCATTGCCGTGGAAACGGCGCTGAAGCTGAAGGAGACCTGCGCCATTCATGCGGAAGCCTACTCCATCGCCGAAGTGATGCATGGCCCGCTTGAGCTTCTCGGCGAAGGCTTCCCGGTTCTTGCCTATTCGCCGGAAGACGGGGCGCGGAAATCTTCGCGCGAGTCCCTGGGCAAGATGCGCCAGACCGGCGCTTCTGTTTTGGTGGCTGAGGAAGGCGGGCTTCCTTTTGCGCGCACCGGAAATTCCCTGCTTGATCCCATCTCCATCATTCAAACCGCCTATCGTTTTGTTGAGGCAACAGCCGTGGCCCGTGGCCGCGACCCCGACCGCCCGCGGCTCCTCAAAAAAGTAACGGAGACTGTGTAATGGCATTTGCCCTCACAGGCGCCCGCGTATTTGATGGCGAGAGCATTCGCGGCGGCCTTGCCGTTGTCATTGGGGGTGGGCGCATCACTGAAGTTGTGCCCGAGGAAAAACTCGCTGCAGGTATTGAGCGGCGCGTCTTGAACGGCGGGCTCCTGGCGCCGGGATTCCTCGACGTACAGGTGAATGGCGGCGGCGGCGCTTTGCTCAATGACAATCCCACAATCGACACGGTCCGCCGCATTGCCGAATCCCATCGCAAGTTCGGAACGACGGGGATGCTGCCGACTGTCATCACCGATGCGCCGGAAGTTTTGTCGAAAGCAATTGCTGCCGTGAAAGCAGCCCGTTCAAAAAACGTTCCGGGCGTTCTCGGCATTCATATTGAAGGGCCATTTCTCGACAAGGAGCGCAAGGGCGCCCATGAGGCGAAATTCATCCGCACAATGACGCAGGACGATGTGGAACGCATTGCCGATCTCGATTGCGGCAGCGTGATGCTGACGCTTGCTCCCAACCGGGTTCCACCAAATTTGATCCAGTTGCTTGCGAACAAAGGTGTGCTTGTCAGCCTCGGCCATTCCGAAGCAAGCCTTGCCGAGGTTGCAAGGGCCCTGGCCTCCGGCGCGCGCGCCTTCACCCATCTCTTCAATGCCATGAGCCAGATGAATGGCCGCGAACCCGGCATGGTCGGTGCCGCACTTGCAGACCCGGAAAGTTTCTGCGGATTGATCGCCGATGGCTATCATGTGCATGACGCCGCCATGAGGGTGGCGCTTGCGGCAAAGCCTCGAAGCCGCATCATGCTGGTCACCGATGCCATGCCAACAGCCGCGGACGGGCCTGACAACTTCGCATTGCAGGGACGTGCGGTTCATCTGGCGAATGGCAAGCTGGTGCTGGACGATGGCACCCTTGCCGGCTCAAACCTGACCATGGATGGAGCGGTGCGCTACTGCGTGGAGCGCCTTGGCGTCAGCCTGGAAGATGCGCTTTGCATGGCTTCCCTTAATCCCGCGTCATTTCTCAGGCGCGATCACGAGCTTGGCCGCATTAAATCCGGCTATCTTGCGAGCCTTGCGCATTTGAGCAATGATTTGCAGGTTCTCCAAACATGGATCGACGGCAAATGAAGAAAATCAAAGTGCTTGTGGTAGGCCTTGGCAATATGGGTTTGAGCCATGCCCGCGCCTACAAGTCCATCAAGGGATTTGAGATTGCGGGCCTGTGCAGCCGCGGCATTGAAACACGCGATGACATCAAGAAGGAATTTCCGGATGCGCCGCTTTTTTCCGACTACGCCGAGGCCCTCGCTTCCACAAAACCCGATGCCGTATCGATCAACACCTGGCCCGATACCCATGCTGCCTATGCCAAGCTGGCCTTGACGGCGGGCTGCCATATTTTCATCGAAAAGCCCTTGGCCGACACGGTGGCCGAGGCCGAAGAGATTGCGAAGCTCGCCAAGGCCTCCGGCAGGAAGCTGGTGATCGGCTATATCCTGCGGGTTCATCCCTCCTGGGTGAAATTTGTTAAAGTGGGAAAAACCCTCGGCAAGCCGCTGGTGATGCGGATGAATCTCAACCAGCAATCTTCCGGTGCGCAATGGTCTGTGCACAAGCAGCTGATGAATTCTATCAGCCCCATCGTCGATTGCGGCGTGCATTATGTCGATGTCATGTGCCAGGTGACGGGCGCCAAGCCCGTCCGCGTCCATGCGGTCGGGGCGCGCCTTACCACTGAAGTCGATGAGCATATGTATAACTATGGCCACCTTCATGTGGCCTTCGATGACGGCTCGGTGGGATGGTACGAAGCGGGCTGGGGGCCGATGATGAGCGAAACGGCTTTTTTCGTGAAAGACATGATCGGCCCTAAAGGTTCCGTGTCGATTGCCGTGGAGGAATCGAAAACAGCATCTTCGGATGTCGACAGCCACACGCGCACCAGCGCGCTGCGCCTGCATCATGCGCTGCTCACGCCCAAGGGAAAATTTGCAACCCCCGATGAAATCATCCGCATGGACGATGAGCCCGGCCATCAGGAGCTTTGCAACCGCGAGCAGGAATTGTTCCTTGATGCGATCCGACATGACCGGGACATGAGCGGCCATGTGGAGGATGCCATAAATTCGCTCCGCATCGTGCTGGCGGCCGATGAAAGCGTGCGCACCGGCCAGGTGGTGGCCCTTTGAAGCTTGCGGGTGCCGTAACGCAGGGGGCAGGCACAATCAACGAGGATGGCCTGGGATTTCTTGGCAGCCCCGGTGATGTTTCCGCCGCGTGGATTTTCGATGGCGTGACGGGCATCAACAGAAAGAATTTTCTCGGCGGCGGAAGCGATGCGGCCTGGCTTGTTGCCAGGGCCCATGATCATTTGCAGGCACTCGCTGGCTCTGACCTTCCGCTGCGCGAAATTCTCGCCAGGCTCGTGCAAGCCCTGATCGTTGATTTCAAGGCGGCCGTGAAGGACCTTGATGTTCCTGCGGACCATGACCCGCCTGCGGCCTGCTTGACTTTGGTGAAATGCTATGGCGGGACTTGGCAAGCAATGCGCCTGGGTGATTCCTGCCTCCTGGCGCGCGGCAGCGATGGCGCGCACATCAGCGTTGCGGCCTCTCCCAACAACGCCTTTGACCACTGGCTTTCGAGGGAAGCGCTCAAGCGCCGGGATGCGGGCATGCTTGATATCAAAAAGCTGCTCGCCGAATTCCGGCCGCAGCTCATGCAAGGCCGCAAGCAGCGGAATTCTCCGGGTGGCTACAGCATCCTTGAGGCAAGCCCGTCAGCAACGGAATTTGCCGAGTATTTTGATTTGGGCGCGCCCAGTGAAATTCTGCTTTGCACCGACGGCTACTATCGGGCCGTCGACCACTACGCATTGCATTCCAACGAGAGTTTGCTGCAAGCATCGCTAACACCGGGCGGCGTAGATAGGGTGTTGGGCAGCATTCGCAGCATCGAAGCCGATGACCCGGCTTGTGTGAAATACCTGCGCTTCAAGCCAGCCGACGATGCCACAGCAATGGCTTTGCGGAAGTTCAATTACTGATCACGCAATATCCACCCAGGCCCGTGCCGCCGAGGACTGGGCGAAGGCGTGAATGACTTTTTCAATGCGAAGCCCCTTTGCAAAGTCAATCTGGTTTGAAGGCGCTCCCTGGATGGCATGCAGGATTTCCGCCAGCTCGATGACTTTCAACTCGTTGAATCCCAGCCCATGCCCCGGCGCCGGACAAAGCTTGCCATAGGCCGGATGGGCGGGTGACGAAAGGATGCGGCGAAAGCCGCGGGCTGCGGCAGGTCCTTCCGCCACATACAGGTTCAGTTCATTCATGCGCTCATTGTCGAGCCACAGCATGCCCTTCGATCCGTGGACTTCGATTCTAAGTCCATTCTTGCGGCCATGCGCAATGCGGCTTGAACTCAGCACGCCGCGCGCACCGCTGCGGAAGCGCACCACCGCATGGGCAATGTCATCGTTTTCGACGTTCGCCAGCTTGCCCTGCTCGTTTGCGATGGGCCGTTTGCCGTGAACCACATCGGCCATGGCGCAAAGGCTGCCGATCTCGCCCATGAGTTCATGGGCCAATGAAACCAGATGGCAGGTCAAATCGCCCAGCGTGCCAAGGCCCGCGTCTTTGCGCGTCAGCCGCCAGGACCACGGCAACGAAGGATCGGCCATATAATCTTCATCAACGCTGCCGCGGAAATCAAACACCTGGCCAATGGCGCCTTCGCCAATGAGCTGTTTTGCATATTGCAGGGCAGGGTTTCGCAAATAGGCATAGCCCAAGGCCGTAACCTGTTCCTTGGTTTTTGCCGCCGCAGCCGTCATCGCTTCCGCATCGGCAAGCGTCAGTGCCATGGGCTTTTCGCACCACACGTGTTTGCCAGCTTCAAGGGCTGCGACAGCCATTTCACGGTGCATGCCGTTAGGCGATGTGATCGAAATGAGATGAATGGCCGGATCAACGAGAAGATCACGCCAGTTTGTTGTGGTGCGGGAAAATCCAAACTCGGAGGCCTTCAGCTTGGCGTGCGAGGAATCCACATCACAGAGCGCCACCCTGTCGATATGAGGAACATCGCCGAATACCGCCTTCACCGCCCCAAAGGCTATGGCATGGCATTTGCCCATGAAGCCGGTGCCCACCAGGCCAACGCCAATGCGATCCATGACTAGCGCTTCCCATTGTTGAGTTTAATGATTTCCTGCTCGAGATCGACAAGTTCCTTGCCGCCCGCCATCAGGTTGAGAAGCTGGTCGCGGCTGATCTCGTTCTTTTGGTAAGTGCCGGCACTCCTGCCCCGCTTCAGAAGCGTAAAGCGGTCCCCTACCACATAGGCATGGTGCACATTGTGCGAAATGAAGATGACGCCGATGCCCCGCGCCTTGGACTGCACGATAAGCTTCAGCACAACGGAGGCCTGATGAACCCCAAGCGCCGATGTCGGTTCGTCAAGGATCAGGACCTTGGCGCCGAAATGGATTGCACGCGCAATCGCCAGGCACTGCCGCTCGCCGCCCGAAAGCGTTCCCACCGGCTGTTCGGGATTGCGCAACTGGATGCCCATATCCGAAAGCTGCTGATAGGCCGTGCGGTTGGCGTAGTCGACATCGAACTGCCGAAGGCCCCAGGTTTTCTTCAAAGGTTCGCGCCCCAGAAAAAAATTGCGCGCCACGCTCATCAGCGGCACCAGCGCCAGATCCTGATAGACCGTGGCGATCCCCTTATCGAGTGTATCCTTTGGTGAATTGAATCGCGTATGCGCGCCGCCCACCAAAATCTCGCCTTCATCAGGGCTGTGAACCCCTGAGAGTACCTTTATGAGGGTTGATTTGCCGGCGCCATTGTCGCCGAGAAGGCAATGCACTTCACCTGGGCGCACATCAAAGGACACATCCTTCAGTGCGATGACCGAGCCGAAATACTTGCTGACGGATTTTAGTTCAACGAGGGGCGTGTCCATTTACCGGCTCCTCATGGCGCGGGCGCGCACATAGCTGTTGAACAGCACTGCCACCACCATCATGGCGCCCATGAACAGCTTGAACCAGTCCGTGTCGATGCCCGTATAGAAAATCCCCATCTGCACCACGCCAAAGATAAGCGCGCCGAACATCGCCCCGATGGCCGAGCCATAGCCGCCGGTCAGCAATGTGCCGCCGATGACCACCGCGATGATTGCCTCGAACTCCTTCAGGTTGCCACGCAGCGTGTCAGCCGAACCGGTCACCAGAACCTGTACGGTCGCAAAAAGGGCGGCGGCAAGCGCCGTCATGATGAAAAGCGTGATCTTGGTGCGGGCCACGGGAACGCCCATATTGCGCGCCGCATTGGCTTCGCCGCCCGATGCGAATATCCAGTTGCCAAAGCGCGTGCGCATCAACAGCCAGGTGAAGAACAGCGTCAAACCGATCCACCAGACGATTGAAACCGGAATGCCACTGATCGCCGGCAAGCCATCGGCGCGCTTGCCGATCACCCCAAGCTCTGCAAGCCAGCCAATGGGCGCCCTGAAGACCTGCCCAGCGAAGAAGGGGGTAATCCAGTCCCCGGTGGAATATTCATGCAGGCCCGAAGCCTGGGTGCGCCCCGTAATGCCGCGCGTCACCCCAAGCGTGAGGCCGCGCAGCATGAACAGGCTGCCAAGTGTTACGATGAAAGAGGGAAGCCCCGTGTGCACCACAATCAGGCCGTTAAGGTAGCCGACGAATGCGCAGCTCGCGAAGGCCATAAGGACCGAAGCCCACACGGGCCAGTCCCACATGATGGGTGGAATTGCAATAATGATGCCGGCAAAACCGATCATCGAGCCGATGGAGAGATCGAATTCACCCGCAATCATGAGCAGGGCAACCGCCGCTGCCAGAATGCCGAGCTGGGCCGAGACTTCCAGGAAGTTGACGATGCCTTTGGCGCTGAACAGGCCACTGTCGCCCGCCGTGATTCCGAAAAACACGAAGATGAGAACCGTTCCCGCAATCGCCCCAAGTTCGGGCCGGCTGAGCAGCCGGCCAAGCAACGGAACAGCGCGGACTCGTTCGTCCTTCACTTCAAGGCTCATGCCATCCTCCAAGCAATCATTGCCATGGCGGCCAGCAGATGGCTAGCCGCCATGCAGAGATTAGCGTTTGCCTTGCTTTGCCAGATCGATAACTGAGGCAGCCGTTTCTTTGGTCACAAAGCCAGGGCCCGTAGGATAGTCGGCGATCGGTGCGATCTTGTACTTCTTCCACAGGTCAAACATGACGACGGGAATGTAGCCCATCGCATATTGCTGCGCGTCGATGCCCCACTCCATTTTGCCATCGGCTGTCGCTTGCAGAATGGTTGGTGAAAGATCGAAGGTGCCGATCTTCACTTTGCCGGTGAGGCCCAGTTCTTCAAGGGCAACCAGGCCCGGCTCAGCCCCGCCGATGCCAACGGTCAAAACGAACTGCGTATCCGGGTTCGTCTTGAGATAGGCGATGAGGCGGTTCTTCATTTCCGTCGGGTCCATCACGCCATTGAGAACCGGAACGTCGACGCCAAGTCCCTTGGCAAAACCGGCGCAGCGGTCATCTAGGCTGACGTTGCCGACTTCATGGTTGGCGCACACGGCCTTGGTGACGTTGAGCTTCTTGATGCGCTCGCCGGCCATAACGCCAGCTTCGTATTCGCTCTGCCCGAGATAGAGCAGGCCGCCAAGTTCCTTGGTGAGCTTGCCGCCGCCGGAATCAATCACGATAACGGGGATGCCCGCGGCAACGGCGTTTTTCACCGGTTCGCCAAGCGCTGCCGGATCGGCAATGGAAACCACAAGGCCATCGGGCTTCGAAGCTGCCGCCGCGTCGATCATTTGGGCCATCTTGGCCATGTCAAAGGTTTCCGGCGCCAGGTACTCGGCCTTCACGCCGAGCGTCTTGGCGGCATCATCCATGCCGTTCTTGACGACGGACCAATAGGGATCGCCGCTCTGGCCATGGGTCACAAACACAACACGGGTTTCATCGGCGGCAGCAATTCCGGCAGCCGCCGACAGCATCGTCAGCCCAGCCACAAGGCCGAGCACGGGTTTCATTAGTTTCGCTAGCGAGAACATGTTTCCTCCTTTTAGGTGTCTCCGCCAGCCGTGATCACGTCTGACGGACCAGTTGCATTTTAGGTTTCTAGGTTACGCTTTCGCACTGGTTCCTTCTGCGGGCGATAAACTGCCCCAATTATTTTTCAACGGTAAAGCCCGCCTCCGTGGCCAGGCGCGACAGGTTCTTGAAACCCATCGTGGCGTAGGTGAGGGGATGGGCCTTTCTTGGATCTTGTTCGGCTTCAACTACCAGCCAGCCTGAATAATTTGCCTCCGCGAGAACCCGCAGGATTGACGGATAATCCGTGAAGCCATCGCCCGGCACGGTGAAAATGCCTTCGAGAACTGCACCCATGAAACTCATGTCCCCAGCGCGGGCCTTTTCCAGCATCGGTTTGCGCGCATCTTTGCAATGTACATGCACCACGCGCTTCACGTTGTCTTTGATCAGCTGCAAAGGATTGCCGCCGGAAAACGTCGAATGCCCGGTGTCATAGAGAAGACCAACGGCCTCGCCCGTATGCTTCATGAGAAGGCCAACCTCGGAGTCCGTTTCGATGATGGTTCCCATGTGGTGATGGAAGGCCATGCGCACCCCGAAATCCGCCATGCGCTCGGCAAGCTGCGTCAGTTTGCGCCCGTAAGTCGGCCATTCCTCGGCCTGCAACGCTGGGCGCTTGGAAATGGGATCCCAGATGGCGCCATGGCGGCCCCGCGACGTATCGGCATAGACCACATGGGTTGACCCCATGTCTTTCAGAAGCTGGAGATGGGGGCCGATCGCGTCCATTTCCGCGCTCACGTCCTTTTCATCGCACCGGCCGTCATACCAGCCGGAAATCACGGCAAGCCCATGGCGCTCCATGATTGGCTTGAGCTCCGCCGACCGGCGCGGAAATTTCCCGCCAAGTTCCGTCCCCGCATATCCCGCCTGCTTTGTCTCGCTCAGGCAAACTTCAAGCGGAATATCGCCGCCAAGCTCCGGCGCATCGTCATTGCTCCAGGTGATGGGATTGATGCCGATGCGGACCTTCATGAACGTGCTCCTGCGTGAAACTGGGCAAGCCCTGAGAGAAGCGCCATGTCGCGGCGCGCCTGTTCCGCCGTGTTGCGAACGGCCTTGCCCTCGACGATGGCCGACCAGAAGCCTTTCAGCTCCTCGATGAAGGCTTCCTCATACCCGGTTCTCACATCTTCCCTGGCAAACGTGTAGCCATTGCTCGTCTTGACCGTCAGCCGCGTCGGCTGGTGGTTGAGCCACGGCGATGGAAACTCAAGCTCAAGAATCCCTTCGCCAAAATAAAAGGTAATTTTCTCGCTGTAGTCCGCAAGGGCCGGAACCTTGAGATGCACCATGTTCCACAGTGCGCGGCCGCCAAGCAGGCGCACCGCGCCTTGGCCGCCTTGACCATCGGCAAAAATCTGGGCCCCGGCAATCTCGCCATCCGGAACACCAAGCCCGTCGAGAAGCCCATGAACGGCATTCACATCATGCACCAGCGAGGAGCAGTATGCGGCCGTAAAGCCGCGGTAACTCATCGCATCAAGCGCTGCCGGCACGGCGCGCGCCACCTGTTCCTGCTGCTTGGCTTTCACCGAAGCAATCAGGTCCGGCGCCACGTCGTCGCCCTGGCGCCACGCGTGGTGCTTGATGAAGGGCCAGGCATCCGGATCATTCACTTCAACCGACACATAGCGCAAGGTTTTCGCCGTTCCCGGCATGCGCCCTAAGGCCGCTTCATAACTCGGATCGAAGCGCTTCATGTAGCCGACCTGCAGAACTTTTCCCACCCGGTCGCGGGCCGCAATCAAGTCGTCAATATCGCCGGGCGCGTAACACAAGGGCTTCTCGCAGAAAACATGGAACCCGCGCCCCAGGGCAGCAAGGATTTGTTCATGATGCAGGGGATCGGGCGAGGCAATGACGACGGCATCAAGCGGCAGGGCCAGAACATCTTCGATGCTCTTAAACGCCACAAGCCCAAACTCTTCGCCTACAAAGGCGCGCGCCTTTGCCGAGGGATCGCAAACGCCCAAAATCTCAAACTGATGCTTCAGCTTCATCAGGTTCGGAATATGCTCAATCTGGGCAATTCCGCCTGCGCCGATGACGCCAACCTTCAAACGCTGCATCCCCACCCACCTTTGGACATGAAACTTGTCTCTTTATCTGGCTTGAGCCTATAACCGGATTGGTTCTAATGTTAGAACCAGAACGCGATAATTTTTAGGAACCACTGTGGCAACAGCTTTTCCCATAGATGGCATTGTGATTGACCGCAGCATTTCCACCAATCTGCACCGCCAACTCTATAGCCAGCTTCGCGGCCTCATCGAACGCCGGGTTCTGCCAAGCGGCACGGCGCTTCCTTCGACACGCCTTCTTACCAAGGACCTCGCGGTTGGCCGCAACACCGTCATCGCCGCTTACGAACAACTGGCCCTTGAAGGCTATCTGCTGATGCGGCGTGGCTCGCCGCCCCTGGTGATGGATCTTCCGACAACCGCCACGGCAGCAAAAAAGCCGGCCATCGAAATCGGCAGCACCTTATCGGCTCGCGGCAAAATCATGCTGGTGCAACCCCATCATCACGGCAGCCCGGACATACTTGCCTTTCATCCCGGCCTGCCCGATTCCGATAATTTCCCCTTCACCACATGGTCAAAGCTTCTCAGCAAGCGCGCCAAGCTCGCACGCCACGATCTCTTCGGTACCTATCACATCAGCGGCTATCCGCCCCTCTGCGAAGCAATCGCCCGCTACCTTACAGCATCGCGCGGCATGACCTGCAAGCCGGAACAGATTGTCATTACCAATGGCGCGCAATCAGCCTTTGATCTCCTGGCACGGCTGCTTATCGATCCCGGTGACACTGTATGGCTGGAGGAACCGGGATATTACGGGGCCGGTTCTGCCTTCCTCTCGGCAGGCGCCAACCTCGCCCCGCTACGCGTCAGTGACAACGGCTGGGATTTAGAACCGCCGCCCGTGCCGCCTCGACTTATTTTTGTGACACCCTCCTGTCACCAGCCGTTGGGTGTCACCATGCCGATGGAACAGCGGCTCAATCTCATCCATATGGCGGAACGCTGGAATTCCTGGATCATTGAGGACGATTACGACAGCGAGTTCCGCTTCCAGGGCCAGCCAATTCCCGCACTGCATGGGATCAGCGCCTCAAACCGCGTGGTCTATGTGGGCACCTTTGCCAAGATCCTGTTTCCGGCCATGCGCCTGGGCTTTCTTGTCGTGCCGGAAGCCTTTCGCGAAGGCCTCGTCTCGGCCTTGAGTGTCACTGGACAGTTTCCGCCGCTCCTCACCCAGGCGGCTCTTGCCGATTTCATCAATGAAGGCCACTTCGCCCGGCACTTGCGCCGCATGCGAAGGCTTTATGCAACACGCCGACAGTATTTCATGGAAATTTGCGAAGAATACCTCAGCCCCTGGCTGCGCCTGCGCCGCACCGAGTCAGGCATACAGCTTGTCGGGCTGTTTCATGAGAATCATGACGACAAAGCAGTGGCGGCAGCTGCCCGCAACCACGGCGTAAATGTCTCGCCACTCTCGATCCAGTATCGTCACGGCCAGGTTCAACGAGGCCTGCTGATGGGCTTTGCCGCCGCCGATGAAAAAACAACAAAAAAAGCCATGGGAAAACTGCGGGATGTGCTTCAGGCAACTATGGGATA
>CADEEO010000004.1:46051-47684 GCA_902826365.1 uncultured Hyphomicrobiales bacterium | reverse complement strand
CAGGTGCTCGGCGACAAGCATGGCAACGTGATCTATCTCGGCGAGCGCGAATGCTCTATCCAGCGCCGAAATCAAAAGGTGGTCGAGGAAGCGCCTTCGCCTTTGCTTGATCCCAAGACGCGGAAACTCATGGGCGAACAGGCCGTGGCGCTGGCCAAGACCGTGAACTATGATAGCGCCGGCACGGTGGAATTTGTGGCGGGCCAGGACCGTTCCTTCTTCTTCCTCGAAATGAACACGCGGCTGCAAGTGGAACACCCGGTCACCGAACTGGTGACGGGCGTGGACCTGGTGGAGCAAATGATCCGCGTGGCATACGGCGAGAAACTGGCGCTGCGCCAGGCCGATGTGAAATTGAATGGCTGGGCCATTGAAAGCCGCATCTATGCCGAAGACCCTTACCGGAATTTCCTGCCGTCAATCGGCCGTCTGGTGAAATATCGTCCGCCTGCGGAGCAAATCAGGGATGGCGTGACGCTCCGCAACGACACCGGCGTGTTCGAGGGCGGCGAAATCTCCATCTGGTACGATCCGATGATTGCCAAGCTCTGCACCCATGCGCCCACCCGGGCCGAAGCCATCACCGCCATGGCGCAGGGCCTCGACGGATTCTACATCGATGGCATCCAGCATAACGTGCCCTTTGTTTCCGCCATCATGGACAATCCGCGCTGGAAAGCGGGAACCCTTTCAACCGGCTTCATCGCCGAGGAATTTCCCGATGGCTTTAAGGGCAATGCCATGACGCCTGAGCTGGCCGACAGGCTCACCACCGTTGCCTGCGTGCTGGATCATGTCGAAAACCGCCGCAAGCGCCGGATCAGCGGTCAGATGAGCGGCCGCGCGGTGAAATTCTCAAGAGAGCGCAAGGTGCGGCTGGGGGATGACTGGCATGATGTCGAAGTTGTCCATGAAACCGAACGCCTCATTCAAATCCTGCTGCCCGGGGAGCGCGGCGAGCGCGCCATTGTCAGCCATTGGACACCGGGAACGCCGGTCTGGCATGGCATCATTGACGGCGAGGAGGTCTCGGTTCAGGTCCGCCGCATCTCTAACGGCTACCGTCTCAGCCACCGCGGCGTGAGCGTTGACGCGCGGGTCTATACGCCGCGCGAAGCGGAACTTGTCAAGCTGATGCCGAAAAAACTGGCGGCCGACACCTCAAAGAAACTGCTCTGCCCCATGCCGGGACTCGTCGTGGCGCTCCATGTCAGCGAGGGGGCGGAGGTGAAGGCGGGTGATGCGCTGGCCATCGTCGAGGCCATGAAAATGGAAAACATCCTGCGCGCCGAACGCGATGGCATGGTCAAGAAAATCAACGCCAAGGCCGGCGACAGCCTCAGCGTCGATGCGGTGATCATGGAGTTTGTGTGAAAATACTCTGAAAGGAATTCTTCAGCGCAACATCCGCATCGGCCACTGTCACCGGCAGGCCCAGATCAACAAGGCTGGTCACCCCATGCTCCCGCACGCCGCAGGGAATGATGCCGTCGAAATGGCTGAGATCGGGGTCCACATTCAGGCTGATGCCGTGATAGCTCACCCAGCGCCGCACCCGGATGCCAATGGCGGCGATCTTGTCTTCGCGTCCCTGGCGCTTCACCCAAACGCCGACGCGATCCTCGCGCCGCTC
>CADEEO010000004.1:43261-45951 GCA_902826365.1 uncultured Hyphomicrobiales bacterium | reverse complement strand
GTCATTTCCCGTCTTTTCCCAATTTCGACAATCAAAGGCAAGCAGTGTAACTTCGCCCGACTCAATTGCGCAGGGGACTCCATGGACGGCTTTGGATGGTTGATTTCAATTGCAGGCTTCGTTCTGGCCATCGTCGCCCTCAACAAGATTTCGCGCCTCGATACACGGATCGCCCAATTGAAACTGCAATTGGGGCAGCTTTCCGATCAGCCGTCAGGCGCGCCGCCAATTCCTCAGGAATCTCCAAAACCGGAAAAGAAAAAATCAAACTGGCAAACCGCTGCCGTTGCCGCAGCGAAAGAACCTGAACCCGTCCTGGCTGAAACACCCGCTCCGGACCTCAAGGCTCAAGCAGCCAAAACCCTTGAATCAGCCGCGGAGAAAAAACCAAGAGCGCCGAGATGGGACCTGGAACAGGTACTGGCAATGCGGTGGTCTGTTTGGCTTGGCGGCATAGCCCTCGCCATCGGCGGCTTGCTCTTCGTCAAATTAGCCTATGAGAATGGCTTGATCTCGCCATCCCTTCAAATCTTCCTCGGCCTGCTGTTGGGCGCTGCATTGGTTTTCGCCGGCGATGCCCTGCACCGGAGAACGCCTGCCACAGAGCAGCCCAACTACGTGCCCGCGGCTCTCTCGGCGGCGGGCCTTGCCACCGCCTTCGGCAGCATCTACGCGGCCTATGCGCTTTATGAACTGGTGCAGCCCACCACAGCCTTTATCGGATTGGCGCTGGTTGCCTTGGGTGCGCTGGCGCTCTCGCTCCGCCAGGGACCGCTCATTGCAGCGCTCGGCCTCTTGGGTTCCTACGTGACCCCCATGATGATTTCCTCGCCCGATCCCTCGGGCTGGAGTTTCTTCCCCTATCTCCTGATTGTTTTGGGTGCGAGCTTTGCGGTTCTGCGCCAGCGCAAGTGGTGGTGGCTGGGCTACGCCAGCATTATAGGCTCGGCCCTCTGGTCATTTCTCTGGCTTGGCGGGCCATTCGAGGCTGCCGATATTGTGCCCATCGGATTGTTCGCCCTGTGCATCGGCGCCGTGTCGCTTTTCGCAATCTCGGGCCGCAGCATTTTAGCAAGCGCCTCGGGTTCGCTTTTGAATCCCATGGGCATGAACGACTCGTTGAAGATCGGCTCTATCGGCGGCGTAGCGGCCTCGCTGGTTCTGGCGGCGCTCGTTGTGAAAAGCGGCCACTCCGGCCTGGCCCTCACCCTGTTTTTTATCGGCATGGCAGGCATTGCCGCCCTCTCATGGTTCAAGCAGGGCGACACAGCTGCCGCACCCGCCGCCGCTCTCCTGTCATTGATCGTCCTGATGGTATGGCAACAGGCCGCCTTCAATGAATGGGCCATGGATGAAAGCGGCCTGTGGTCCAGCATATTAGGTGGCGATGCCCAACCCTATCTTCGCTGGATGCTGGCCGCTGGTGCCGCCTTCACGGCACTCGGCCTTGCCGGCGTGTTCAGGAAATCCCCGCCCATAACCTGGGGCATTCTGGCAGCGGGTTCTGCGCTGTTATACTTATTCGGCGCATGGGGCAGGGTCGATGACCTGTTGTCCCACACGACATGGGCGCTCCTCGGCGTAGTGGCAGCGGCTGTATTACTTGCGGCTGTTTGGCTCCGGCGCGGGAAAATTACCGCGAACGATGACAATCTCGCCGCCGGAATCCTCGCCATCGGCAGCGCCGGCCTTCTCCTGTTCGCCGAAGACCGCATGCTCGATGGCGTCTGGCTCACCACCGGCACGGCCGTTCTTGCCGCGGCCTACGCGTTCTCAACCCGGACTCTCGCCGTGAAATTGTTGGGGGCGATAGCTGCGGCCCTCGGCTCCCTCACCGCGTTGCGCCTGTTTGTTTCACGCGAGCTATGGAATGATGACCGTACCTTGCCCTTGGGCCAGCATTGGCCGATCTATGGTTACGGCATTCCCATTGTCCTGTTCTACTTCGCTGCCCGCTGGCTGAAATCATCGGGCCACAGCAAATCCGCCACCGCCCTTGAAGGCATCAGCCTTGGCCTCGCGATCTCGCTGGTTTCGCTCGAACTCCGTGTTCTCATCGGCGGCGGCTTGACGACCGACGAACCGCAATTGCTGGAAGTCGCGGCCCATATCCTCACGTGGCTGGGCGCCGCCTACGGCCTGATGTATCGTCAGCAAATTTTCTCATCCCTGATTTCCCTGTGGGGTGCGCGAATCCTGGTCGCGGTTTCTTGCGCGGCAATTGTCTTGCTGAGCCTTGGAGCTTTGAACCCGATCGTCACCGAAGATCCCATTCCCGGCAATGTGGTCTTCAACGCCCTGTTGCTGGCCTACCTCGCGCCTGTCGTGTTGCTCGGCTTTATCGCCCGCAGGCTCGATGTCTTGGGTTGGCTCGATTTCCGCCCCGCCATCGGAATTCTGGCCCTGGTCCTTGCCCTGACTTATGTCACCCTCGAAACCAAGCGCGTGTTCCAGGGGCATGCACTGGTGGCATGGTCGCTTTCCAGCGGCGAGTCTTACGCTTATTCCGCCGTATGGCTGGTGTCTGCCCTTGTCTTGTTCATCGCAGGCATCAAACTGTCCCGGCAATATGTTCGCTACGCTGGCCTTGCCGTCATGGTGCTGGTGGTGTTGAAAGTGTTCCTTTGGGACATGTCAAACCTTGGTGGCGCTTACCGTATCATCTCCCTCATGGGCGTAAGCTGTTGCCT
>CADEEO010000004.1:38355-43251 GCA_902826365.1 uncultured Hyphomicrobiales bacterium | reverse complement strand
ATTGGCATTGGCTGGCTCTACCAACGTTTCGTCCAGAAGCCTAAAGAGAAGGGGGCTTGAAGTCTTAACTATAACCGGAAGAGGAAGGCATGGCCAAGGCAGCACAGAATGAAACGTTCCATCGCCTGACCATCGCCGCGATGATCGGCGCGCTGGAAAATCTCGGCAGGATCCTTGCCAAGGCGGAGGCCCATGCCCGCGCTGGCAAAATCGAACCCGAAGCCCTGCTGAACGCCAGGCTTTACCCCGACATGTTCAGCCTGATTCAGCAACTGCAATATGCCCTTTATCTTCCCATGGATTTCGCCCGGCACTTCACCGACGAACCTGCGCCGCATGTGGGCTATGAAGAGGCAACCTTCGAGGACGTGCATGTCAGCCTGAAAACCGCAATCGCCTATCTCAAGGCCATTCCGGCGAGCCGTCTCGCGGAGCGGGCGCAGCGCGTGGTGCCAATCTTCTTTGACGGCACAAAGGGAATGCCCGCTGATGACTACGCAGCGACCGTTGAAATGCCGGATTTCTATTTCCACCTATCCATCGCCTATGCCATCCTCCGCCACAACGGCGTGCCCCTCTCCAAGGATGATTTCATCGGGCCCTACAAATCCACGCCAATCGAGTGAGTGTCGCATGACTGGAAAAACCCTTGGCCTTGAAGGCCCCCTCTATGACTATTACGCTGCCCACGCCTACCGCGAGCCTGAAATCCTGAAGGAACTCCGCCTCGAAACCGCAAAGCTTGGCGGCGAGGCCCGCATGCAGATCGGGCCGGAGCAGGGCGCCTTCATGGCCATGCTGGTGAAGCTCACCGGCGCCAAGCGCATTCTCGAGATCGGAACCTTCACCGGCTATTCCTCGCTCGCCATGGCCCTGGCCGGCGATGCCAAAATCATCGCCGCCGATGTGAGCGAGGAATGGACCAAGGTGGCGCGCAGGTTCTGGAAGAAGGCGGGCGTTGACGGCCGCATTGACTTGCGCCTGGGTCCGGGTGCGGAAACCATCGCGCAGCTCCTGAAGGCGGGGGAGACCGGGAACTTCGACATGATGTTCATCGATGCCGATAAATCCTCCTACGACACCTATTACGAAGGCGGCCTGAAACTGCTGCGCACCGGCGGCGTTATCCTGATTGATAACGTGTTGTGGAGCGGCGACGTGGCCAAACCCTCGGTCAAGGACGAAGACACGGTTGCCTTGCGGGCCCTCAACACAAAAATCATGGCCGATGCCCGCGTTGATCTCGTCATGGTGCCGATCTGCGATGGCCTGACCATGGCGCGGAAGAAGTGAGGAAGCGTTGAAACGCGGGAAGGGAAACCAGCGGCTCATGGATATCGCGGCGGACGCGGCCCTGAACTTTCGTCAAAATATCGGAACCCTCCCGCAACGGCCCATAAAAACCTACGCGGAGATGAAAGCAATCTTCGGCGGCCCTGTCCCCGAAAATCCGGAGGAGGGCGAATCTGTCATTCAGGAACTGGCAGACAAGGCGGTAGGCGGACTTCAAATGGCCACAGGCCCGCGCTTCTTCGGCTGGGTCATCGGTGGCTCGCACATCGTAGGCATGGCGGCCGATTGGCTCACTTCCGCTTGGGGCCAGAATTGCGGGAACCACCATGCGGCCCCTTCCGCGTCAGCCGCGGAAACGGCTGCGGCAGGTTGGCTGCTCGAACTCCTTGATCTGCCGCGAGAGAGTTCTGTGGGGTTTGTTACGGGTGCCACGGTTGCTAATTTCGTTTGCCTTGCCGCAGCCCGTGATGAAGTTTTGCGCAAGGTTGGTTGGAATGCCGATGCGGATGGCTTGTTTGGCGCGCCGCCAATCACGGTACTGATCGGTGACGATGCCCATACGACGGTGTTTTCCGCCCTGCAATTTCTGGGCCTTGGCCATGACCGTGTTGTGCGCATTGCAACCGATGCGCAGGGCCGCATGCAAATTCCGGCATTTGCCGAGGCGATTACCAAAATTGAGGGACCATCAATCGTGATTGCCCAGGCAGGCCAGATCAATACAGGTGTCTTCGATAATTTTGCGGAGATAGTCCCGCTCGTGAAAAAGGCCGGAGCGTGGCTGCACGTCGATGGCGCCTTTGGATTGTGGGCGCGGGCTAGTCCAAAAACACGCCATCTCGCCGCCGGGCTTGAAACTGCCGACTCATGGGCAACCGATGGCCACAAGTGGCTGCAAACCCCCTATGACAGCGGCTATGCAATTGTCCGCAATGAACTGGCCCACAGGCGCGCCGTGACGATTGCCGCAAGCTATCTGCCGCTTGCCGCCGAAGGCGAGCGTGATCCCTCTCATTACGTGCCCGAGCTTTCGCGCCGCGCCCGCGGCTTCGCCACCTGGGCCATGATCAAGCATCTCGGCCGCAGCGGCATCGCCGCGATGGTGGAGCGCCACTGTGAAGTTGCGCGCGTCATGTCCGGGATGCTTGCCGCCGAACCCGGCATTGAAATCCTCAATGACGTGGTGCTCAATCAAATCATCGTGCGCTTCGGCAGCGCTGAAACCAAGGAGCGCGGCGATCAACTCACACGCAATACGATCAGCCGCATCCAGGCCGATGGCGAGTGTTTCGCGGGCGGCGCCGTGTGGCGCGGCCGCCACATCATGCGGCTTTCGGTCATCAGTTGGGAAACTGATGTAGCCGAAGGCAAACGCAGCGCCGAAGCCATCATCAGGGCTTGGCGGATTGTCAAACAGCAACCGGAGAAGCAAACCCCATGAAATCTTGCAAAGTGATCCGTGGTGGCGAAGGCTTCCTTGGCAAGCAGGGCCTCAACTATTTCGCCGGCATATCAGCCGAGTCGGCAAACGCCGATGCCATCTGCATGCACCTGCTGGTGATGCCGCCCGGCGCCTCCGCCAAGCCCCACTACCACGAGTCCCACGAAACCGCGATTTACATGCTGGAGGGCGTCACCGAATTTCTCCACGGCCCCAACCTGGAATTCAAGGACCGCGTCGAGGCCGGAGACTATGTTTATATCCCCGCCGGCGTCCCCCACCAGCCCTACAATCCCACCGACAAACCCGCCCGCGCGATCATCGCCAGAACTGATCCCAACGAGCAGGAAAGTGTGGTTTTGCTGGGTTCCTGAGTGCCCCTTGCCTTTATTGCACTGCACCTGTATAGCCCCGCTCGTTAAATACTCACGCGGGTGTTGGACTTGGGCCATGGGAATGCGAATTCCCCTCATAGGCTGAAGTCCTTCCGGTGCCGGATAATCCGGTCACAACCATCCGCGGCGGATCAACCGGAGAAGGAAAAGACCATGGCTGTGCCAGAATTTACTATGCGCCAATTGCTTGAAGCAGGCGTTCATTTCGGACATCAAACCCACCGCTGGAACCCCAAGATGCAGTCGTATATCTACGGCTCGCGCAATGGCATCCACATCATCGACCTGGCCCAGACCGTGCCATTGCTGCATCAGGCGCTTCTCGCCGTGACCGCAGCCGTTGCCAAGGGCGGCCGCGTGCTGTTCGTCGGCACCAAGCGCACCGCCCAGGAGCAGATTGCCGACAGCGCCAAGCGCTCGGCCCAGTACTATGTGAACTCCCGCTGGCTGGGCGGCATGCTCACCAATTGGAAGACCATTTCGAATTCCATCAAGCATCTCCGCACCCTTGACGAGCAGCTTGCCAAGGAAGGCATGGGCCTTACCAAACGGGAAATGCTGTCAATTTCCCGTGAGAAGACCAAGCTCGACAAGGCCCTGGGCGGCATCAAGGACATGGGCGGAACCCCGGACATCCTGTTCGTGATCGACACCAACAAGGAAGCGCTTGCCATCAAGGAGGCCAATCGTCTGGGCATTCCGGTTGTCGCCATCATCGACACGAACTCGGATCCTGCCGGTGTGAACTATCCGATCCCCGGCAATGACGACGCAGGCCGCGCCGTGGCGCTCTATTGCGATCTTATCGCTCGCGCTGCCATTGAAGGCATTTCGCAGGCGCAAGGGTCTTCGGGCCGCGATGTCGGCGCCGATGAAAACCCGATGGCTGAAGCCGTACCCGCGGAATAATATTATTGAGGGGCCCGCGAACAGCGTGGGCCCTTACTCCATTTTGAAAGAGGATGATCATGGCTGAGATTACAGCTGGCATGGTGAAAAGCTTACGTGAATCTACAGGCGTGGGCATGATGGACTGCAAGGCAGCCCTTGCCGCCACAAACGGTGACATGGAAGCCGCCACCGATTGGCTGCGCGCCAAGGGCCTGGCCAAGGCCGCCAAGAAATCAACGCGCGTTGCCGCCGAAGGCCTCGTCGGCATTGCTGTGAACGGCACCACCGGTGCCGCCGTCGAAGTGAATTCCGAAACCGACTTCGTCGCCCGCAACGAAAAGTTCCAGGCCATGGTAGCCGATATCGCCAAGCTGGCGCTTGCCGCCGATGGCAATTCTGAAAAGCTCAAAACCGCCAAGTTCCCCGGCTCGCAGCATGCGGTCGCCGAATACGTGGCCGAGATGGTGGCCACCATCGGTGAAAACATGGGGGTGCGCCGCACCGCCTCGCTCAAGGTCAAGGATGGCGTGATCGGTTCCTACGTCCATAACCAGGCCGCTCCCGGCATGGGCAAGATCGGCGTACTCGTGGCGCTTGAATCAACCGGCAACAAGGAAGAGTTGGCAGCCTTTGGCCGTCTGCTCTCCATGCATGTGGCGGCAACCAATCCAGTCGCCATGGATCTCGCCGGCATTCCGCCTGAAACCCTGGCCCGCGAAAAGGCCATTCTCGAGGAAAAGAATGCCGGCAAGCCTGCAAACGTCTTGGAGAAGATCATCGCTTCAGGCCTCAAGACCTATGCCAAGGAAAATTGCCTGCTGGAACAGGCCTATGTCCATGACGGCACCAAGTCGGTGACCCAGGTTCTCGGTGAAG
>CADEEO010000004.1:0-38255 GCA_902826365.1 uncultured Hyphomicrobiales bacterium | reverse complement strand
GAACAGGCCTATGTCCATGACGGCACCAAGTCGGTGACCCAGGTTCTCGGTGAAGTCGGCAACAAGGCCGGCGCGCCTGTGAAGCTTTTGGGCTATGTCCGCATGCAGCTTGGTGAAGGCATTGAAAAGGCGGTCGATGATTTCGCCGCCGAAGTCGCCAAGGCCGCTGGTCAAGCGTAAGCAGAATATCTCAATTGAAAAAGGGCCCGGTTGGGCCCTTTTTTGTTGGTCAGCTGCGTTTGCCGAAAACCGGCGGCCCGCTGGTTCGCGGGGCCGGAGGGGGTCGATAGGTGGAAACGGATGTGACAACGCCTTGCTGCCCATTCCTCTCGTGCAAGGCTTTCAAGTCTTCGCCAATGTTGAGGTCTGGGCCGTCGCCATATTCATTGTCGCCATCGTCGCCGGAACAAAAGCCCAGTTCAACCAGGGCCCAGATTCCGCCAATGAGGGGGATAAACTGGATCAGATACCACCACGCCGACTTGCCCCGGTCATGATAGCGCTTGACTGTCACGCAAAATCCTATCCACATCAGCAGGGGCGAAAATATCACCAGGCCAATGCCTAAGAGCAAAGCGTCGGCATTTCGGGACTGTTCGGTTGTGCCATTAAGTATGCTCAACAACAGGACAACGACAATGATCACAATGGCAAGGACTGCAAGTTGCGCGAGCCACCACTGGGCCCGGCCAAAACGCCCCGAAGGGCTGAAGAAGAATGCAAGCATATGGGGCTCCTTTAACCCAAGCTAAATCGGGTTCACTTACTGTGGGGTTAAGGGCCATGAGGCGCTGAAGCCCTTGATTAAAGTGAAAAATGTCCTAAGACGAATCGGCTTCGAACACCTAGATTGGGCCAAGATACGGGACCTTTTCCTTAGCGGATTGTCAAAACCCATGAGCAAAATCACTTACAAGCGAATTCTTCTTAAAGTCTCCGGTGAAGTGCTGATGGGCAACCAGGCCTTTGGCATTGACCTTGATACGGTGGCGCGGGTTGCCGATGAAGTGATCGCCTGCGTCAAGGCCGGCGCCCAGGTTGCTCTGGTCATTGGCGGCGGCAACATCTTCCGCGGCCTTGCCGGCGCCGCCAAGGGCATGGAACGGGTAAGCGCCGATCACATGGGCATCATGGCCACCGTGATGAACGCCCTCGCCATGCAGGGTGTGTTGAAGTCGAAGGGCATTGATGCCCGGGTTCTTTCGGCCATTGCGATGCCAACTGTCTGTGAAACCTATTCTCCCGCCAAAGGCATCCATCATCTGGAAAAGGGCAGGGTGGTGATCTGCGCGGCAGGCACCGGCCTGCCATTCTTCACCACCGATACGGGCTCGGCCCTGCGCGCCGCGGAACTGCAGTGCAACGCCCTTTTGAAGGGCACCAGTGTTGACGGCGTCTACGCCGAAGATCCCAAGAAGAACCCCAAGGCCCAGCGCTTTGAAAAAATAACCTTTAACGAGATTTTGAGCCGGGACTTGCGTATTATGGACCCCGCCGCAATCGCCCTTGCACGGGACAACGGGATTCCGGTAATTGTATTTTCCATCCGGGAAGCGGGTGCGGTGTCGAAAGTCTTGACCGGCGCCGGCCGCTTCACCCTAGTGACGAAGGACTAGCCCATGGCCCAACCCGTTCCCTTTAATGCAGCAGACATCAAGCGCCGCATGCATGGCGCCACGGAATCGCTCAAGCACGATTTCGGCGGCCTCCGCACCGGGCGCGCCTCCATAACCCTGCTCGAGCCGGTTCAGGTCGATGCCTATGGCGCCGTCATGCCGCTCAACCAGGTTGCCTCGGTCACCGTTCCGGAAGCCCGCCTTCTGCAAATCAACGTCTGGGACAAGGGCCTGGTCGTTGCCGTGGAAAAGGCCATTCACGCCTCCAATCTGGGGCTGAACCCGCAGACCGAGGGCCAGGTCATTCGCTTGCGCATGCCCGACCTGACGCAGGATCGCCGCAAGGAACTGGTTAAGGTGGCCCATCAGTATGCCGAAAAGGCCCGTATTGCCGTGCGCAACGTGCGCCGCGATGGCATGGACCAGTTGAAGGCTTTGGAAAAAGACCACGCCATGAGCGAAGACGACCATAAGAAAAAATCCGAAGAAACCCAAAAGATGACCGACGAAACGATCAAGGAAATCGATGCTTCTTTGAAAGCAAAAGAAGCCGAAATCATGCAGGTTTGAGGGCCGCACCGCGCCATGCTGAACCGTCCGCCCGCCGTGCCGCGTCATGTTGCCATCATTATGGATGGCAACGGCCGTTGGGCCGCGCGCCGTGGCTTGCCGCGCTCCGCGGGCCATAAGGCGGGCGTTGATGCCCTGCGCCGCGCGGTGAAGGCCGCCGCTGATTTCGGCATTGAATACCTCACGATCTATTCCTTCAGTTCTGAAAACTGGTCTCGGCCCGCGGCGGAGGTTTCGTTTTTGCTTGATCTCCTGCGCCGTTTTATCCGCCAGGACGTGGCCGAACTGCACCGCTCCGGCGTGAAGATCACTGTTGTAGGCAGCCGCGCCGATTTGGAGCCGGGCATCGTGTCCCTGCTCGACGATGCGGAGCGCCTGACCCGCGAAAATTCCAAACTCAATCTCGTCGTCGCTTTCAACTATGGCAGCAGGCAGGAAATTGGCCGCGCCATGTCGGCAATTGCCCGGAAGGTCGAAAGTGGCGAAATCTCAACCGCTGACATTTCGCCGGAACTGATTTCCTTGAATCTTGACACCGCCGGCATTCCCGATCCCGACCTGCTCATCCGCACCGGCGGCGAGCAGCGCATTTCGAATTTCCTGTTGTGGCAATGCGCCTATACCGAATTTGTTTTCGTCGATGACTTCTGGCCCGATTTTACCCACGAGATATTTGCCAGGGCCCTTGATGAGTTCCGCCTGCGGGACCGCCGCTTTGGCGGCATCGAAGCGCAAACCGCATGACATCGGCGAAGTGGGGCGACCTCGGCGTCAGAACGGCTTCTGCACTGGTGCTCATTCCGGCGGTCATCGCCTGCGCGTGGTTTGGCGGAATCTGGTTTAAGGCCTTCGTGTTGTTGCTTGCGGGCCTGATCGCACATGAATGGACCTCAATGGTTCATCCCAAAAATCTTGTGCAATACGCCCTGCATATGGGTGCCGCCCTCTGTGGCGCAGTTTTGCCGGATATGGTGGGGATCGGAATTGCCCTGCTGGTCATTTTGGGATTGGCCCTTGTCTCAATATTCATGGCCCGCAAAGAAGATCCTGATGCCGACAAATGGAGTTATTTCGGGATTTTCTACGTGGGGCTTCCGGCGCTTGCCCTCATTCTTCTGCGTGGTGATGCCCATTATGGCTTTGCCGCCATACTTTGGATATTCCTGGTCGTGTGGTCAGCCGATATTCTGGCCTATTTTGCCGGCCGCATCATTGGCGGCCCCAAGCTTGCCCCGGTGATTTCGCCGAAGAAGACCTGGGCCGGTCTCGGCGGGGCTGTGGCAGGAAGTGCACTAGTCTCGTTTATTTTTGCCTGCGTGACCCAACTGAATGGCATTTGGACCCTTGCCATCCTCGCGGGCGTTTTGGCTGTGGTGGAGCAAGCCGGAGATCTTTTCGAGTCATCGCTCAAGCGATTTCATGGGGTTAAGGACTCTGGCAGGCTCATTCCGGGCCATGGCGGGGTTATCGACCGGGTGGATGGGTTGATTGCCGTTGTCGTGGCGGCGGCACTAATCGGGGTTTTTCACGAGCAGGGGGCAAATGCCGCCCGCGGGCTGCTGCGCTGGTAACCATATTTTGCCGAAATGTTGACTTAAATGCAGGCTTGTGTGGTTAATAAACGGTGAATCACGCTGACCGCTATGGCACGAGCCTTGCGTATTGTGTCGGGCACACGGAATTCAGGCAGGACCGTCTGAATAGTGTTTGGGGAGTTGGGACGGACCATGGAATTTCTGAACTACGTGCACTTGCCCTTTGGCTATCTTCTTCCATTCATCGCCGCTCTCACGATTATTGTTTTCATTCATGAGCTTGGCCATTTCATGGTGGCGCGCTGGTGCGGCGTAGCGGTGGAAGTTTTTTCCATTGGTTTTGGCCGTGAAATCTTTGGCTGGAACGACAAGCACGGCACCCGCTGGAAGGTCTGCTGGCTGCCGTTTGGCGGTTACGTGAAATTTGAAGGCGATGCCAATCCGACGAGCCTTCCGCAAGCCTCGCCTGAGCCTGAATTGACCCGCACAGCTGGCAATTTTCATGGCAAACCCGTATGGAAGCGCGCCGCTGTCGTGGCGGCCGGCCCCATTGCCAATTTCATTCTCTCCATTCTGATTTTTGCCAGCGTGTTTGCCTTTGTCGGCGTCCCGGCGAATGAGCCGCGTGTCGGGGAGGTGCAGGCGGGAAGTGCCGCGGAAAAGGCCGGAATTAAGAGCGGCGATCTCATCGCCGCCATTGATGGCAAGAAAATCGAAACGTTTAGCGATATCATAAAGTCGGTTTCTTTCCGCGGCGGAGAACTGCTGAATGTGACAATCGACCGGAACGGAACCCCCATCAGCCTGCAAATCGTGGCGGGTATCGTTGAGGAATCGGATGGCTTTGGCGGAACCTCGAAACGCGGGCTTTTGGGAATTTCTCCCCCGCAGGACACGGTCGCCTCTCCACTGCGGCGCATCTCAATACCTGACGCGATTTCTCAAGGCGCCGGCGAAACATGGCGCATCGTAGCCATAACCTTTAAGTACCTCGGCAAGCTGGTGCGCGGACAGGAAAGTTCGAAGCAAATAGGCGGCCCGGTTTCAATTGCCAAAATGGCTGGCGATGCGGCGTCCTCTGGCGTCCTGCGATTCGCTATTTTCATTGCTTTCCTGTCCACCAGCGTCGGGCTTATTAACCTGTTTCCAATCCCGATGCTGGATGGTGGCCATCTGGTTTATTACGCCATCGAAACGGTGTCGGGGAAGCCGCTTGGAAAACAGGCCCAGGAATGGGGTTTTAGGGTAGGTTTGTCGCTTGTCGCGATGCTCATGGCGTTCGGTTTTTGGAATGATCTGACCCGGGTATTTGCGATGATCGTCGGGGGCTGAAATTTAAGGTTATCTTTCATTTGCAAAGCAGCTGAAAGACGTTAAAACCTGCCTCGGGCGATAGTGATTTGTGGGACGGCTGAATTTGGGGAAGATTGGTCTTTTGATGCGTATTAAGCTTTTCTGTCTGGCACTGCTGAGCCTCGTTCTGTGCTTCGTCATGCCCGTGGCTTTGCCATCGGGCTGGACAGTCTCGGCCCATGCCGAAACCATTGCCCAGATTAGAATTGAAGGCAATCAGCGGGTTGAGGAGGAAACCGTCCTTTCTTACCTGCAGTTTTCACGGGGCGAGGAGTTCGATCCGGAAAAAATCGACGAGTCGATAAAGGTCCTGTTCCAGACGGGACTGTTCTCCGATGTCCAGATGTTCCAGCGTGGCAGTACCCTGGTCATCAAGCTGGAGGAAAATCCGCTCATAAACCAGGTCAATTTTGAGGGTAACAAGGAGATTGATGACGCGGCCCTGGCGAAGGAAGTTGAGGTCCGCGAACGCATGATTTTCACCAAGGCGCGGGTGCGAAGCGATACCCAGCGGGTCTTGGCGCTTTATCAGAAATCCGGTTATTACAATGTCCGCGTTGCGCCCAAGCTCATTCGTTTGCCCGAGAATCGCATCAACCTTGTGTTTGAGGTGACCGAAGGTTCGGAAACCACGGTCAAGACGATCAGTTTCACCGGCAATGAAGCTTTTAGTGACGGCACATTGCGCGGCGTGATTGGCACCGCTGAAGATAGCTGGTGGAATTTTTTCCAGAAGAACAATACTTATGATCCTGATCGCCTGGAATATGACAAGGAGCTGCTGCGCCGCCATTACCTGAGGCATGGCTATGCGGATTTTAACATTATTTCCGCCGATGTGCAGCTTTCGCCCGATGGCGACTACTTTGAAATAGCTTTCAGTGTTGAAGAAGGGCCGCGCTATACGATTGCCGATGTTGCCGTGAACATTGGCAATGCCAATCTGGATCCTGAAAAGCTGAAAGAGGTAATCAAAACCGGTGTCGGCGATGATTATAATGCGACCAAGGTGGACAAGACCGTGGAGAATCTGGCGCTTGAGGCCAGCAGGCAGGGCTTTGTCTTTGCCAAGGTTGAACCCAAGGTTGACCGCAATGTGGGGCAGGGCTCCCTGAACATCAATTACAATATCGAGGAAGGGCGCCGCGCCTACGTCGAGCAGATCATTATTGAGGGCAATACCCGTACTCTTGATGAGGTTATTCGCCGCGAGCTGCTGATTTATGAAGGTGACGCGTTCAACCGCACCCTCATCGAACGCGCCCGTCGCCGCCTGACATCGCTCGATTTCTTTGACAAGATCGATTTCCAGGAAGAAGAGGGTTCCGCCCCGGACAAGATCAACCTCATCGTGGTCGTACAGGAAAAATCAACCGGCAAGATCAGCTTCTCGGTGGGTTACTCGACCGCCGAACAGGTCATAGGATCAGTTGAGTTGAGTGAGCGGAACCTGTTGGGCCGCGGCCAGTACATGAAGCTGAATACGACCCTCAGCTTCAAACGGCAACAGGTTGATTTCAGCTTCACCGAGCCTTATTTCATGGGCATGCCGATTTCGACCGGTGTCGATGTTTTTGCCACCAAAACGGACAATAAATCAACTTCATCCTATCGAAGCACGAACATCGGTGGCGCTTTGCGTGTCGGTTTCAAGCTCGACGAGTATTCTTCCGTTGGGTTCAAATATACCTTGGCTTATCGTGATGTATCGGGAATTGATGAGGAGCATGCGTCTCCCGCGATCATTGCCCAGGAAGGCTCAAGCATAAAGTCTTCAATCGGCGCGACCTATACGTGGGATGATCTCGACAGTCCTATCCGCCCCACACTGGGCTTCAGGGGCCAGCTGGAATCAGAGCTTGCTGGCCTTGGTGGTGACACTTACTATGGCCGCGTTGAGGCCCATGGCTGGTACTTCCTGCCACTTTATGAAGAATCGATCATTTTGAAGCTTGAAGGCAACGCGGGCCATATCGAGGCCTTCAACGGAAAGGATGTTCCGTTGCAGGACCGTTTCTTCAAGGGATCTGAGAGCTTCCGTGGATTTGCCCAGTCAGGCGTAGGTCCAAGGCAAAATGGCAATGACGATAATACTGACGCGATTGGCGCCCAGAGCTATGCAATAGGCACGGCCGAGTTGACCTTCCCGGTAGGCCTGCCTGAGCAATGGGGCATCGAAGGCGCGGCATTCACCGATTTTGGCACGGTGTTCGGGACACCGGAAGATTCAGTGGTGAAGGGCGTTGCTCCCTGCGACGTGGGCTCTGGGACCAAAAACTGCACCGTATTCGACACCATGGCCTTCCGAGCCTCGGTAGGTGCCGGCCTCATCTGGCAGTCGCCTTTTGGCCCGCTCCGTTTTGAAGTGGCTTATCCGATCATGAAAGCCAAGTATGATGAAACTGAGTGGTTCCGCTTCTCCATCGGATCGCGCTTCTAGACCTTTGGAATTGCGGTGCTAAAGTCAATCGGACGGCCCCAAAGGCCGTCCGAATCTTTATGGGAATGGCAGCATGGCTGAAGACACACCGGCGAAAACCCTGATGAGCGCCGACATCGCCCGCATCATGAAGCTGCTGCCGCACCGCTATCCCTTCCTTCTCATCGACAAGATGATTGACATGGATGGTGAAGAGTCAGGCACGGCGATCAAGAACGTCACCATCAACGAGCCATTCTTCCAAGGCCATTTTCCCGGAAAGCCCGTGATGCCCGGCGTGTTGCTGGTTGAAGCCATGGCCCAGGCCGCGGGCGCCCTGGTGCTGAACCATCTGGGCGACGCCCACGCCGGCAAACTGGTATTCTTCATGTCCATCGACAAGGCCCGCTTCAGGAAGCCCGTGCTGCCCGGCGACGTCGTCCACTTTCACGTCAAGCTTTCAAACAAGCGGGCGCCCGTGTGGAAATACTGGGCTGAGGCCCACGTCGATGGCAAGAAAGTTGCCGAGGCTGAAATCGGCGCCATGCTGATGAATGAGCGCTAAGCGGCTTCCTACTTTCCGCGCTTGCTGATCGGAATATAGTCGCGCTTCTGCGGCCCGTTATAGAGTTGGCGCGGCCGGCCAATGCGCTGGCTCGGATCCTCGATCATTTCCTTCCACTGGGATATCCAGCCAACCGTGCGGGCTAATGCAAAGAGCACCGTGAACATTGAGGTCGGAAAGCCAAGGGCCCGCAAGGTGATGCCGGAATAGAAATCCACATTGGGATAAAGCTTGCGGTCAACAAAATACTTGTCGTTCAGGGCAACCCGCTCCAGTTCGCGCGCCACGTCAAGCAGCGGATCATCCTTGATGCCAAGCTCGGAGAGAACCTCATGGGCGGTTTGCTGCATTATCTTGGCGCGGGGGTCGTAGTTCTTGTAAACCCGGTGGCCGAAACCCATCAGCCTGACGTGCGAACTCTTGTCCTTCACCTTTTCAATGAAGGCCGGAATCTTGTCGACCGTGCCAATTTCTCCCAGCATTTTAAGAGCCGCCTCGTTCGCGCCGCCATGCGCCGGTCCCCACAGGCAGGCAATGCCCGCCGCAATGCAGGCAAAGGGATTTGCGCCAGAGGAACCGGCCAGCCTCACGGTTGAGGTCGAGGCATTCTGCTCATGATCGGCATGCAGGATGAAGATGCGGTCCATGGCCCGCGCCAGAATGGGGTTCACCTTGTATTCTTCGCACGGCACCGCAAAGCACATGTGCAGGAAATTGGCGGCGTATGACAGTTCATTGCGCGGATAAACAAACGGCTGACCGATGTGATATTTGTAGGCCATCGCTGCGATCGTCGGCAGCTTGGCAATCATCCGGTGCGAAGCAATTTCGCGCTGCCGCGGGTCGTCGATGTCGGTTGAATCATGGTAGAAAGCCGACATGGCGCCGACAACCGCGACCATGACTGCCATGGGGTGGGCATCGCGCCGGAAGCCTTGGAAAAATCGGGCCATCTGTTCGTGGATCATCGTGTGGTGCGTAATGGCATGCTCGAATGAGCGGCGCTGGGCCTGGTTCGGCAATTCGCCGTAATAGAGCAGATAGCAGGTCTCGATGAAGTCGCCGTTTTCGGCGAGCTGGTCAATAGGGTAACCGCGGTGCAGCAAGACGCCTTCATCGCCGTCAATGTAGGTGATCTTGGATTCGCAGGACGCCGTTGAAGTATAACCCGGATCGAAGGTGAAGACCTTGCCATCCGCATAAAGCTTGCTGATGTCGATGACATCGGGCCCAAGCGCCCCCTTGATCACTGGCAAATCATGGGTTTTTCCCTTGAATGTAAGCTTTGCCGAAGGTTCTGCGTCAGACATCAAGGACCTCTCAATTTATATTACAAGAGCTTATTGCAGCGCAGCAAAAAGGTCAATTCAACAGATCGTTGATCCGCGCCATGGCTTCCTCCCGCCCCAGCACGTCCAGCACATCGAATATGGGCGGCGAGGTTGATGTGCCGGTGAGTGCGGCACGCAGGGGTTGCGCGAACTTGCCCAGTTTAATGCCGTTTTTCTCCGCATGGGCTTTGACTGCGGCTTCAAGCACGCCTGCCGTCCAGTCAACGCAAGCTTCAAGAACCGGTTTTAGTTCCCGCAAGGCAGCCCTGCCGCTATCGGCGATGATCTGCTTGGCTTTCTCATCCATGGCCAGCGGCCGCGCGGCAAACAGAAACGCAGCACCGGTTTTGAGCTCCACCAAAGTCTTGGCCCGCTCCTTGAGGCCAGCCATGGCCTTGCGCAACTGCCCGCGCTTCGCATCATCAAGCCGTGCCAGCATCTCGCCGCCACCGTCCGTATATGGAAGAAATGCAATGAACGCGTCCATCAGTGAAGCATCGTCCAAGTGGCGGATGTAGTGGCCATTGAGATTCTCAAGCTTGGCAAAATCAAACCGTGCCGGAGACTTCCCGATACTGCCGAGATCAAACCATTCCACCAACTGTGCCGTGGAGAAAATCTCCTCGTCGCCATGACTCCAGCCCAGCCGCGCAAGGTAATTGCGCAAGGCAGCAGGCAGGTATCCCATGGCGCGGTAAGCTTCCACCCCCAGCGCCCCATGGCGTTTGGAAAGTTTGGCCCCGTCCGGCCCGTGGATGAGCGGCACATGCGTCATGTTCGGCACGGCCCAGCCCATGGCCAGATAGATTTGCGTTTGCCGTGCCGCATTGGTGAGATGGTCAACCCCGCGGATGATATGGGTCACCCCCATGTCATGGTCATCAACCACCACCGAAAGATTATAGGTGGGGTTGCCGTCGGAACGAAGGATGATGAGGTCATCCAGATCCCGGTTGGCGAACACCACGCGGCCCTGCGCATTGTCAGTGATGAAGGTTTCGCCTTCCTGCGGTGACTTGAACCGGATCACGGGCTTCACGCCCGCTGGAGCTTCCTTCGGGTCGCGGTCGCGCCAGGTTCCATCATAGCGGATAGGCCGCTTCTCGGCTTCCGCCTTGGCCCGCATGGCCTCCAGTTCCTGCGGGCTGCAATAGCAACGATAGGCATGGCCCTTGGCCAGGAGCTGCTCGGCCACTTCACGGTGGCGTGGCCCACGGGCGTGCTGCGAAACCGCCTCGCCGTCCCAGGTCAAACCAAGCCACGTCATGCCGGCGATGATGGCGTCGATGGCCGCCTCGGTTGAGCGTTCGCGGTCCGTGTCCTCGATGCGCAAAAGCATCTTGCCGCCCACGTGCTTCGCATACGCCCAATTGAACAGGGCCGTGCGCGCCCCGCCGATATGCAGGTAACCGGTGGGCGAGGGGGCAAAGCGGGTAACGACGGGCGATGACATGAACACCGTTTTCCTTGTA
The DNA here is from genome assembly GCA_902826365.1 of uncultured Hyphomicrobiales bacterium. Taxonomy (GTDB): domain Bacteria; phylum Pseudomonadota; class Alphaproteobacteria; order Rhizobiales; family Aestuariivirgaceae; genus Aestuariivirga. The sequence continues at coordinate 27,394 of CADEEO010000004.1, read as the reverse complement.
GGCTGGTGGCGGGGATGCTGCCCGAAGGCTTGGACGAAGGCAAATAGCACAAGCTTTTGGGGCGCGTAAGAGGGCGCAAAGGTGTGGGGAAAGCTGCAGGAACTGTGGGAAGCGCAGCTCGGTGCCACGGTTCTTTGGGCTCCGGTGGCACTCACCTTCGGCATCTGGACCTATTTTGCCCTGCCGCGGGAGCCCGGGCTGTCAATTACTATTTTCTTCGCACTGATAGCCATCATCCTGTTCTGGAAAGCCCGCGGCCGCATGGGAATAATCCTGCTGGCCATCCTTTTCAGCGGATTCGTGCTGGCGAAAACCCGCGCTGAAATCATTGCAACACCGCTGTTGAAAGCGACCACGGGCGAAATTGTCGTGAGCGGCATTGTCCATGATGTGGAGCGCGCTTCCGAACGGCGCGCCACGATCATTCTCGAACCCGATAAAATCGAAGGCATGACCACCGCGCAATTGCCGCGCCGCCTGCGCCTGTCAAACTCGCTCAAGAATGGCGAACCACCAATTGGCGCCCGGATCGCCTTCAAGGCCAGGCTTGCTCCCATAGCCTCACCCACCATGCCCGGTGGTTTCGATTATGGCCGGCAGCTCTACTTTCAAGGCATCGGCGGCGCCGGCCGTGTCACTTCAAAAATAGATACGCTTGGCAGCACTTCATCACCCTCCTTGTGGCTCTCCGGCGCCTTGCATAATTTGCGTCAGGACATCGGCGCCCGCATCCGCCAGCACCTGGAGGGAACCATTGCCGCCTTCGCCGAAGCCATGATCACCGGCGAACGCGCCTCCATCCCCAAGGATGTCAACAAAAGCCTGCAGATATCAGGGCTCGCCCATATCCTTTCAATTTCCGGCTTGCACATGTCGCTGGCCGCGGGCGGCGTGTTCTGGATCGTCCGGGCCTTTCTGGCGCTCTTCCCCAGCGTGGCCCAGCAGTGGCCGATAAAGAAATGGGCGGCTGCGGTGGCCCTGGTCTTTGGTTTTGCCTATATGCTGCTGGCCGGTTCTGGCGCTGCCACCCAGCGCTCCTATATCATGCTCGCCGTCGTCTTCCTGGCGATCATCGTGGATAGGCCTGCCATCTCGCTCCGCAACCTGGCGCTCGCGGCCTTGCTCATTCTCATTCTGCAGCCGGAGTCAGCCATTCAGGCCAGTTTCCAGATGTCCTTCATGGCGGTCATGGGCCTTGCGGCGTTTTTTGAGTACTGGAACCGGCCGAAGCCGGAGCAGGAATACAAGGTCGAAAGCCGCAAGGTTTACTACACGCGCAAGCTCTACAAGATCGCCCTGGCCTCTATCCTCACCACGTTGATCGCCGGCAGCTTCTCCTCCATTCCCGCCGCCTATCACTTCGGCAGGCTGGCGCCCTATGGCGTTCTGGCCAATGGCTTGGCCATTCCGGTGATCAGCCTCGCGGTCATGCCCTTTGCCGTGCTGAGTGTCGTGCTGATGCCCCTGGGGCTTGAGGAGTGGCCGCTTGCCGTTCTGGGCAAGGGACTGGAAACGGTACTCAGCATTTCCGATCAGGTGGCGGCTTTGCCCGGTGCCCAGCGCGTCATCCCCCAGGTGCCGCTGGCGAGCGCCATTGCCCTTGCCCTGGGGGCCTCAATTCTATGCTTGGCCAGCCGCCAGGCCAAATATGCCGGCGGCATTCTTTTGATCGCCGGATTTGTGTTGGCGCAGTTCAACGGCTTCCCCGACCTCCTGATTGAACGCACCGCCGCCAATACGGCGTTCCGCAATAGCAGCGGCGAACTGGTATTTGCCAACCAGCACCGGGGCCGCTTTGCCGCCGAGAAATGGCTACAGGCCAATGGCGAGGAAGTAGCCTTCAAGCAGGCGGCAGCCCGGACGGGCTGGACCTGCGAGGCCCGTTCCTGCCGCAGTGGGATCAAAGGCAAGGTGATCGGGTATTTTCTGGACGGGGAGGGCGCCCAACCCGCCTGTACCGGCCACGACATCATCATCGCCGCCTATCCCCTGCGCGGTGCCTGCAAATCCGTGCCGACGCGCATCGACCGCTTTGATGTCTGGCGCATGGGGTCCCATGCCATCGTCATCGAGGGCGGCACAACTGCCATCACCACCGCCCGTGGTTCGAGCGGAAACCGGCCCTGGGTTGTGGTGCCGGAACCGCGCAAGAAAATGGCCCTGACCCGTTGACGCGGCGCTTCGCCACATTCATGTAAGCCTCAGCCCCATCGAATGTGAAAGACATGAATTCAACAGTAAAAAAAGCGAGTATCGTTGACCTCCGCCAGGACATCGACCTGGTCGATGAAAAGCTCATCAAACTTTTGGCCGAGCGCCAGCGCCTGGTCGAGGCGATCATTACCGTAAAACATGCGGAAGGCATTCCGGCCCGCGTCCCCGCCCGTGTGGATTATGTCATTGACCGGGCCCGCGTGCTCGCCCGCGCCCATCATCTTGATCCCGCCCTGGCGGAATCGATCTGGACCGAAATGGTGGAATGGTTCGTGGCCCACGAAGAGCGCACCTTGGGCATGAAGAAGTAGCTATCCGCAAATCTCTTTCAAATCTTTCCATTGTTCCTCAGACAGCGCCGGCCTCAGCATAACCCCCGCCGGTAATGGCTTGATCTGTTCAATGCGCTCAGTTGTAACGGGATGGGTGGAAAACAGCGTTCCCAAATTCGAGAATGCACTGCTTGAGGATTCGCCCTCTTCCTTCAGGATTTTTTCAAAGAAATGTTTGAGTGCCATCGGATCAACGCGCGCGCTACTGAGCATTGAGACGGCATAAGCATCGGCCTCGCGTTCCGCATCCCGGGTGGATTTCAGAATGGCGGCAAGCCCCGCCAGTGAACTGGCATTGTTTCCCCCCGATGTTCCCGTAGCCACGCTGATCAATACTTGCATGCCGGCAATGCGGATCATTTGCGCCTCCGGATGATGGTGCGCCACATGGCCAACCTCGTGGGCCAGAACTCCCGCTACTTCGCCCGGATCGGATGCTTCCCGCATGAGTCCGCGCGTCAAAACGATAAAACCACCGGGCAGGGCAAAGGCGTTCATGATGGGAATGTCATAGACGCGCACGCGCAGCGGCGGCATGTCCGGGCTGCCGTCCGCAAGATTTGCCAGCATCGCCGCGATGGCCTTCTCGCCATCCGGGGTTTGGCAGACTTTGGCGTTCTGAACCAGTGAGGCCTCCATCTGCTCGCCCACGCGCTTGCTCCATGCATCTGGCAGCAACACCGCCAGCCTCTGCGGCGCAAAATTGAGCGTGAGGTAAATGAGGGCAGCCAGAATAGTAAGTCCACCGCCAATCCACAGGAACAGGCGCAACGCCCGCTTGGGATGAAATCCACCCTTGAGATGCGGCGCCGCAATCAGCAGCTGTTGCGTGAATGCGTCATTGCGAATGCTCAGCCGCGCGCCAGCGTGGCCGTCATGCGAAAGCCTGAGCGCATGCCCCATGTGGGGTGGGTCAACCGCCGTCAGGCCAGATAGATTCCACGCTTGTGCGGGAACGTCCTCGCCGGAAAATTGAAGCCCCGATGCTTCAAGGCTGACCACAACTCTGTTGTCTCTGGCTGTCTCCCCATCAAAATAGACGGCTTCAATCGCCATCAGACCACACCGAGGTCAAATGCATCGGCAAGGCCTTCCCCGGTGTGGGCCATCGCCGCCCGTGATTGCAGAACTCTGTCCACATCGATGGTTCCCACAACTTCAAGGCGGTCACACATGTAACGGATAAGGCGCTGCTGGATGAAGGGGCGGCCGATGCCAAGGGTAAAAATGAGAATGAGCAGGTTGACAATAACAAGCGAAATCAGGCTGCCCGCAGTGGCGTTCAATTTGAACGTGGCATTGCCCGCCCGCGTGTAAGTGGCAAATGTCGAAAGTTCTTTCGCCGAGTAGATCGCCCACAGCATGGGAATGACCATGAACATCGCCAGGAAAGAGAAAACAAGGATGGCGATGACCGTGCTGGCGGTCCATATCTGGTCCGATGTTGGCTCGGAGTCCGGTTTGAAAATGTCATCAAAAACTTTTTGCACCTCCGGTCCAAAAAATGCCGCAACTTCCGCGCCAAACAAAAAGGCAAAGATGGTCAGGGCGAGAAGTGAAAGAAACCAGCACAAAGCATAGGTTGGATAAAGCGGTGCAGCGCGGCCTTTGAACTTGAAGGCCAGATCGCCAAAGCGCATGTCGCCGATAATCTGTTCTTGCAGAACCGTATTCAAAACCGGCGTTGTCCAGCCAAGCGACATCCCCCGCGCCAGCATGGCGCCGAAGTAGGTGAGGCTATAGATCATTGAAGATCCCGCCAGCGTTCCCCTTATGCCGCGCCATAAGGTGCGCGAAAGCTGGTAGCGCCGGGCGCGGTAGAGCGCTGCTCCCCAAAGCAGAAAGATGAGAAGGTAGAGCAGGCCATAGACGGCAAACAGGGCAGGGTGCTCCGGCCCCAGGGCAATGCTGACAAAGGTTGCAACCAGCACAAAGGGCAGCACAAAAAGACCAAACACGATCAGGGCGCCCTTGAACAGCTCAATCCCCCGTCCGGTATATTCCAGGGGCTGGCCGTTGATATGCACGCAGCTCCAGATATGCTTTCGCACATTGGTTTTCGCCCAGAACCGGTAAATCGTAAGGGTTACAACGTTCAATATAAAGTTGACTATGGCGAGTCGCCCCAAACCGGTCCGTTGAACGTATTCGAGACGAATGTGTTCTCCTGCATTTCCGAGAGAATCTGCCATAGTTGCTAATCTGCCACGGCGCGGCGTAATCGGAAACAGCCATTTTAGGCCATTAAATCAAGGTTAATATCGGCTTGTTGCTGAAATGCCACAGGTTTTTGAATTGTGCTGTTGCCGTAATTTTGCGCCACAATGAACCTTTCATCCGCCCAAATTGGCCCTTACCGTCATAGTTCACAGGAGCTGAGACCTGTGGAATCAGAGCTTAAGGGGCTTCTGGGGAATATTGGGCGGGGTTGCACTTGATCACCAGGATTCTGGCGGTGAAGTGGCAAGGCCGCCGTTTGTTTGAGAAGGAAGGACTGAAAGCTGTGCTGCCGTTACCAAGAACAAGACAAAAACGCTGACACAGGACATCATTATGGACGCGACCGTCATTTCAAAATCCCGGCTGCCGAGCCGCCATGTAACCGTTGGACCCCAGCGCGCCCCGCACCGGTCCTACCTCTATGCCATGGGCTTGAACGAGCAGCAGATCAACCAGCCCCTCGTTGGCGTGGCCAGTTGCTGGAATGAAGCAGCCCCTTGCAACATTTCGCTGATGCGCCAGGCCCAGTCGGTCAAGCGCGGCGTCGCTGCCGCCAGCGGCACCCCCCGCGAATTCTGCACCATCACCGTCACCGATGGCATCGCCATGGGCCACCAGGGCATGAAAGCCTCGCTGGTTTCGCGCGAATGCATCGCCGACTCGGTGGAGCTCACCATGCGGGGCCATTGCTATGACGCGCTCGTCGGCCTCGCCGGCTGCGACAAGTCACTGCCCGGCATGATGATGGCCATGGTGCGCCTCAACGTGCCATCCGTGTTCATCTACGGCGGCTCAATCCTGCCCGGCACCTTCAAGGGCCGCCCCGTCACCGTGCAGGACGTGTTCGAAGCCGTTGGCAAGCACAGCGTCGGCGATATGTCCGATGCTGACCTCCACGCCCTGGAACAGGCCGCGTGCCCCTCAGCGGGCTCCTGTGGGGCCCAGTTCACTGCCAACACCATGGCAACCGTGGCCGAGGCCATCGGCCTTGCCTTGCCATACTCCTGCGGCGCGCCGGCTCCTTACGAAATCCGCGATACCTTCTGCTTCACCTCCGGTGAAAAGGTCATGGAGCTTATCGCCCGCAATATCCGCCCGCGCGACATCGTCACCCTGAAGGCTCTGGAAAACGCCGCAACCGTGGTTGCCGCCTCCGGCGGCTCCACCAATGCGGCACTTCACTTGCCGGCCATCGCCCATGAATGCGGCATCAAGTTTGATCTCTTCGACGTCGCTGAAATTTTCAAGAAGACGCCTTACATCGCCGATCTCAAGCCCGGCGGCAAGTATGTGGCCAAGGACATGTTCGAGGCTGGCGGCATTCCGCTGCTCATGAAAACCCTTCTTGACCACGGTTTCCTCCATGGCGATTGCCTCACAGTGACGGGACGCACCATTGCTGAGAACATGGCTTCGGTAAAATGGAACCCGGACCAGGACGTCGTTTACCCCGCCAACAAGCCCATCACCAAAACCGGTGGCGTTGTGGGCTTGCGCGGAAATCTGGCTCCCGAGGGCGCCATCGTGAAGGTAGCAGGTATGAAACACCTGACGTTCACCGGTCCTGCCCGTTGCTTTGACTCCGAGGAGATCTGCTTCGAGGCCGTCACCAACAAGAAATACAAGGAAGGCGAAGTCCTCGTGATCCGCTATGAAGGACCGCGCGGCGGTCCCGGCATGCGCGAAATGCTCTCCACCACGGCTGCCCTTTACGGCCAGGGCATGGGCGAGAAAATGGCGCTCATCACCGATGGCCGCTTCTCCGGCGCCACGCGCGGCTTCTGTGTCGGCCATGTCGGCCCCGAAGCGCAATTGGGCGGGCCCATAGCGCTTCTCAAGGATGGCGACATGATCACCCTTGATGCCATCGAGGGCACGCTCTCTTGCAATGTGAGCGACGCCGAATTCGCCATCCGCAAGAAAAGCTGGAAGCCCAAGGACCACGGTTATGGTTCCGGCGCTTTGTGGAAATACGCCCAACAGGTTGGCCCCGCTGTGTCAGGTGCCGTAACCCATCCCGGAGGAAGTGCCGAAGGTGTTTGCTACGCCGACATTTAGCGCGCTTGTGAAGGCAGCTTCACGCCCCGTCAGAAATGCAGCATTTGCATTTCTGGCCGTGCTGCTGCTTGGCTTGTCGCCGGTTGCTCACGCGCAAGAAGCGGAAGAGGGAACCGGCTTCTTCTCCTACCTGCCCGCCGCCCCCAAGCTCAATCTGCCCAATCTCGACATTCCTTTCTGGACCGATGATCTGAAGAAAGCCAAGAAGGCTTACAACAACGGCAACTACGAGAGAGCGATCAGGTTTTTCCGGCGGGCTTCCGAAGACGGCAACATTGTTGCTGACTGGTACCTCGGCCATATCTACCGCACCGGCCGCGGCGTTCCGCGCGATGATGCCACCGCCTTCTCGTATTATTCCCGCGTGGCTGACACCTATGATCCCGATGAGCGTGACCAGAACCGCCTGCGCATCATGGTGGACGCCCAGTTGCGCGTCGCCGATTACTACCGCGTCGGCATTGCCGGTGCCGGCATCAAGGCGAACTACAAGGTCGCCGCCCGCAGCTACTTGAAAATAGCCTCGACCTATGGCCATCCCGGCGCGCAGTACTCACTCGGCTTGATGAACATCAAGGGCCAGGGCGTAAAGAAAAACCCGCAACAGGGATTGAAGTGGCTGATCGCTGCGGCGAGAAAGCGCCATGCCCTGTCGGAAGCCTATCTCGGCGACCTCTACTGGGATGGCAAGCTTGTGCAGAGGGACCGGACCCGCGCCCTGATGTGGTATATCCTCGCCCAGCAGTCCACCAAGCCATCGGAATATCCCTCGATCTTTGACCGCTACAACGAACTCAATTCGGTGGCGAAGGAAGATGAGAGGCTTGAGGCGGAAGCCCGCGCCCGGGTGTGGGCTGACCAGTATCCGGCGAACGGCAACCCCATGTCGGATTAAGCCCTACCTTGCAGTGCTTGGACGGCTTCCCACAAAGACACCCGCGCCCGCCATGACGGCAATGATGAGCAGGGTAAGCCACACCGGCAGATTGCCGTAAACCCAAAGCCAGCCTCCCATGAGAGCCATGATCGAGATGGCAAGAAGCTTGGCCTTGGCCGAAATCACTCCATGATCTTGCCAGTCCCGCACCGGCGGGCCGCAAACCCGGTGGTTGCGGATTCTTTCCGCAAGTTCCGGGGAGGATTTGCCAAAGGCCCAGACCGCCACCAGCAGCATGGGCGTGGTCGGCAGGATGGGCAGAATGATGCCGGCAACTGCCATGCCAAGGCTCAGCCAGCCGATGCCGAGGTAAATTAACCGCCGGAAGTCCAATTTTGTCTAACCCTTGCAAATCAAGCGTCGTTCATGCGATTTACTGCTTACAATGGCAAGCTCAAACGGCAACAAAATCCCCGCCACCCCTCCAGCCCGCGTTCCCTTCCTGGGGCGGCTCCGGGCCTATTTTTTCACCGGGCTTGCCATCACCGCCCCCATCGCCATCACGATCTGGGCCACCCTCTGGTTCGTCAATATTTTCGATGCCTGGCTCAAACCCTATATTCCGGCCTATTACAATCCTGACACTTATCTGCCCTTCCGGGTTCCGGGCTTCGGCCTGATCTTTGCCCTCATCACCATCACCATTGTTGGCGCGCTGGCCGCCAATCTTGTGGGCCGCACCCTGATTGGCCTGTGGGACAACGTGCTCAATCGCACCCCCGTAGTGCGGTCGATCTACAAGGGATCGAAGCAGATTTTCGAAACTCTCTTCCTGCAGAAGGGTACATCGTTCCAGAAGGCCTGCCTGGTTGAATGGCCGCGTCATGGAATTTGGACTCTGGCCTTCATCTCGCGCGAAATTGACGGCGCGATGATAGGCTTGGAGAAGGGCCGGCAAATGTACGCCGCCTATGTTTCGACCACGCCCAATCCTACTGGCGGTTACGTCTTCTTTTGCGATGTCGCTGATGTTGTGGTTCTCGACACAACTGTTGAGGATGCCCTGAAGCTTGTCATTTCCATGGGCCTGGTGTTTCCCGATGGGCCGCTTGCCCCGGAAACGGAGATGAAACTGGCCGGCAAACCGCCGCGCAAGAAATCTAGCCGGCGGAAAGCAACTTGACCGCTTCGTCTCTCTCAAACAGATAGAGTAGGGTGCGCAGCGCCTCGCCGCGCGCCGATTTCAACTCCGCATCGCGCGCCAGAATCAACGCCGCGTCATCACGCGCCGCCGCCAGCAAATCGCCATGGGCCGCCAGATCAGCAATGCGGAAGAGGGGAAGCCCCGCCTGCTGCGTCCCCAGCATTTCGCCCGCTCCCCGCAAGCGCAAATCTTCTTCCGCAATGCGAAAGCCATCCTCCGTTTCGCGCATGATGGTGAGTCGCGCTTTCGCGGTTGGGCCAAGCGGTTCCTGATAGAGCAGCAGGCAGGTTGATTTGGCCGATCCACGGCCCACGCGCCCGCGCAACTGGTGGAGCTGCGCGAGCCCAAAGCGCTCCGCATTCTCAATCACCATGATCGACGCTTCCGGAACATCAACGCCGACTTCAATGACCGTAGTTGAAACCAGAATATCGAGGGCCCCGGATTTGAAATTCGCCATGACGGCATCCTTGGCCGGCCCCCTGAGCCTGCCATGAATGAGGCCCACCCGGCCCGGAAACGTCTGTTCAAGATGCTTGAAGCGGTCCTCCGCCGCCGCCAGATCGACAAGCTCGCTTTCCTCCACCAGCGGGCAAACCCAATAGGCCCGTTGTCCGGCCTTGATGCTGCGCCCCAATCCAGCCACAACTTCATCCATCCGCTCCAGCGGCAGCACCCGGGTATCAATGGGAAGCCGTCCCGCCGGCTTTTCGGTGAGCTTGGACACATCCATGTCGCCATAGACCGTCAGCGCCAGCGTACGGGGGATGGGCGTGGCGGTCATCACGAGTAGATCCGTGGCGCGTCCCGCCTTCGCCTGCAGGGCAAGCCGCTGGTGCACCCCGAAGCGATGTTGCTCGTCAATGACCACAAGACCAAGGTTCTTGAACTCAACCCCTTCCTGAAACAGCGCATGGGTGCCGATCAGAATATCAATCCTGCCCATAGCAAGGCGATCTAGAATATCCTCCCGCTGCTTGCCCTTCTCGCGGCCTGTGAGAACCGCAATGGAAATCCCAGCCGCTGTGCAAAGTGGCGCGAGAGATGTGAGGTGCTGCCGCGCCAGAATTTCCGTGGGAACCATGAAGGTGCCCTGCGCCCCGCATTCAACGGCGGTTGCGAGCGCAAGCAAAGCCACAACGGTTTTTCCCGATCCCACATCGCCCTGCAGAAGGCGCAGCATGCGCGACGGTGACGCCATGTCGGCCCGGATTTCCGCATTGGCAAAAGTCTGTCCGCCAGTTAGCTTGTAGGGCAGGGCGTCGATGATCTTGGCCTGCAGCGCCCCATCGCCCACAAAACTTCGCCCCGCCGCCCGCTTCATGTGGCCGCGCACCAGGCTCAACGCCAACTGATTGGCCAGAAGTTCGTCGTAGGCGAGCCGTAAACGGGTTGCCGAAGTGATCGACGGCGCTTCGGAAACTTGCGGGCTATGAAGCGCCTTCAACGCCACTGAAAAATCCGGCCAGCCGTGTTTCTTCTTCCACGCCGCATCCTGCCACTCCGACAGATCAGGCAATCGCTCGACAGCCGAACGGATGGCCCGCCCCAATATTTTCGGCGACAGCCCCGCCGTGAGCGGATACACCGGTTCGATCAGCGGCATGCGGCTGAAGTCTTCCGCCGTCAGGATGTGATCCGGATGGGCAATCTGCGGCTCCTCGCCATACCAGCTGATCTCGCCGGAGATAAACCGCGTTTCGCCCTCCGGCAGGCTGCGCTGCAAATGCTCGGCAAAGGCGTGAAAGAAAACCAGGGTCAGCGATCCCGTCTGGTCCGAAACCTCAACCCGGTAGGGCAGCCGCTTGTTGAAGGGCGGCGGCGGCTTGTGCCGCCCCACCTTCACTTCAATGGTGACAATGCCCTCCTTGGGCAGATCCACGATCTTCGGGCGGAAACGCCGGTCGACAACCCCGCTTGGCAAATGAAACAGCAAATCGACAACACGGGTGGAGGCCGTGGCGTCGCCGCGCAGGAATTGCGCCAGAACCTTGTCAAGCTTCTGGCCAATGCCCTTGATGCCCGAGGCGCTTGCAAACAGGGGATTGAGAACAGAAGGACGCATGGCGCTATTTTGTTGGGTAAGGTGTTGCAGCGCAAGTGCAGAAGCGGCTAATCCTGCTGCAATGACCTACCCAACTGAGCCCATTGAATTGCGCCGGAAACGTCTTCTATGGCGAAGCCATCACCGTGGCATCAGGGAAATGGACTTGCTGATGGGGGGCTTTGCCAAAGCCCGCCTGCCCACCATGACGGAAAGTGAACTGAGTGCCTTTGAAGACATCATTGAACTGCCCGACCAGGAGCTTCTCTCCTGGGTCACCGGCGAGGCCCCCGTGCCTGCAACCCTCAGCAATGTGCTGCTGCCAGAACTCCTCAAGTTTCGCCCATGATTGATCTTTCAAAACTTGTGCCGCGCCTGAAGGTATCCGGCCGCATCCCGCTGTCGGGCGTGCCTCAGGGGCTTGACGCGATGCTCTTGCCGCAGCTCGCACGGCGTCTGGCCAATGTCCCGCTTCTCCAGATCTGCGTCGATGACCAGCGGCTTTCCACCCTTGCCGAGCAGATTGCCTATTTCGCCCCGGATCTGGAAGTCCTTCGTTTCCCCGCCTGGGATTGCCTGCCCTATGACCGAGTCTCGCCCTCCGCGGATACCTTGGCGCGGAGGCTTTCAACCCTCACCCAATTGAACAGGCCTTCCGGAAAGCCGCGTTTGGTTCTGGCCACCGTGAATGCCGCCCTCCAGCGCGTCGTGCCGCGCGATACTATCGCCAAATCCTCATTCTCGGCAGCCCCGGGCAGCCGCGTGAAGAGCGATGCGCTGCAGGCCTTTCTCGCCGATAACGGTTTCTCGCGCGTCGGCACCGTGGTTGATCCCGGCGACTTCGCCGTGCGTGGCGGTATCATCGATATCTTTCCGCCCGGCTTGGAAGATCCGGTGCGTCTCGATTTCTTCGGTGACACGCTGGAATCGATCCGTGAATTCGACGCGCAGACCCAGCGCTCGAATGTGACGCTACGAAACCTGACACTCAATCTCGCCAATGAAGTTCTGCTGTCGCAGGACGCCATCGGCCGCTTTCGCACCGGCTATGCCGCAGCCTTCGGTGGCCTCGACCTGAATGATCCGCTCTATGAATCCGTCACCAATGGCCGCCGCTATCAGGGCATGGAACATTGGCTGCCCCTGTTTCATGACCATCTCGAAACCCTCTTGGACTATTTGCCGGACTCGCCCATTTCACTCGACCATGCTGCCGATGAATCCATGCTCGCCCGCCACGAGCAGGTCGCCGAGTTCTACGATGCACGGCGCGAAGCCCGCGAGAAGGGTTCCTTTGGTGCAGCCCCCTATAAGCCCCTGAGCAGCGAAAGGCTCTATATCAGCGAAGCCGAATGGAAACAGCTTCTCGCTGACCGCACCAGCCTTGCCCTCTCCGCCTTTGAAAGCCCGGACTCCGCCAGCATCTCATTTGGTGGCAAGCGCGGCCGCAGCTTCGCCGCCGAGCGCACCCAGACCGGCTCAAGCATCTATGACGCCGTAAAGCTCCACACGGAAGACCTGCGCAAATCCGGCAAGCGCGTGCTCATCGCCAGTTGGACCGAAGGCTCCCAGGAGCGCCTGCACACAATCCTCAAGGACCATGAACTGGCTCCACTCGCCAGCGCCACCACTTGGGCTGATGCCAGCACCCGCGACAAGTCCATTGTCAGCCTTGTCGTGCTGGGCCTTGAGGAAGGTTTTGAAACCAATGATCTCGCCGTCATTGCCGAACAGGATATCCTCGGCGACCGCCTCATCCGCAAGGCCCGCAAGAACCGCAAAGCAGCCGATTTCCTCTCGGAGCTTTCCTCGCTTTCAGCCGGAGACCTTGTCGTCCATGTCGATCACGGCATTGGCCGCTTCGAAGGCCTGAAGACCATCGAAGTGCAGGGCGCCCCCCATGATTGCCTGCTGCTGATCTATGCCGGCAATGACCGGCTCTTCCTGCCTGTTGAAAACATCGAACTGCTCACCCGCTATGGCGCGGAAGACAATGGCACGCAGCTTGACCGGCTCGGAGGCGGCGCTTGGCAGGCCAAGAAGGCCCGCCTCAAGGAACGCATCCGCGAAATCGCCGAGGATCTGATCAAGACGGCAGCGGCGCGTGAACTCAAGGCCGGCGACATTCTGCCCCCGCCCGATGGCGCTTTCGATGAATTCTGCGCCCGATTCCCCTACGAAGAAACTGAGGACCAGTTGACGGCCATCGAAGCCGTGCTGAACGATCTGCAGAAGGGCCGCCCCATGGACCGCCTGATTTGCGGCGACGTGGGCTTTGGCAAAACCGAGGTGGCGCTCCGCACCGCCTTCATCGCCGCCATGAATGGCAAGCAGGTGGCCGTCGTGGTGCCCACAACCCTCTTGGCGCGCCAGCACTACGCCACCTTCACCGAACGTTTCAAGGGCCTGCCGCTCCGCCTGGCCCAGGCTTCACGGCTAGTGGGCCGCAAGGAAATTGACGCGGTGAAAGCCGGGCTTGAGGCCGGCGACATCGACATCGTGATCGGCACCCATGCATTGCTCACCGCGAGCATCAAATTCCGCGATCTCGGCCTGCTTATCATTGATGAGGAGCAGCACTTCGGCGTCAAACACAAGGAACGCCTCAAGGAACTCCGCGCAAATGTCCATGTCTTGACGCTTACCGCCACGCCCATTCCACGCACCTTGCAGCTGGCGCTTTCCGGTGTGCGCGAGCTTTCCCTTATCACCACGCCGCCCCTGGACCGCCTCGCGGTGCGCACCTATATCTCGCCCTTTGATCCCGTCATCATCCGCGAGTCCCTGCTGCGCGAGCATTTCCGCGGCGGCCAGAGCTTTTATGTTGTCCCGCGCATCACTGATCTCACCGAAATGGCCGAGTTCCTCCGCGAGAACATCCCCGAAGTAAAGTTCCGCACCGCCCATGGCCGCATGGCGCCCACCGAGCTTGAAGACATCATGTCCGGCTTTTACGACCGGAAGTTCGACGTTCTGCTCTCCACAACCATTGTTGAATCCGGCCTCGACATTCCCACCGCCAACACCCTGATTGTCCACCGCGCCGACATGTTCGGCTTGGCCCAGCTCTACCAGTTGCGCGGCCGCGTCGGCCGCTCAAAGCATCGCGCCTATTCCCTGTTCACCACCCCGCCCAACCGCGTGCTGACCGAAGCCGCCGACCGGCGCTTGAAAGTCCTGCAATCCCTCGACTCCCTCGGCGCGGGCTTCACCCTTGCCAGCCACGATCTCGATATCCGCGGTTCCGGAAATCTTCTGGGCGAAGAGCAGTCCGGCAACATCAGGGAATTGGGCTACGAGCTTTATCAAACCATGCTGGAAGAAGCTGTCATCAAGATGCGTTCCGGCGGCGAAATGGAAGAGGCCGAAGGCACTTGGTCACCGCAGATCAACGTTGGAACCTCGGTGCTCATTCCGGAAAAATTTGTTTCCGACCTGCAGGTGCGCCTCGGCCTCTATCGCCGGCTTGCCGATCTCCAGGAGCAATCCGATCTCGAAGCCTTTGGCGCCGAATTGCATGACCGTTTCGGCCGCCTGCCGGAAGAGGTTCAGCATCTCATCGAGGTGGTCTCCATCAAACTTCTCTGCCGCGCCGCCAATGTGTCAGGCGTTGATGCCGGGCCAAAGGGTGTGGTGCTCGGCTTTCGCAAGGACACGTTCCCCAATCCCGCCGCACTGGTGCAATGGATCGCCGGGCAGGGGACTCTCGCAAAGCTCCGACCCGACATGAAGCTGGTGATCCTCCGCACATGGAAAACCCCGGAGGAGCGGCTTAAGGGCACACGGCAGATCATGCAGAATCTGGTGAAGCTCGCCGCCTGATCAGTTATAGTATCGCGCAGAGGTGTTGAATGCTCTTTGATTTCGATGCGCTGACTCTCGCCCGAATGCAGTTTGCATTCACCATGTCGTTTCACATTATCTTCCCCGCCTTCTCAATCGGGCTGGCCAGCTACCTAGCTGTTCTGGAAGGCCTGTGGCTGTGGAAGAGTGAACAGGTTTACCGCGACCTCTTCAACTATTGGAAAAAAATTTTTGCCGTGGCCTTCGGCATGGGCGTTGTCTCCGGCATCGTCATGTCCTACCAATTCGGCACCAACTGGAGCGTGTTTTCCGACAAGGCTGGGCCGGTGATCGGCCCCTTGATGGGTTACGAAGTTCTCTCCGCCTTCTTCCTTGAAGCAGGTTTCCTCGGCGTCATGCTTTTCGGCGAAAAGCGCGTCGGTCCAGGCCTGCATTACTTTGCAACTCTGATGGTGGCCGTCGGCACGCTCATCTCCGCCACCTGGATTCTGTCTGTGAATAGCTGGATGCAAACCCCGGCAGGTTTTTCCATCAACGCCGCAGGGCAATTCGTCCCCGAGGATTGGTGGGCCGTAATTTTCAACCCATCCTTCCCTTACCGCTTTGTCCACATGGTCCTCGCCGCCTACCTGACCACCGCCTTTGTAGTGAGTGGCATCGGCGCTTGGCATTTGCTGAAGGACACAACCTCGCGCGGCGCCCGCGTGATGTTCTCCATGGCCATGTGGATGGCGGCCCTTGTGGCCCCCATCCAGATTTTTGCCGGCGACCTGCACGGCCTCAACACGCTTGAATACCAGCCGGCCAAGGTCGCCGCCATGGAAGGCCACTACGATACGCATGCCGGCGCGCCGCTCATTCTCTTTGGCATTCCCGACGACGAAGCGGAAGTCACCCGCTATCAGCTCGCCATTCCAAAGCTTGGTTCGCTGATATTAACCCATCATGCCGATGGCGAAGTCAAAGGCCTCAAGGCCTTCCTAAAGGAGCAGCGCCCGCCCGCCGAAATTGTCTTTTGGTCCTTCCGGCTCATGGTAGGAATTGGTTTTCTCATGCTGGGCATTGGCCTCTGGAGCCTGCTGCGCCGTTTGCAGAAGAATAAGCTCTATGAGGACCGCTGGCTGCATCGGGCCGCACTGCTCATGGGTCCCTCTGGCTTCGTGGCCGTGCTCGCCGGCTGGGTCACAACCGAAGTGGGCCGCCAGCCCTACACCGTCTACGGCCTGCTCACCACGGCCCAGTCGGCTTCGCCCATTGCCGCCCCCGCCGTTGCCACCTCGCTCGTGGCCTTCATCATCGTCTATTTCTTCGTCTTCGGGGCAGGGGTGTTTTACATTCTCAGGCTCTGCGGAAAGTCGCCGGATCATGTTCCGCCGGAAATCGAACATGGCCCAAGCCACGCTGCCGGCATCAATCCCGGCCCCGCTCTCAAGGCAGGCGGATAGGAGCGCATGATGGCAATCGATCTTCCTTTCATCTGGGCCGGCCTCATCGCCTTCGCGGTGCTCGCCTACGTGATCCTCGATGGATTTGATCTCGGCGTCGGCATCCTCTTTCCGCTTGCGAAGAAGGAACATGACCGCGATGTGATGATGAATTCCGTGGCCCCCGTCTGGGATGGCAATGAAACCTGGCTGGTGCTCGGCGGCGGCGGCCTGCTGGCCGTGTTCCCGTTGGCCTATGCCTTGATAATGCCTGCCCTCTATGCGCCCCTCATTGCCATGCTCTTGGCTCTTGTTCTGCGCGGGGTGGCCTTTGAATTCCGCTGGCGCACCAAGCGCGGCCAGTTCCTCTGGGACTGGGCCTTCAGTGGCGGCTCCCTAGTTGCCACCTTCGCCCAAGGCATGGCCCTTGGCGCGCTGGTGCAGGGCATTCCCGTGGTCAACCGCACTTATGCTGGCGGCTGGTGGGATTGGGTCTCGCCCTTCACCTTGCTCACGGGTGTGGCCCTGGTCATGGGCTATGCCCTGCTGGGCGCCACATGGTTGGTGATGAAAACGGAAGGCGAGCTGCAGGAAACATCACGGAAGCAAGCCTGGGTTACAGGCGTTGCCACCATCGCCCTCATTGGCGCTGTAAGCCTGTGGACGCCATTTTTGGAACCGCTTTACTTCGCCCGCTGGTTTGCCTGGCCCGCCATGCTCTTCAGCGCCATCGTGCCCCTGCTGGTTCTGGTCTGCATCTATGGGCTTTACACGGGCCTGCGAGACAAGAGCGACTACCGCCCCTTCTTCTCGTCCCTCGGCCTTTTTGTCCTGTGCTTCGTGGGGCTGGGCATAAGTTTCTATCCCTATATCGTTCCGCCCTCGCTTTCGATCTGGGACGCGGCAGCACCCGATAAAAGCCTCGGCTTCCTGCTCGTCGGCGCTTTAATCCTGATACCGCTGATCCTCGCCTACACCGCCTATTCCTACTGGGTCTTCCGAGGCAAGGTCGATCCGCACGAAGGCTATCACTGATGGGGAGCAAATTGCTGTGGTTCGCAGGCCTATGGCTCGCCGGCGTGCTGGTGGTTGCAAGCCTCGGCTACGCCATCAAGCTTGTCATCGGCTAGGCCGCAAGGTTGCCGATGGCGTCGGCCAGAACTTCCGCCGGTTGAGCGCCCATCAGGCCCTGCTTTTGCGCGAAGATGAAACAGGGAACTCCGGTAACTCCCATGCGGTAGGCGCGCTCCACTTCCGCATGCACCGCATCCACATCCGTGCCGTTTTCCAGCCTCGCTGAAACGTCGCCCTTATCCATTCCCGCTTCACCCGCAATCTTCACCAGCACGGCGCGGTCACCGATATCAAGCCCGCCATTGAAATAGGCCATGAACAAATGCTCGGTCACATCATGCTGCTTGCCGCCATCATGGCTCCAGCGGATAAGCCGGTGGGCATCCATCGTATTGGGAGTGCGCGTGATCTTGTCGAAGGCGTAGGCAACGCCATCCGCCTTGCCCGCCGCCAGGATGGGATCATGGAGGGTCTTAAGCCGTTCCACCCCAAACTTGTTTTCCAGATAGGTGCGGCGGCTCATGCCCTCCGCAGGGATCGTGGGATCAAGAAAAAAAGGGCGCCAATTCACCTCCACCTTGATGCCGCCAAGCAAGCCGATGGCTTTGTCCAGCCGCCGCTTGCCGAGAAAGCACCACGGGCAGATGACATCCGAAATCACGTCAATCGAAATCGCCCTCATGGATTGCGCCACAACGTGGTGCCTTCAAAGCCGGGCAGGGGCTGCTTCTCCGGCCTGCCAATGGTGTTCCACCGCGCCACCCATTGCCCGCCCGCATCATAGAACGGAATGATGTAAAATCCGGCGACCAGGAGCCGGTCCAGGGCGCGCACCGCCGCAGCGAATTCTTCATGTTCTTTGGCTGTGAGCAAGGCCGCGATGGCTGTATCTACCGCTGGGTCGGCAATGCCGGGATAGTTGCGCGTGCCCTCGACGGTTCGGCCTTCCGAACCGAAATAGAACTTCTGCTCATTGCCGGGCGACAGGGAGTTGAACCAAGTCGCCGGAATCATGTCGTAGTCATAGGTTTTTTGCAGGCTGGAGAACTGCGCCGAGTCCACAATGCGCACCTCGGCCTTGATGCCGATTTGCTGCAAGGTGCGCTGATAATGCAGGGCGATTTTTTCCTGGTCCTTGGTCAGGATCGAAATCGTGAAGGCAAAGGGTTCACCCGCTGTGTTGACCAATCCCGCATCCCCAATTTTCCATCCTGCATCACCCAGAAGCGCCACCGCCTTTCTCAGTGCTTTGCGGTCCCGGCCCGAGCCGTCGCTCACAGGCAGGGCATAGCTGCCGTCCTGGAAGTCGGCGCGCAAACCCGCAACGGCGGCGCCGAGAATGGCCTTCTCTGCATCGTCGAGGGGTTTGCCTTTGGAGGAAAGCTCCGACCCCGAATAATAACCATAGGTGCGCTGATAGACATTTGAAAACAGGTTGGCATTGGCCCATTCGAAGTCGAAGGCGATGATCAGCGCTTCACGCACCCGCGGGTCTTCAAAAATCTTGCGCCGCGTATTGAAGGCAAAGCCGCTGGCAGGGGCCGGTGAACGCTGCTCGATTTTTTCGAGAATGACATTGCCCTCCTTTGCCGCCGGAAAATCATAGCCCGTGGCCCAGCGCGTCGGGTCGCCTTCCGTCCGGATATCCGCATCGCCTTTCTTGAAAGCCTCGAAGGCCGCGTTGGCATCCCGGTAATAGTCGTAGTGCACCGTTTCAAAATTCCACAGGCCTTTGCCAAGTGGCAGGTCCTTGCCCCAATAGTCCGGGTTCTTTTTATAGGTAATGCTTTCACCCGCCTTCACTTCGGAAATTGCATAGGGACCCGACCCGATCATCGGATCAAGAGAACTCTCGTCAAAGGCTTTCCCTTCCCAGGCATGCTTCGGGATGATCGGCATGACGCCTACAATTAGCGGCAGTTCCCGGTCGCCAACCTCTTGGTGGAAGATAACCGTATGGTCGTCGGGAGTTTCCATCCTTGTGATCTTCGAATAGGAATTCTTGAAATTTGGCCGGCCCTTGTCGCGCAGGGTTTCCATTGAAAACACCACATCCGCCGCGGTTACCGGCTTGCCGTCGGAGAACTTGGCCTCGGGCCTGATCCTGAAGGTAAAGGTCTGCCGGTCATCGCTGGCATCGATGGATTCCGCCAGCAGGCCATAGAGCGAAAAGGGCTCATCCCAGTTCCGACCCATCAGGCTTTCAAACACATAGGTGCGGACCCCCATCACCGGCGTGCCCTTCACGATGAACGGTGAAAGGCTGTCAAACGAGCCGGTAACCGCCTGCCGTAGCGAGCCGCCCTGCGGCGCGTCCGGATTCACGTAAGGAAGGTTTTTGAAATCCGCCGCCAGTGCCGGCTCGCCATGCATCGCAATGCCGTGATGCGGGACTGCATAGGCAGTGGCTGTCAGCACGCAGCCGAATGCAAAAGAAATGAAGGCGCGGACAAATTTCATGAAATCATTCCAATCCTTTTTCACACCATACCCACGCTTGACGCGGGTATCTTCTCAAGCCGGAGACGATGACCGGATCAAGTCCGGTCATGATGAAGTTTTAATCGTATCCGCTAGCGCACGATAATGTTTGAAAATTGCCAGGGGTCGCGCCTATCCAGCTTTTCCTCAAACAATTCGCCCCGGCCCTGCAGCGGTGTCCAGTCCGTGTAAACGCCGCGCAAAGTGCCGAGATAGGGCGTTTGAATCTCAAGGCAGCGGCGGAAATCCATTTCTTCCGTTTCGACAATCCCGGCCTTGGGGTTTTCAATGGCCCAGACAAGGCCTGCTAACACCGCCGAGGTCACCTGCATGCCCGTGGCATTCTGATAGGGGGCCAGCTTCCGGGTCTCTTCAATGGAAAGCTGCGAGCCATACCAATAGGCATTCTTCTTGTGCCCATAGAGGAACACGCCGAGCTCGTCGCCGCCATCCACAATCTCCTCCTCCTCAAGGATATGTGAAGCCGATTGCCGCCTGCCGCCCGCGCCGAACATTTCAAGCACCGACAGTACCGCGTCATTGGAGGGATGGTAGGCATAGTGGCAGGTGGGCCGGTAGGTGACACGCTTTCCCTCCCGCACCGTGAAATAGTCGGAAATGGAAATGGCCTCGTTGTGGGTCACAAGCAGGCCGAAATGCGCTCCTGCGGTTGGCACCCAGCTTCGCACCCGCGTGTCAGCGCCCGCGCGGGTGAGATAGATCGCAGCGCCCGTACCCTTCTTATGCTTCTTGCCGTCGTAAGGCAGTTTCTTCTCATGGGTGCCCCAGCCCAGTTCGGCAGGTTGCAGCCCTTCGGAAATGAATCCGTCCACCGACCATGTATTGATGAAGACATCAAGCGGCTTCGGGTTCTTGGAGCGCTGCGTGTCGCGCTCGGCGATATGAATTCCCTTTACGCCCAGCCGTTTCATCAGCTTGGCCCAGGCTTCGCGCGTAGTGGGTTCCTTGACCGAAACCTTCAAGTCGCGGGCCAGATCCAGCAGCGCCTGCTTCACCAGCCACGACACCATGCCCGGGTTCGCCCCGCAGCAGGAAACGGCGGTGGAGCCGGGCCCCAGCTTTCGCTTCACCTCCATCAGGTCTTCGCGCACCTTGTAGTTTGTGCGGTCCGCGTTGGAGAGCTTGGTGTTGTAGTAAAACCCGGGCCACGGCTCGTTGACTGTATCAATGCACAGGGAATTCGTCTCGCGCGCCAGCTTGATGATGTCGATGGAGCCTACATCAACGGTAAGATTGACGATCAGCGCCTGCCCGGGGCCGGCGGTCAGCAGCGGCGTCAGGATGGACTTGTAGTTTTGCTTGGTAATGGTCTGCTTGACGAAGGCGATGCCTTCCTTTTCGATCAAATGGCTCCATGTCGCCGAAGGGTCGATAATCGTGATCTTCGCCTTGTCGCAGGCAATGTGGCGCAGGATCAGCGGCAGGCTTCCCCGCCCGATGGAGCCAAAGCCGATCATCACGATGGGGCCATTCCAGGTGGCGTGCACGGGCCATTTATTCATTCATCAAAACTCCTGCCGTCATTGTCAAAACGTGGGTTTTTTAACGCAGGAGAAGAGCCAATGATACAGAATTTTTCCCCCGGGATTTCCAAAAGAAGTGGGGCGCTGCTTTCCATTGCAGCGCCCCGTATCCAGGATCGTCGTGATGTTAGTATCGGTCTATGAATTTCCGCGCCTTGTCGCCGGTGCCGCGCTTCTTCTCGGAAGCGAGCTCAGCGTTCTCATGGCGGATTTGCCAGACGTGCCAGCCGATCCAGAAGGCGAGCCCCAGGATTACCAGCAGGGTTTCCGATCCCTGGAAGGGATAGAGCGCCCCCACATCCTTGAGATCAACGGCCCAAGACGTCATTCCATTCGTCGACATGTTCCGTTCTCCTTACTTGACCATTGCACGTTCGGCAGAGGTGACATCTGACACCGCTGCATCGTAAGCTTCTCTATCCTCGAAATCGAGGCCCACAAGCTCAACTTCCTTGGGAACCCGCAGGAGGTTCGCGCCATCGAGGATTTTTGCAACGATGAACGTTGGGATGAAGCCCAGCGCAACCATGATGCAGGCCCCGATGAAGTTGCCCAGCGGATTGATGGCAGCGTAACCCTCGTAGGGTGACGACGGCTGGCCCCAGAGCATGAAACCTGCGATCACGACGCCGAGGAAACCGCCGTAGCCGTGAACTGCAACGGCCCCCACCGCATCATCGAGCTTGAACCGGCGTTCCACCCAATAGTGAAGCTTGTAGGCAATGCTCGGCACGATCGCGCCAATCAGCATGGCCTGGATTGGATGGTAGAGGTCATTGCCGGCAGACGCTCCGATGATGCCGCACAGCCCTGCTGAATAAGTCCAGAAGGGGTTGCCCTTGGAAATCACATATCCCGCCAGCATGCCGCCCGAGAGTGACATCAGGAAATTGAAGGTGATCGCCGAAAGCGTTGTTGGCGCCAGGTAGATGTTGGTAGCGGTCCAGGTTTCCCCGGTAATCAATCCGCCGATTGAAGCAGGCGAGATCATCGGGATGTTGCAGGCTGCATAGAAGCCCCAGAAGCCGGTGTAGATCAGGAACAACCCGATCGTCACCAGCCATGGGTTATGTGGAGGAATGTCCCGCGGTGTGCCGTCAGCCCGGAACTTGCCGAGGCGAGGACCAAGCACAAGCAGAAACGCGAGTGCCGCGCCGCCGGCGATGGCATGAACCACACCGGATGCATAGGCATCATGATAGCCCAAAAGTTTCACCATCCAGCCGCCCGGGTGCCAACCCCAGGAAGCGTCGAGAATCCAGGCCACCGAACCAATCAGCACGGCGATAATCCAGAAAGCGCCAACCCGGGCCCGTTCGATAATAGCGCCCGATATGATTGAGGCAGTCGTGATCGAAAACAGCAGGAATGCCGCCCAGAACACGCCGTTGAGGCGGTGCCAATAGGCGGCCCCTTCAAGGCCTTCGGCGGGAACGCCCAAAGCCGGGGAGGGACCCGAAAGATGGGTGGCCATCAGCGGGCTCCACGGTTCGGCAAACTGGGCGGAAGTCATGCCGCCGGTAATTCCCGGACCATTGATAAAGGCAAAATAGATCCACCAGCCGAAGAAGTAGAAGGTGATGGTGACCAGCGGGATCGCCATCGTGTTCTTCATCAACGTGTGTAAATGGTTCTTCCGGCGCGAGGCGCCGGTTTCATACATGCAGAAACCCACATGGATGAGAAACATGAATACGACTGTCACCCAGTAATAGAATTCAGTGAATATGACAGTCAGCGAGCTGAGATTGTCACCCATAAGTGTTCCCTCCAGCGTATAGCGCTTTTTTCCCCGCACCCTGCGCTACCGCCCCTGTTAGACTCATTTGCTACGGGGCAACTTTGTTATCTGGCAGGAAACATGGGGTGCGGCCTATTGTCAAGCACCTAGCGCGTGTCCTCCACATGAACCGGAAATGAATTCCCCGCTCAGGTTTCATACAGGCAGCGCCCCCTAGAACTGCTCCCAAGTTCAAAGGAAGTGCATGATGACCCGCCCAAACAACAAGAAAATCCGCTCTCTCCCGCCGGTCGCGGCCTTGGTTATTGCCGTGGCCATTGGGCTGGTAAGGACGGAAAAAACCTGGGCGGAGGCGTTAAGTGGCCTGGATTTCCAGCCAACCCACGTTTCGATGGTTCATGACCACCCCGAGCCATTTGACCCCCGCCGCGTGCCTGCTTCCGGCGGCATGGCCAGCCGCCTGCTAGCCGGGATCATCGTGACCCATGCGCGTTCGGAGCTTTCCAGCCTGTTCAATTAATACTTAAGGTTGAGATCCGATAGCGGGGACCAATCCATCGACCACTCGCTTCAGTGCCTGCGGGATATTGACCATGGGCGGCAGCCTTTGGCTGATCGCCAGCATCGAAAATCCGTGCACCGCCGACCACACCTGCATGGCTTTTGCCTCTTTGTCATCCGGGCCGGCAGCCTCCGAGACCAGATTGGCTAGTTGTTTCCAAGCCGCCATTTTGGCGGCTTGCAGCCGTTCCGATGCCAGAGGCGCGGCAACGCCGAACATTAACTGGTAAACCGCCGGCCTCTCCCGCGCAAAAGCCACATAGCCATGTCCCATGGCCTTGAGCCTTTCCACCGGCGAGGGCGCATGCGCCGCAGCCTTGTCGAGGGACCTTACAAAGTCCTCAAAGCCTGTGGCGGCGATGTCGGCCAGCAAATCATTGATGCCGGCGAAATGATGTTGCGGGGCCGCGTGGGAAACCCCGGCCTTCCTGGCGCAGGCCCGCAGCGTCAGCGCGCCAACACCTTCTTTTTCAAGAATCGTCCGCCCGGCCCTGATAAGCGCCTCGCGCAGGTCCCCGTGGTGGTAGGTCTTCGCCGTTTTCTTCGCCATGCGGATTTGTTACACTCTTAACTTGACACTGTCAAAATTTACCGCTAACCATATCTTGTCACTGTCAAGTTAAGGGATTGCAAATGAACTGGTTATTTGAAGCCTATTCCAACGTCTTCAATACGGCCATGGGACAGGGCCAGCGCCCGCTTCATCATACGC
Source organism: uncultured Hyphomicrobiales bacterium (assembly GCA_902826365.1). GTDB lineage: Bacteria > Pseudomonadota > Alphaproteobacteria > Rhizobiales > Aestuariivirgaceae > Aestuariivirga. The sequence continues at coordinate 3,104 of CADEEO010000004.1, read as the reverse complement.
CCCGCAGCTTAAGGGCAGGGCAGAAACAAAGACTGAGGCGCATCAATGGCAAACATGACGTATAGTTGGGCATCTGCGCCCGAGGACAAGATCATGACCTCTGCCTCGCCGCTTCTCACCCGCACCGCCATTGCCTTCGCGTTTCTCTTTCTCGCGGTCTATGCCCTCACATTTTTTGACGCGCGCCTGCTCAATGGCGTCAGCCTCTGGGAAAAACCCGCTAAGTTTTTTCTCTCGCTCGCCGTTCACATGGCAACGCTGGCCTGGGGCATTTCCCTGTTGCCGATTGAAACGCAGTACAGCCGGGGAGTCCGCATCGCCACATATATCTTTATCGCTGCGGCAGTCTTTGAGCTGGCCTACATGATGTTTCAGGCAAGCCGTGGCGAAGCCTCCCACTTCAACCGCTCAACGGCATTTCATAACGCAATGTATAGCCTGATGGGGCTCGGTGCCCTGACCCTGACAGCCACGACCGGATTCCTCGGCTGGCGTATCAGGAGGGCGGGAGCCACCCCCATGCATTTCGCGGCAGGCTGGAGCTTCATTGTCTCAGCCGTGGCTACCACCGCAGTTGCCTCCTACCTGGCGAGCGGCAACGGCCACTGGATCGGCGGTGACCAGACCGATGCCACAGGGCTGCCCTTCTTCCACTGGTCCACCACCGGCGGCGATCTGCGCCCCGCCCATTTCGCCGCCCTTCACATCATGCAAGGAGTGCCCCTGATCGCCTGGTTCTGGCCCGACAAGCGGATTGTGGGAGCATCCCTGGCAGCCGGCGTTGCCGTCGTTATCGGCCTGTCCGCCCAGGCTCTGATGGGCATCCCGCTGTTCCGCATTTGAGGTTTGCCGCCCGCTCCGCCATATTGGGGGAAACGATTCGGGAACAATGTGAATGGCCAAGGCCAAGAATACAGACGATCTCTTCGGCGGTTTGCCAGCCGCCATCAAGCCAGCCGGAAAAACTTCAGCAAAATCAAGGGGTGAGGAGCAATACACCGCCGCCGACATCGAGGTGCTGGAGGGGCTGGAGCCCGTCCGCCGCCGTCCCGGCATGTATATCGGCGGCACCGATGAAAAGGCCCTGCATCATCTCTTCTCCGAAGTCATGGACAACGCCATGGATGAGGCCGTGGCCGGCCACGCCAGTTGGATTGACGTCACCTACGACGATGAAGGCTACCTCGCCGTCACCGACAATGGCCGCGGCATTCCCGTCGACCCGCACCCCAAGTTCAAGAACAAGTCGGCGCTTGAAGTCATCATGACCACGCTGCATGCCGGCGGCAAATTCGACTCGAAGGTCTATGAAACCTCGGGCGGCCTCCATGGCGTCGGCGTCTCCGTGGTGAACGCGTTGTCGGAGCATTGCATCGTCGAAGTGGCCCGTGGGCAACAGCTTTACAAACAGGAATATGCCCGCGGAATCCCCACCGGCAAAATGCAGTCCCTCGGCAAGATCAATGGCAGGCGGGGCACCATGGTGCGCTTCAAGCCTGATGCGCAGATCTTCGGCAAGGGCAATACGGAATTTTCCGCGGCCCGGCTTTACCGCATGTCGCGCTCCAAATCCTATCTCTTCGGCGGCGTGGAAATCCGCTGGAACTGCGATGCCTCGCATATCAAGGACAAGGAAACCCCTGAAAAAGCCGTGCTGCATTTCCCCGGCGGCCTGAAGGATTTTCTCGCCGAGCGACTGGAAGGCAAAACCCGCGTCGTCGATGAAATCTTTTCCGGCAAGGTGGAAAAGGAAGGCGGCCACGGCAATGTCGAATGGGCCATCGCATGGTTCGGCGGCGATGACGGCTTCTCATCTTCCTATTGCAACACCATCCCGACGCCCGATGGCGGCACCCATGAACAGGGCTTCCGCACCGCGCTCACCCGCTCGTTGAAGAATTACGCCGAACTCGCGGGCAACAAGCGCGCCAACCCCGTCACCGCCGATGATGTGATGACCTCGTCCGGCTCGTTGCTCTCCGTCTTCATCCGTGAGCCGGAATTCCAGGGCCAGACCAAGGACAGGTTGGCCACCGTCGAGGCGCTGCGCATCGTGGAAAACGCGGTGCGTGACCATTTCGATCATTGGCTCACCGGCCACCCGGCCCAGGCCGACAGGCTGCTGGATTGGATCATCGAGCGCGCCGATGAACGCATCCGCCGCCGCGCCGAAAAGGAAGTGGGCCGCAAGACGGCGATCCGGAAGCTCAGGCTTCCCGGCAAACTTGCCGATTGTTCGGCAACCCAGGCGCAGGGCTCGGAGCTCTTCATCGTCGAAGGCGATAGTGCAGGGGGCTCCGCCAAGCAGGGCCGCAACCGCGTCAACCAGGCCATCCTGCCCTTGCGCGGCAAGATCCTGAACGTCGCCAGCGCCACCAAGGACAAGCTCGCCGGCAACCAGCAGATCTCGGACCTCATCCAGGCCCTGGGCGCAGGCACCGGCACGTCCTACCGCGAGGAGGATTTGCGCTACGACAAGGTCATCATCATGACCGACGCCGACGTGGACGGCGCCCACATCGCCTCGCTGCTCATCACGTTCTTCTACCGCCAGATGCCGCTGCTCATCGACCAGGGCCACCTCTATCTCGCCGTGCCGCCGCTCTACCGGCTCACGCAGGGCGGCAAGACCACCTACGCGCGGGATGATCAGCACAAGGATGAATTGCTGAAAACCGTGTTTGGCGGCCGGGGCAAGGTCGAAGTCGGCCGCTTCAAGGGCCTCGGCGAAATGCTGGCGTCGCAATTGAAGGAAACCACCATGGACCCCGCCAAGCGCACGCTGCTTCAGGTAACCCTGTCAGACGCCGAACGCACTTCAACAGCCAAAATCGTCGAACAGCTCATGGGCAACAAGCCGGAGGAACGCTTCAACTTCATCTCGGAGCGCGCCGAGTTTGTGAGCGAGGAGGGGCTGGATATTTGAACGATTTCAACAATGTCTTTGTTGTAGATCAGGTCGGCCTTTTTACCCAAAGTAACAAAGAATATGCTCCTCGATCAGGCCGATAAGGTAAGCCTTCAATTTGAAAGCCAAGACTTAAGAGGATTGTTTGCATTTTTCGATTTTCGAATTTGGTCGTAGCGTAAACCCCCTGACCGTT
>CADEEO010000003.1 GCA_902826365.1 uncultured Hyphomicrobiales bacterium | reverse complement strand
CATGCCGCCTTCGGCCTGAAAGTTCAAACTCAAAAGCGCCATGGCGACGAAGGGCGCCACGAAAAATAGAAGCGTCCAGAGGAGCGCCGGGGTCACCAGCATCCATGGCAAAGCACGCTCAGTCTTCGAGATTTCGTTCACAACCACTCTTTATTGTGATTGCAGCATCTCCGTCCAGAGGTCTTGCATTTTCTTGTCGAGATCAGCACTTGGCGCGGGGTAGGGCTGCGAACGCTTGAGGAATTCCGGCTGTTCGTCAACGCGCAGGATTTTCTTTTGCGCGTCATCAAGGGCTGCCGCCTTGCTGGCAGGCATGCCCCAATAGCAGGAGGATGTGGCAAGCCGCGCCTGGCCTTCCGGACTCATCACATATTGGATGAACTTGAGGGCCATGTCCTTGTTCTTGCTGGCTGAAAACATGGCCAGCGACTGCGACCAGAGGATTGCGCCTTCCTTGGGCACGGAAAAATCCAGAGCCGGATTTTCCTTGGCGAGGCCCGCCGTTACCCATTCGCCGCCGCCCACCAGAATATCCACTTCGCCGGTTGCAAGGGCGGTTTGACTCGCGGTGACTTCGCCCACGAGCTTTGAGTTTGCCTTCATCTTGAGCAGCACTTCCTTGATGGCCGGAAGGTCGGCCTCGGTCAGCTCAGGGGTTTTCTTGCCGATGGCCAAGGCGGCCATGCCGATGACCGGCAGGTAATAGTCATAGATGGCAATGCGGCCCTTGTATTTTGCATCGAGCAGGGCGCTCATGGATTGCATGTCGGCGGGATCAACCTTGGTGTTGTTGAAGCCAATGGTGTTGTAGCCAAATTTCTCGGTGATGCCGTAGCGCTTGCCATCCACCTTGGTGGAGCCATCCATGGTGACTTCGGCGTAGAGATCACCAAGCGGCAGCTTGTCTTCGGGCAGGGGCTCGAACAGGCCTTTTTCAACGCCACGCGGAATGTCGATGGAATCGATCACCATGACATCCCAGTCGCCGGGCTGGGACTGGTCGACAATGGCAAAGCCGGCGCCGGTGCCTTCAAACTCCTTGACGTTGACCTTGATTCCGTTGGCATCCTCGAAGGGCTTGAGCAGGGCAGGGTCCGCATGGTCGCACCAGATCAGGGCGTTGAGATCGGCAGCGCTGGCTGGCGAAACGGCGGCGATGCCGGCGATTGCTGCGGCGCAGACGCCGCGCTTCAGGGACGAGATAAATGAATTGAACATGGGGTATTCCTCCGGATTTTTGTTGCTTGCCAAAAAAATGAACCAATTCTAAATTTGAGTCAATTCAAATTGTGGAAAGGCGGTTCACGCCATGGCGGGCCTCAGGGCAAAAAACAGGATCGACCGGAATTCACGGATCGTGGAGGCGGCTTCCGACCTGTTCCGCAAGGAGGGCTACGAAGGGGCGCGGATCGAGGAGATTGCCGCCCGGGCGGAGGTGTCGGTCGGCACCATCTACAATTACTACCGCAACAAGGGCGACATCCTGGTGGCCATTGTTTCGCTGGAAGTCCACGAGGTTCTGGCGGCGGGCCAGAAGATCATCCAGAAGCCGCCGCGGAATGTGGAAAAGGCCATTGATGCGCTGCTGGCCAGCTATATCGAGCATTCGCTGGTTTACCTCAGCAAGGAAATGTGGCGGCAGGCCATGGCCACCTCCACCCAGCAGCCGGACAGCCCCTTCGGCAAGACCTATACGGCGCTGGACCGGGATCTGGCGGACCAGACCTGCACGCTGATCGCCAAGCTGCAGGAGCTTGGACTGGTGCGGGGCGACATCGACGGGCGCGGGGTGGGCGAGATGATCTTCAACAACATGAACATGATGTTCATCGAATTCATCAAGCGCGAGGATATGCCGATGCGGAAGCTTCGCGCCAATATCCGCCGCCAGAACCGGACCTTGGTAAAGGCCATTTCAGCCTGACTTTCCGCATTTCAGCCATGTGCGAGAATGTGATGGCAGGCCGCTAGCCGCTTGGCTAGTGTGACGGCCGGAAAGCGGAGGAGTCATGCGCGCGAAATCGAAAGTCATCATCACCTGTGCCATCACGGGGTCCATCCATACGCCTTCGATGTCACCGCATTTGCCGGTAACGGCCAATGACATTGCCACCCAGGCGGTGGAAGCGGCGGCGGCGGGGGCATCAATCCTGCATCTTCATGCCCGCGATCCCGGGGATGGCCGGCCAGCCGCCTCGCCCGATGTTTACAATGAATTCCTGCCGCGCATCAAACAGGCGACCGATGCGGTGATCAATATCACCACGGGCGGCGGGCAGGGCATGACCATCGATGAGCGCCTTGCCGCGGCGGAGCGGTTCTCGCCGGAAATGACCTCGCTCAATATGGGTTCGATGAATTTCGGGCTTTATCCCATGCTGGCGCGCTATGGGGAATTGAAGCACGAGTGGGAGCGCAAGCATCTCGAAGGCTCGAAGGATTTCATTTTCCGCAATACTTTCGGCGACATAGAGAAGATCCTTCACCGCCTTGGCGAAGGCCACGGCACGCGCTTTGAATTTGAATGCTATGATGTGGGCCATCTCTATACGCTGGCGCATTTCCTTGACCGCAAGCTGGTGAAGCCGCCGCTGTTCGTGCAAACGATTTTCGGCATCCTTGGCGGCATTGGCCCGGACCCGCAGAATGTCATGTTCATGCGTGAAACGGCTGAGCGGCTGTTCGGCGACCAGTACCACTGGTCGGTGCTGGCAGCGGGGCGGTTCCAGTTTCCGCTGTGCACGATGGCGGCCACCATGGGGGCCAATGTCCGGGTGGGGCTTGAAGACAACCTTTACATCGGCAAAGGAAAGCTGGCCAAATCCAACGCGGAGCTGGTGGGCAAGATGCGCCGCATCCTTGATGAGCTATCCGTAGAGACGGCAACGCCCACGGAAGCCCGCAAGATGCTGGACCTCAAGGGAGCGGAGAACGTCAAAATCTAGTCGTCGTCGGAGAGCTTTTCGAGGTTCTCATTGGCGCGGCGGGTGGCGGCCTCGAAGCGCTCTTCAAAGGTTGCCATGTTCTTTTTCGGCTCCTGGTAATAGGCGGTGAGCTTGAGCAAGCGCACGAAACTGCTGTTGACCAGGCGGCCCCAGAACTTCATGGGCCGGTCGAAATCAAAGAGCAGGATGACGCGCTCTTCTTTCGTATCGTTCCAGACTTCGTGCTCGTAAGTATCGTCGAACACGAAAATTTCGCCGGGACGCCATACATTGACGGTGTCGCCAACCCGCATGCGGCATTTTTCCGCTTCCCTGGGGATGATCAGCCCAAGATGGGCGCGCAGAATTCCCTTGCTCACGCCGCGATGGGCCGGGATGTGATAACCTGGGCCCAGAATTGAGAACCATGCGGTTTGCAGGTTGGGCACGGCCTCAAGAAGGCGGGTGGTAACCGGGGCCTGCTTGCAGTTTTTCTCGAGCTTCTCGCCGAAACCGAACAGGATGAAAGTGCGCCAGTTGTTGCCCTTGGAAATCTTCATCTGATCAGGCGAAACATCCTGGAAGACCGGGATCGCTTCCCGGTGCTTCAGAATTTCCGTCACCTCGGACCTGATTGCCTGCCAGTCATCAGTGAAGGTTTTCAGGAATGCGAATTGTTTTGAGTCCAGCACTGGCGCATCGCCCACCAACGACTGGCGGCCGAGGAAATTCGCCAATCCCCGAATCAGGTTCTTGCCGAATCTCTTGACGCGCTTGCGCCGCGCCTTCTTGAAGCGTTTCTGCCAGGAGCTGGAGGTGGTGTCGGCTGTGTCTGTCATGAATATGCCTATATATGAAGGCCCTGCTGATCTCAATGGGGCTGGAAAAACCATGCCTGCCATGACTGGTCAAGAACGGTTTTTGCAGCTAACTCAGTCGGAAATAAGGATTTCTCCCATGTGGGTCCGGACGCAGTTGAAAATTGATTGGGGCGACCTGCTATCGGGGCTGGCGGCCAGCTTTACCGCAGCCGAACGGCCGCGCGAGATCCGGCAGGCGGAAGCCTATTTCTCCGGTTCCGGCGACACCATCGCAGCCTATTCGGTGCGCTCGGGATTTGACCTTCTGCTGCAGGCCCTCGACCTGAAGCCGGGAGATGAAGTCATATTCTCCGCGCTTAACGTCAGAGGCATGGTGAAAATCGTGAGGGAAGCCGGACTGACCCCGGTTCCGGTTGACCTTGATCTCGCCCACATGGGGCCAAGCATTGAACGTTTGAAGGCCGTGATCACGCCGCGTTCGCGGGTGTTCGTGGCGGCACATCTCTTTGGCTCGAGGCTCGACCTTGATCCAATGTTCGAATTGGCGAAAGCCAAGGGGCTTGTCACTGTGGAAGACTGCGCCCAGGCTTTCAATGGCCATAACTACCCGGGCTCGGCTGCTGCGGACCTCAACATGTTTTCCTTCGGTCCGATAAAGACCGCCACCGCACTTGGAGGCGCCCTGATCCGCGTCAGGGACCAGAAGCTTCGTGACCGCATGCGGGATATTCAGTCGCGCTATCCGGTGCAGCCGGAAGCAAAGCACCGCAAACGCATCCTGCAGTTCATGGGGCTCAAGCTTGTCACGGCGCGGCCAGTGCTGGCCGCCATCTACCGCTTCTACAATGCGAGGGGCGAGGACTATGAGGACAAGCTGGCGGACCGGGTGCGTGACGTGGCGCCGCTCAAGACCGCCAAGAACATGCGGTTCCAGCCTTCAACGACGATGCTGCATCTGATGAACCGGAGGCTGGCGCGGTTCGACATGGAGCAAGTTTCAGCGCGCCAGCGCAAGGGCGAACGGCTGAGCGGGCTGATCGGAACCTCAGTCGTGCAGCCGGCGCAAGCCAACGCGCATCATGACTACTGGGTTTTCCCGCTGCTGGTGAGCGAACCACGGAAATTCATCGAAGCGCTTCGGCGGGAAGGGTTTGACGCCGCCGACCTGCCGCGCTCGCAGCATATTGCAGCGCCCGAGGACCGGCCGGGACTTGATCCCAAGACAGCCGCCGCGGCGATGCGCGATCTGATCGTGGTGCCGTGCTACGCGGCGATGCCGGACCATGAACTGGAGCGGCAGGCCGCCGTGATCAAGCGCATTGCGGCGGACGTTCCGGCGCGAAAGGAATGATCTTGGCAAAACGGGTCATTGTCGTCGGAGCGGGCATCATCGGGGGATCAATCGCCTGGCATTTGGCCAAGGCCGGGGCCGAAGTCACCGTCATCGAGGCGGGCGAACCCGGCGGTGTCGCCACGCGCAACTCCTGGGCCTGGATCAACGCTAGCTGGGGCAATCCGGAAACCTATTTCCGCTTGCGCATCCGTTCCATGGCGGAGTGGCGGCGCATTGACCGGGAGGTGCCGGGGCTGGAGGTCAGCTGGTGCGGCGGGCTGACCTGGGACTTGCCGCCGGAGCAGCTTGAAGCCTATGCGGTTGAGCATATCGCGTGGGGCTATGGCATTCGCCGGGTTGACCGGGCGGGGGCCTTGGGCATTGAACCCAATATCAAGCAGCCGCCGGATTTTGCCTTGCATGTGGCCGAGGAGGGGAAGGTGGAGCCGCTGGCCGCGGCCAAAGCCTTTCTCACGGGGGCTGAGGCCATGGGTGTCACCATTTTGCGAAACAGCCCGGCAAAATGGCTTGAAGAAAAGAATGGCCGCATCACCGGCGCTTGCATCAATGACGGCGTGCTGCATGCGGATGAGGTGGTGATTGCCGCCGGCGCCGGGGCAGCGACACTGCTGGGCAGCATCGGGCTTTCCTACGATATCGGCGCACCGGCAGGGCTTCTGGTTCATTCGAAACCGGCGGGCGAAATTCTGCATACACTTTTGCAAACACCTGAACTGCATGTACGGCAAACTTCCGAGGGGCGGCTTGTGGCCGGAGCCGATTTTGCCGGCGGTGATCCCGCCGATAATCCTCGTGGAGCGGCGGCGGCGCTCTATAAGAAAGTGCAGGATATGGTCGTGGGCGCGGACCAGGTGGAGCTGGATTTCCATACGGTGGGATTCAAGCCGACGCCGGGGGATGGGTTTCCGATGATTGTCCGCTCGCAAAGCCGTGAGGGGCTCTATATCGCGGTGATGCATTCGGGCATCACGCTGGCTCCCGCCGTGGGGCTGTTCGCAACTGCCGAACTTTTGGAAGGCAAGCGCGATCCGCTAATTGCGCCCTATCATCCAGACCGTCTCCTGAAGGTAAAATGATCTCATGATCAGCGTGATCCGGGCCCTTGCGGTTGGCGCAATTGGCGGGGCGCTCGCCTTTGTGACCGGGGTTCCCGCGCCCTGGCTGGCGGGAAGCCTGATTGCCACGATCATCGCCATCTATTCCAACCAGGAACTGGAACTTCCGGACTGGCTGCGGACGCTTGCCTTCATCCTGCTGGGCATCCAGACCGGAACGGCGGTCAATGCCGATACGCTCTCCCGGGCGGCGCAATGGCCGCTGAGCATTTTATGCATGAGCATCACTGTGGTGATCATCGTCTGGGCGTGCATGCTGTATTATGAACGCCTGAGAAAATGGGACGCGGCCACGGCTTTTTTTGCCAGCCTGCCGGGTGCGCTTTCCATGGTCATATTGCTGGCGAGTTCCTCGGGGGCGGACATGCGCCGGGTTACCATCTCCCAAAGCGTGCGGCTGTTTTTCCTGATTGCCGCCTTGCCGCTGGTTATCGTGTTCATCTCGCCTGCCAACGATGTGATAACGGCAACGCCGGTGGCGGCCAATGTTTTTGAAATCATCGTCCTTGTCCTGGCCTCGGCTGTCACGGGCCTGTTGTTTGAACGGCTCCGGGTTCCCGCAGGACTCATTTTGGGGTCCGCACTCGCCAGCGCCGCCCTGGGCCTCGGTGACGTGGTTCATGGCGGGGCGCCTGATACCATTCTCATTCCCGCCAACGTCATTCTGGGCGTGATGATTGGCCTCCGCTTCAAGGGCATTTCGCTGCGGGAACTGGCCACGGTGTTTGGCGACGGGTTTGCTGGATTTGCCATCGCCATGGTGATTGCCGTGGCGGGAGCGTTGTTCACCAGTGTTATCGCCGGATTGCCTTTTGCCCTCACGCTTCTTGCCTTCGCGCCGGGCGGCCTTGAAGCCATGACCATCATGGCATTTGCGCTCAATCTCGATCCGGCTTACGTAGCGGCCCATCAGGTGGCCCGCTACATCGGCCTGGTGCTGCTCATGCCGGCGGTCACCAGTTTTGTGCTGCATCGTAACGTGCCAGCCGCTCAACCGGCGCATGTGGAAGAAGATTGATGGGAGAGGTTTAATGACGACAACGGCGAGGCCCTGGCGCGAAATGGCGGTGCAGCTATTGGCAACCGTGATGATCCCCGTCTCGGTGGCGGGCACCGGGCTTTACTACACGCGCTGGCAGCAGAACCTGAACGACCTCAAAACCATGATCGACCTGGTGAGCGACCAGAATCCGGAACGGCGCAAATATGGCGTGGCGATGTTCGAGTATTTGCTGAAGAACGACAAGGTGCCGGTGGAATTCGTGGCGGCGCAATTGTCCTACGCAAATTCCTCGGCCGACAAGGAACTGCTGCCGTTGATGGAGCAGGCGCTTCTCAAGGCCTCGGTCGAAAATACGAAAGTGGCCGATACCTTCCGCCAAGCGCTGGAACGGATGCCGAGCCGCATCTTCGTCTATGCGATGAACGACAAGCAGCGGGCGTGCGTGACAGTTTTAATGGGCAAGATGAAGGACACGGACCGCACCAACATTGTCATCCCCGGCTTTTCGCGGGCCACGTGGAACGGCGAGGGCCATGAGCTGCGGGTTTTCCGGTCTTCCGACGTCGAACGCGCTAGCAGCCTGGTGAAAATATTCAAAGATGTGGGCCTGCCCGTAATCCTGAAGGATCTTTCCGGCGTTGAAGGCAGCGCGGCCAAGGCGCGGGCCAATACTTTTGAGCTGTGGTTCGGGCAGGCCAAGCTTCCTGCGTCCTGCGGGGTTTAGGGCGGGATCAAATTTATATGCAGCGATAATCTTTAGTTTTCCTCGCCCCTAGGGGGAGAAGGAAAACAAGATTGATCACGCCCTCGACCTTTCTTCTGGCACCCTTTCTGCAACTCATCTTGAAACAGGCAAGTGCCTCGCGGTACTGTCCCGTTTTGATACAGTTTGTGAGTTTGGGGAGCCAGAATAGTGGCCGAGCACGACGATCTCAGCGGCGCATTGCGCAAGGCTCGCCTGGCGGAAGCGGCCCACTTCGAGGCGGTTCTCGGAATCAAGGATTCCAAGTCGCTCAGGCTTCAAGTGCTTAAGGATGACTTGATCCCCGTCATTGCGGCAACCCCGGAAGCGGCACATGTCTTCGATCTCGCCCTTGTTCCCGGCGAGCCGCCGCGGCTTTGGATTGACCTCATATCCTTTGTCGAAATGGAGCCGGATTACCGGACCTACCGTTTGCAGCAGGACAACCAGGGAGGCCGCGAGGCGCTGTTTGAAACCGCCGACCGGGCAGAAATGATGACTTATCTCAGATCCTACCTGGCCCACCGGATGATTGCCCGGGAGCGGCAAATTGTGCGGGCGGCACCGGTTTCCCAACCCACTGCACGATATACCACCGCCGCTGTGGTTTACGCCTGGTTCAATGGCCTCATCCTCGGCATACTGGCCCTGATAGTTGCTGCTATCTCATTGGGAAAGCTCAAGTTTTAGGCTTTCATCCAACCGTTACATTCTGAAACACCATTTGATTTCACCAAGCTGCCCGGCCTTGTTACTCAAAGACAGGGGCCAAAGCGGATTCGGTTGGATTCGCCGGGACGACTAGATGCAACAAAGACTTCCAGAGGTGTGCGTAAAATGACTGCGAATGCAGCAAGACAGGACGTTGAAGCGGCCGCGGCCGGGTTGGTCAAAACCCCGCGCTCAAACCGTGATCTGGAGCAGCAGCTTGCTGGATTCAAAACAATTGCCGAAGGCCTGGATTATGCTGCGCGCGGGCTGACCGGATTCAATTTCTATTCGGCCAAGGGCCAATTGAGCCATGTATTGACCTTCGCGGACCTGCGCAGCCGGGCTTTGGCTACGGCGCGGAAGCTGGTGTCGGCTGGCCTGAAGCGCGGCGACCGGGTGGCGGTCATCGCCGAAACCGGGCCGGATTTCATGGCGGTGTTTTTCGGCTGCCAGTATGCGGGGCTGGTTCCATGCCCCATGCCCTACACCATGTATATCGGGGGGCGGGATGCCTATGTTGAACGGGTCACCGGCATGCTGCGCGCCGCGGCGGCCTGTGCCGTTGTCACCTCGTCTGATCTTGAGGGGCATATCCTGGCTGGCGCCGCGGGCGCCGGGGTTGAAAAAGTTTTGACCCATGAGGCGCTTCAGGCCTTGCCCGAGTCGCTCATCAAGCTTGAAGCCTTTGGCCCCGATGATGTGGCCTATATCCAGTATTCCTCCGGCTCCACCTCGGAGCCCAAGGGCGTTCTGATCACGCAAAAAGCCATCATGGCGAACACCCAGGGCATTCTGCGCGATGGCTTGCGCGTCACCAAGAGCGACCGGGCATTTTCATGGCTGCCGCTTTATCACGACATGGGGCTGGTTGGATTTTGCCTGGCGCCGATGATGGGGCAGGTGTCCGTCGATTATATCTCGACGCCTTCCTTCGCCCGCAGGCCCGCCTTGTGGCTGCGGCTGATGTCGGAAAATCGCTCAACGGTTTCCTTTTCGCCAAGCTTTGGTTACGATCTTGCGGCGCGCCGCATCAATGGCGAAGCGGTCACCCTTGATCTCAGCAACTGGCGGGCGGCGGGCATCGGCGGCGACATGGTGCGCGCCGATGTGCTCAAGCAGTTCAGCGACACGCTTTCGGTTTCGGGCTTTGACCAGAATGCCTTCATGCCGAGCTATGGCATGGCGGAATCAACCCTGGCGGTTTCATTCAGCGACGTTTCACAGCCCATCCGCATTGATGCAATTGACAAGCTGGCGTTCAAGCTTTCGGGGCAAGCGGTTCCAGCACTGGAAACCCAGGACAGGGATGCGGTGCGCAGTTTCGTTGTCTGCGGCAAGCCGCTGCCAGGCCATGAAATGGTGGTCCGCGACGAGATGGGTTCGGTGCTCCGGGACCGCCAGATTGGCCATATCTTCGTGAAGGGGCCAAGCCTGATGTCGGGCTATTATCACAATGCGCAGGCGACCGACGCGGTGATTGCCGCCGATGGATTTTTAGCCACGGGCGACATGGGCTATCTGCTGGATGGCGAAATCGTCATCACGGGCCGGGCCAAGGACCTGATCCTGCACAATGGCCGCAATATCTGGCCACAGGATATCGAGTGGGCCGCCGAGCAGGTTGAGCCGCTCAAGTCCGGCGATGTGGCGGCTTTCGCGGTTGAAGGCGACGATGGCCAAGACAACGTGGTGGTGCTGGTTCAGTGCCGGGTCACCACCGAGGCCGGGATTGAAAAGCTGCGGCGCGAAGTATCGGCCGTGGTGCACCACAGTGCGGGCGTTGAATGCGCCGTGGTTCTGGTGCCGCCCAAGAGCCTGCCGTTCACCTCTTCGGGAAAGCTTTCGCGCGCCGGCGCCAAGCAGAAATTCGTGTCCGGTGAATTGGTTGAGATTACCCAACGGGCACCCCAGGCGGCTGAATTTCTGGCCGCTGCCCAATAGACGCAGACGAAGCCTGCCATGCCCTTGAAAATTGCCCTCACTGGAGCCACGGGATTTGTTGGCCGCGCCGTGGTTTCCGCCCTTATGGCCAAATCCTGGAAGGTTTCGGCCCTGGTGCGCGATCCGGCGCGGGCTGAGTTGAACTCAAATGTGCGGCAGGTTCAGGGCGATTTGCAGAACCGTGCCGCGCTTGATGATCTCACATGGAGCGCCGATGTGGTCATTCATATCGCGGGCGTCATTGGGGCGCTCAGCCGCGATGAATTTTTTGCGGCCAATGAAAAGGGTTCGCTGGCGGTTGCGGAAGCGGCAGCGCGCAACGGTGTGAAGCGTTTCGTGCATATTTCCTCGCTGGCGGCGCGGGAACCGGAGCTTTCCATGTATGGGGCCAGCAAGCGCGCAGGTGAAGTTGCGGTCGAAAAATTCAAATCGCAGATGTCGGTTGTTGTACTGCGACCGCCTGCCGTTTACGGCCCCGGTGACAGGGGAACCCTGCCGCTGCTGCGATCGCTCACCCAGTCATTTGCCGTCATTCCGGGCACCAGCACCTCGCGCTTCTCGCTCATTTATGTCGATGATCTGGCCCGCATTATCGTCGAGGCCGCCGAAGCCACCAGGACCGGAACGGTTGAACTGGATGACGGGCAACGGCAGGGTTATGGCTGGAAAGACCTGGCGCAAATTGCCTCCGCCACCGAACAAAAGAGCATTAAACCCATTTTTCTGCCCAAGTCTGTTGCGATGGCTGTGGGCGTTGGTGTTGAAGCCATTGCGAAACTACGGGGCAAGTTGCCCTTTGTATCCCCCGACAAGATCCAGCAGCTTTACTTCAGCGATTGGGTTGCGCGCGGCGAGGGCTGGCCCCTGAAGGAGCCGGTTGGTTTCGCGCAGGGGTTCAAGTCAACGGTGGACTGGTACCGCAAGGCGCAATGGCTGCCGGAGCGGTTCGGCACACACAAAATTGTAACGTAAGAGAAATCATGACTGCCTCACAGGAAACCATCGATCAGATCTGCAAATTGCTGGAACCGTTCAACTCCACGGGCAAGGCGCTGACACCGGATACGGAAATCTCGGCTGATCTCAATATCGATTCGGTCGCGGTGATGGACTTTGTCATGGAAGTCGAGGATCACTTTGACATTGAAATCCCGCTGAATGTCGTGTCGGAAACGCACAGCATCAGCGATCTCGCCGCTGTTGTTGATGCCCGTGTAAAGAAAGCCTGATGCCATGATTGATCTGCTGGACAAGCACAAGACCATTGCCGAACGCCACGCCCGCATGATGGCCATGGGGGTGAATGCAGTAGGCCTCACCAATGACAGGATTCTGTCGCCGACGCGGGCGATGATCAAGGGCCGCGAGACCATTCTTGCCGGCACGAATAATTACATGGGCATTACGTTTGACGCCGATTGCATCAAGGCGGGGCAGGAGGCCTTGGCGGAATTCGGCACGGGCACCACGGGTTCGCGCATTGCCAATGGCAGCTATGCCTTGCACAAGGAACTTGAGGCGGAGCTTGCGAGGTTCCTGAAGCGCAAGCATTGCATTGTCTTCAGCACGGGCTATCAGGCCAACCTGGGCATGATGTCGGGCCTTGCGGGACCGAAGGACACGATCTTTCTCGACGCCGACTCGCACTCCTCAATCTACGATGGCTGCACGCTGTCGGGCGCCAAGCTGGTGCGCTTCCGCCACAATGACGCAATGGATCTGGACAAGCGGCTGACGCGCTCGGAAGGCGAAGAGGGCGGGCGGCTTGTGGTCGTCGAAGGCATCTACTCGATGCTGGGCGACCGCGCGCCGCTGGCGGATTTCGTTGCGGTCAAGAAGAAGCATGGCTTCCAGCTTCTCGCCGATGAAGCCCATTCCTTTGGCGTTCTCGGTCCCCATGGCCGCGGCCTTGCCGATGAGGTTGGACTTGAGGATGATATCGATTTCATCGTCGGCACGTTCTCCAAGAGCGTCGGGGCCATCGGCGGTTTCGGGGCGGGCAACCATCCGCTGTTTGAAACGCTGCGCTATGCCATGCGGCCCTATATGTTTACGGCCTCGTCGTCGCCAGCCTCCATTGCGACATCGCTCGCGGCTGTCAAGAAACTGGCCGCCGAGCCGGAACGGCGGGACCGCCTGCGGGCCAATTCGGCCCGGCTCTTTGCCGGCTTCAAGAGTCTTGGCCTTGATATGGGCTGTGACATGGTCAGCCCGGTGATTGCGGTGAAATGCGCCGATGAAATTTCGACCATCGGCATGTGGAATGCCCTGCTGGAGGCAGGCGTTTATGTGAACATCGCGCTGCCGCCGGGCACGCCGAACAAATTGTTCCTGCTGCGCTGCTCCGTATCGGCGGCGCACAGCTTTGATGACATCGACAAGATCATCGCGCTGTTTGGAAAAGTGGTTGCGAGCCGGGCGGCGGCCTAGGGCGTGATCAACCCTGGTTAAACCGAAACTCCTTTGTTTTCCTTCTCCCCGGCGGGGAGAAGGCGGGGCCCAAGCGAAGCTTGGGAGGATGAGGGGGACCAGGTGATTCAATTGCAAGACCTGTTCCCCCTCACCTTCCCATCCGTCTTCGCTGCGCTACGCCGGACGGGCCCCTTCCTCTCCCCCAAGGGGCGAGGAAAATTAAAGATGACCTCGTTCTAGCGGATTGCGCCCTTGCGAAGGAGTGCGGGAAGCAGCAGCAGCCCGGCAATGATTGGGTGCCTTTTCTGCCAGCTGGTAAGGATGATTTTTTCTCCCGAGTGCCGCTCGATTTTCCAGACGATGTAATCGGCTCCGCCCTGAAAGGTGAAGGCTGCCTTGATGAGGCGCAGAACGGACCAGCTTTTGCCTGTCAAGCGGCGCAGGGTTTGGTTGGCATGAACGGGAATTTCCGAAGCCAGGAGCCTTGCGGCCTCCCTGTAGTAATCAGGCGTTGAGGAAACAATGCTGGCGGCGCGATTGGTTTTCTCGGAGCGGAATTCGGACTTGTAAGTCGCGTTGAAGCCAGCGGTCCAAACAGCCAGCGCATCAGTTTCGGTTGTCTGGGCCTTGGCATTGGCAAAAGCAGTTCGCAATGCTTCCGAGATACTGACGATGACGTCATCTCCGGTCTTGCCATCACGCGCATAAACTAGGGCCGAGGGTTGCGCGAAGCGGGCCCAGAAATAAGGGTTGCTGGTTTCCCGCGCCATCCATTTGGCAAAAAGCCGCAAAGGAAGGAGCGCATATTTTGCGCGCAGGCGCTGACCGGCAAATTCCGTCTCAGCATAATAGACATTAGGCGGGACGATGCAGCACGCGACGCGGCTGATGATGCTTGGGCTGACGCCGGAAAAATTTTCCGTGAGGACGTAAAAATCCATCAGCGTGTCCGCCGCCGCAACGCCCCGGAGGCATGAGCCGTAGGCGAGGATGGCCGCCGTTCCAGTGTGTTTCTGGCGCAAGGCATCCGCCATGGCACGAAGCTCCGGCGGCACATCGCGGGCCAGCGAAGCTTTGCAGAATTCCGTCACACTTACTGGCGATGTATTCATCAGCCGCAGAGATAGGTGAAAACCGTGCCGGTTTCCACCTTCAAGGGACCGTTTTCCGGAGCATCGAAGAATTCACCGTCAATCACGAAGCTGACGGGGCAGGTGATTTCCAACCGGGCGCTGGAAAAACTTACCGCTCCTTGCGGCATTTTCCGGTTCTCGCCGGCATACATGATGGGCAGGAGCCAGCGCGGAATGCTGGGCACGGGGTAGGGGAAAACCGAGGTGCGGATGGGGCCAAGTTTCGGCCCCCAGAAAGGTCTTGCGCCGAGGATGAGTTTCTCAAGGGTGGTGGAGAATGCCAGAAGCTGGGTTCCGCTGCTGAATTCCTGGCCATCGCTGGTTACCTGAATGGGAAAAGGACGGTCAAAGCGGGTCACATCATGGGGATTGGGTTTGGTGAACATGGTGCGGCCGGCGGCGCTGGCCAGGGTTGCGAAGGTTGCCCAGCTTCCCTTAACCCCCTTGGCGTTGAAAACACGCTGGCAAAACAGCGTGGCTTCCGATGCCGCCCCTGTTCCCAAAAACATGCCGTGCCGCGGCCTGCCATCGCGGGGATTGGCCACCCGCAGGGTGGGGCGTTCACGCAGCTGTTTTGTTTCCAGCCGCGTGATGTAGTCGGCCTGCGCCTGCAGCCCCCTGAAGGGAAAGCCAAGATCGGCGGCGGTCATGTTGGTGGTGCCGTGGGGCAGAAGGCTGAGGCGGGGGGTGCTTTTGAACGGCTTGCGCTCCGCCAGGTCCGTTTGAACGGCTTGAATGGTGCCATCGCCGGAACTGATGAACAGGTCGGTTACGCCGTCGCTGGCGAACTCATCGAGAAAGCCCGTCAGCTGTTCAAACCTTTCAAGCACGCGGATTGAAACCGCTGCGTTGTTCTTCAGCATGTCAACCAGGCTCAGGCCCTTGCCGCTGGATTTTCCGGAACTGGGATTGATCAACAGGCCAGCGCGCTTCACGGCTTGGTCATCCATGAGGTGAGCGGGCCCG
Organism: uncultured Hyphomicrobiales bacterium; assembly: GCA_902826365.1. Classification (GTDB taxonomy): domain Bacteria; phylum Pseudomonadota; class Alphaproteobacteria; order Rhizobiales; family Aestuariivirgaceae; genus Aestuariivirga. Next base: position 39,038 of record CADEEO010000003.1, on the reverse strand, counting down.
CCCGGCGTTTTGCGGCAAAGGCCTGCAGCAACTGAAGAACATGCAGGCCAAGGCAAATCACCGTCCAGCTCGCTACCGCCAGCAGGCCCCAATCGGGCTTTGCAATGGCGGTGAAGAGCGTCAGCAAAATGAGGTTGGGGTTTCGCCGGGCGGTGATCTGGCGGAAATAGGTATCGATGGAGCGCCAGATGTGAATTTCAAGGCCCAGCCACTTGATGGCGATGCCTTCAATCGCGCGCTGCAATATGTAGCCACCCAGAATGGCCGCCATCACGCTCCAGAAAAGCCCGTTGCTCCATTGGGTTTCGGTGGCCAGCAGGCCATAGCCCCAGGCCACGTACCAGAACGGCGGGTGGATGAGATCAATGCCGTGATCGAAATAGTCGCCCCATTTGCTGGAGGTGAGGGTGGTGCGGGCAAGCTTGCCATCCACGGTGTCGAGAAAAGTCATGGCCCAGGCGGCGAAAAGGCCGGGAAGGAACTGGCCGTTCAGGAAGAACCAGAATGCCAGGACTGTCATGAGAGCGGCGACTGTCGTCACCATGTTGGGTGTTACGCCGAGCGGGGCCAGAAAGCGCGTGGCGTAAAATGCCGGCACGGGCCACAGGTGTTTGGTCACGATATCGGTGGCGCCCTTGTAGGTGCCCATGAACATGCGCCATTCAACGATGCTGCGGTTTTCGGCGGTGACAACAATGGCATAGGGCGTTTCCCGCTTGCGCAGCGATTTCCAGAATTCCATGTCGAGCTGCGATGGCGCCCGCGCCAGCAGCTTTGCCGCGGCAAAGGGTTTGGTTCCACGCAGGACTTCGATGGCCGATGACACGTCGCTGCCGCGCACGCTGGCGGCAATCGGCATTTGATTTTCCGCATCATTGCCCAGCAACAGGAAATTTGGCCGCTTGAGAAGAACGGGAATGAGGGGCTGGTCAATCACCGCGTCGCCGCGCACCAGGATGACGGGGCCATTGTGGGCGATTGCTTCTGCTTCACTCACGGCTTGGGCGAGGCCGGCAATAGCGAATTGCTTTCTCAGCCGTTCCTCCAGGGACAGCGACCACAATTTCTGTTCCGGGGCATTGACGATGCACAGGACTGGATTGAAATGAATGGACGACTTCGGCTCCGCCGGCTTTGGCGCAATCGCTGCTTGTGGCGCTGGTTTTCCCTGCAGCCTTTTGACCGGCGATTTTTTGACGGGCTTGGCCCTTGCTTTTGTCGTCATGCTACACTCTGTCGATGCGAAGGCTCAAGGCTGTCGCCAGGGCGCCAAAAGTCAGGATGGGCATCCACGCCGCCATCCAGGGGCTTACAAATCCCAATTCACCCATGGTGAGAGACAGGCCGTCCGCCACGAAATAGAGAAACCCGAGCCCGACGCCAGTTGCAAACAGCAGGCCAAGGCCGCCGCCACGGCGAAAGCGGGTGGCAATTGGAATGCAGATGGCGATCATCACGAGGGTTGCGAAGAACAGGGAAATGCGCTTTTGCCACCAAGTTTCATAGACCCAGACGGGGCGGATTCCAAAACCTGAATTGGCGATGAAATAATTCAGGTCGGAAATGGTCATTTCTTCCGGGTCACCGGAGCGCGCGCCCGCCGCAGCGGGCTTCATGGCCCCGGAATAAACCATGCGGTCAAGCCTGCTGGCGGGCAGGTTTTCGCGGTAATAGACAATCACGTTCGTGAGATTCCAGCGGTCGCCCTGCAGCTCTGCCTCCTTGGCAATGATCTGTTCACGCAGGATGCCGTTTGGATCCCGGCGGAAGATGATGACATCCTCAAGAACGGTGGACTCCGCGTTTGACGAAGCCGCCCGCAGGATGTCGTCGCCGGATCTCATCCAAATGGGATCGCGCTCACCGAGCTTCAGTTTCTTCTCGCCGTAGTCGGCCACGCCCCATTCCTTCAATTTCGGGGCGGCGGACGGAATGGCCTGGTCATTCAGGAGAAAGTTGATGCCGCCGGTCACAAAGGCAAGCGGCAGCAGCATGACGATCAGGCGGCGCGGCGAAGCGCCTGTTGCCCAAATGGCGGCGATCTCGTTGCGGTAGCTGAGTTCCATAAGAGTGAGGAGAAGCGCCAGCAAAACGCTCATCGGCAGGAATGTCGCCAGGGTCGAAGGCGCCCGCATCAGCATGTATTTGAACATGATGCTCGGGCTGCCCTTTTCCAGGGCAAGAATTTCCGTGGCGTAGGAGATGGCTTCGAGGGTCAGCACAAAAATGGCGATCCCGAACAGGATGCCGAGAAAGCGGATCACGATCATGCGGGTGAGCATCCAGCCAATGGTCGTCATGGCCGCGCTCCCAAACCAATTCGCCGCGCCAGCGGAAGCCACAAGCGGTTGACGCCTGCGCCAAACGCGTCAATGACGCTGCCTATGCGGTCAGGCTTCAAGGTGAAGCAGGTCGCGTAGAAACGCCAAATCGCAAACGCGGTGATCAGCCCGAAAGCCAGCCACATGCTCAGCCAGGGGGAAAGGCCGCTTACCCGGGTGGCTATGGCGCCCTGCTCGATGATTTCGTGGAAGGCCACGATAATGACCAGGGCGATGCCGAAGCGGTAGCCGCGCTGGCTGCGCTGGCGGCCAATTGCGAAGGGCACCGCCAGCAATGGCAACATGAAGAAGGTGACCACATTGACAATTCTCTGGTGCAATTCCGCCACCATGGAATTGCGCGTGGATCCCTTCGGCGGCGCGTCGAGCTGCATGTAAAGTTCAGGCAAGGTGAGCTCCCGCTCATCTTCGCCGCGCGGGCGGAAAATACTGTCTGACACTTTCCCAAGCGGCGTATCGGTTGTCGCAAATTCGGCTACGCTGGCTTGCGGAATTTCGGCATTGCCGTCCAAGGCGGGCCAGCGATCAAGTTTCAGCCGATGGCCGTTATCCAATCTCAGAATGGGGCGGCGCTGGCCTTCCACGGGAATCAGAACTCCCGATGAAGCGGTGAGTGTTTCAAGCCCGGAAGGACCCCGGTAGTCAAACAGAAAGACATGGTCGAACGTGTTGCTGGAGCGGTTCAATTTATCCAGGATAAAGGTGCGGCTGCCTGCCTGCATGAACACTCCTTCCTCGGCAAGATAGAAAACCTCCACATTCTTGACGTCGAACAGCACCGAGCGATAGGCATAGCGGGACTGCGGCTGCAGCCAGCCAACAATGAAAAGCGAGAGGGCTCCCAGCGCCACTGACAGCATGACAACGGGCCGGGTCAGCCGGTGCAGGCCTGTTCCCGTGGCCATCATGGCGTCAATTTCGCTGTCCTTCGACAGTTTGCTGAAGCCAAAAAGCAGGCCCAGAAAAAGCGCCGCCGGAATGGCGGTTCCCAAATAGTGGGGCACAAGATAGGCGAGGAGTTCAAAGACCACGCCAAAGGAATTCTTCTTGCCGAGCGTTGTATCAAGCAGGCGCACCAGCCGTTCGGCAAGCAGCATGAGCAGGCCGATTGCCATGGCTGTCGCCAACGGCTTTGCCACCTGCCTGAGAACATACCGGTCGATAATGGTCAGCACAGGCCTATGATTCTCCAGACATCCGCAACTGCAGCGTCCATAACAGGTTTTTGCGGAGCTTGTCAGTCAGCACGGGGGCGGATTTCAGGTCGGGAGGGCCGGGCCAGCCGGCATCGGCAAATTCCGCGGCGTCAAAGAACTGCGGTTTGGCGTAACGCGGCACCACATGCATGTGGACATGCGGATCGACCATCATCAGCATCAGGTAGTTGATTTTGTCATAGGGGCTGAATCTCCGCAGGCTCTGCTCGATCTCGGTGACCACGATTGAAAGTTCGGCGAAGGCCGTTGGCGGCAGGTCGGAAAAGGCGGTGGCATCGGATTTTGCGGCGAGAACCAGGCTGCCAAGCGTTACCTGCTGCGGGCGCAGCAACACGCACCAGTGGTGGTGTTCTTTCACCAGGCTGCCGGGATAGCCAAATTTCTGCATCGTGGCGTTCATGGCCCAACTTACCCCGAAGCAGGCTCAGGAAGGAAGCGTGAATTGGTTTTTGGGCACCAAGCGGCGGGATATGGAATCCCATGCCCTTATTGTAACTTCGGTCACCCATGTGCCCTGGTTCCGGCTTATTTCATAGAGGTTCCAGGCAGCGGGCTCGGCGTGGCCCGTGCCATTCATGGAGGTGGATGGCACGCCGATAACGGGGATATTGCCGCTGCGCCCTGAAAGAACATTAAGCATCTGGCGGTGATTGTGCCCATGCAGCACCAGTTCCGCCCCTTCGCTTGCCAGTATATCGCGCAAGCGGGCGGCATCGCTGAGGGCTTTTCGCGGCGGTGCGAGGCCGGGCAGGGGCGGATGATGAATCATGACGGCGCGGTAGTAGCCCTTGGCCTTCAGGTCATTGAGAAGCCCGGGCAGGGCCTCAAGCTGCTTGGGGCCGAGGGAACCTCCTGCCTTACGCAGGGATTGGGGCACACCGGAATTCAAGCCGATGATGGCCAGGTTCCGGCGCAAGCGCACATAGGGAAATGAGGATTGGGAACCCGCGGCAGCCATGTCCCCGGTCATGTAAGGAGCGAGATGGGCCAAGCCATATTCCCACGGCACGGGCACGTAGGCGTCATGGTTTCCCGGCACATAGGATATCCAGGCGGGATCGCCGAAGTTTTGCAGCCAGCGCGCGGCACGGGGAAATTCGGCATAGGCCGATACGTTCATCAGGTCGCCGGTGAAGGCCACGTGATCGGGGCCTGCGGCCTTGATATCGGCAACAAGGGCACTGGAAATGACGGGATCATGCTGCTTGTGCCGCCGCAATTTCCAGTTCAGCGCGCCAACAAGGCGTTTCAGGGCAAAGTTTTCCCATGCGGCGCCTGGCGGCAAAGGCCCTAAATGGACATCCGAGAGATGAGCGAGCGTTAGGGCCAAATCTTAGCTTCCGTTGACTTCCGGGGAATCGGGTGCGAATGAGCAGTCCGTACTTACTCTTCTGTCAGGCGTGGATTCAAGCATTGTGCGTATAGTTATTCTTGCAGCAGGCCAGGGCAAACGGCTATTGCCACTGACCACGGAAGTTCCCAAGGCCCTCCTTGATATCGGGGGCAAGACGCTAGTTGAGCGGCAGATCGAGGCCTTCGCGGCGCGGGGCCTCAAGGATTTCACGGTCGTCACCGGCTATGGCGCGCAACGCATGGAGGAGGCCCTGGCGAGAATCGGCCAAAGCCTGGGCGTTGCGATCACTACCGTGTTTAATCCCTTCTATGCGGTTGCCGACAATCTGGCGAGCTGCTGGATGGCGCGGGCGGCCATGACGGGCGATTTCATCCAGGTGAACGGCGACAATGTATTTCGCGGCGATCTGGTCGAGAAGCTCCTCGCAGCCCCGGTTGTTCCGGTAGGCGTGGCCACCAATCTCAAGCAGGCCTACGACAGCGATGACATGAAAGTCATTCTTGACCGTGGCCGCCTCACCGAAATCGGCAAGACCCTGCCGGTTGATACGGTGGATGCGGAAGCCATCGGCTTCTATGTTTTCCGCGGCGCAGGTTCCCGGGCCTATGTTGAAACACTGGAGCGGGTCATGCGCGACCCGCAGGCCCTGAAGCAATGGTTTCCTTCGGCCATCGGCTCGCTTGCCAAGAAAATCGAAATCCGCACCATCCCGATCAACGGACTGCAATGGTGCGAGGTGGATTTTCCGGTTGACTTGCAGCAGGCGCGGCAATTGGTTGCCAGCTGGGTTTAGCCTCGCAGCTTCAGAATTGCCTCGGCCAATTGAAGATCAGATGGCTTGTCCACATCAATGGCGGCCTCGGCAAAGGGCATGAGAACCGGTTTTGCGGTGAGCCCAAGCCTGCTTGAAACAGTCCTGAACGCGCCGTCGAGAGACAGGGCGCCCAGCGCAAAGCGAATGAGCGCAAGGGGGCCGAAGGCGGCAGCCAGACGCCAGGGCTTTTTCCGCGACTGTTCGAGGTATTGCCATTTCTCAAGAATACGAAGACCGTTTTCATTAGCAATGGCAAAAAGATTGCAGCCCGACACGCGGTCCTTGCCGAATTTGAAGAAGGTGCGAACGGATTGCGGATAGGCTTTAATGATCACTTCCGCCCGAGCCAGCCCGGCGGAAAAATCCGCGCCGTTGCGTTCGGCGTGTTCGCAGAAATAATCGACCATCTCCGGCGTCAGCAAGGCGTGGTCCGCGGTTGTGACCAGCACCGGGAAACTGGAGCTTTTCCTGATGGCAACAATGGCGGAGAGGGGGGCGGAGCTTTCCGAGGATATGACGGCAATTCGTGCGTCTTTTTTGGCCAGGGCCTGATGCGCAATGGCCGGGCTTTCAATGGAGATGGCAATGGAGGTGATCGACTGTGATTTTTGCAGGGCGTTCACGACCCGCCGCAGCATGGGCACGCCATTCACGGGCAGGGCGCATTTATGGCTTACGCCATAGGCTTTCGCCATGGGATCATCCGGGCCCCTTCCGGCGGCCAGGACAACCGCTGTCCAGGTTTTCGCCACTAGAGCGCCTTTTCGTAAATGCGATAGGTCTTGTAGGGCGTTGCTCCCAGCGCCTCGATCATATGGCGCATGGGCCGGTTGTCTTCCAGAATCCAGGAGAGCTCGCCATGGCAAGTGCCCCGCGAGACGTGATAGCGGCGCACGGTTTCAATTACTGCGAGAGCGAGGGAGGATCCGGTCAATGTCCCGTGATATTCCTTGCGGACCCCCATGAGGGGCATGCGGACAGAATTGGGCGCGCTTCCAAAAAGTTTCCACACAAGCTTTGCCCAGCCCAACGGCAACAGCTTGCCATTCAGTCCCGCAATCCACTCGTTGATGTTTGGAAGCGTGACCGAAAAGGCCGCAGGAACACCCTTGTAGCTGGCGATGGCGATATAGTTCTTGTTCACGAGAATTTTCAGATTGTCGCCCAGGACCCTGATTTCCTCCGGGGTGAAGGGAATGAAGCCCCAATTATCGGACCAGGCATCACTGTGGATCGACAGGATAATATCCAGGTCGCGCGCAAGGTTTTTCTTGTCGAGGGGGCGAACCTCAATATCTGGCGATCTCATCGCCCGCTCATAGGCCACGGAAAGCGGCTTCCGAAGCGGCGTTCTGCCATCATAGTGGTAGGCAATAACGTCCTTGGCCTTGGTGAAGCCTGCGTCTTCAACGCGGGCCGCGTAATAGGGCAGGGCATGACCCATCATCATGTTTGGCGGGCTGTCAAAGCCATCGACAAGCAGGCCCATTTCATCATTGATTGAAAAGCTGAAGGGACCGCGCGCACGTTTCATGTTCCGCGATTTCAGCCAGCCTTCGGCCGCCGCAAAGAGGGCGGTAAATATGGCGGGATCATTAGGTGCTTCGAGAAAGCCAAACTGGCCCGTGGCATCATTGTAACGCTCGAGGTGCAGGCGGTCGACCTGGGCGGAAATACGGCCAATGGGCTTGCCGTCCACTTCCGCCAGAAAGAGCTGGGCTTCGCCATGCTGAAAATAAGGATTCTTTTTCAGATTGAGGTGCTCGAAGCGCTCAAAGTAGAGCGGCGCAACCCAGTTCGAACCCTTGCCATAAAGTGCGAAGGGCACATCAAGAAACAGTTTTTTATCCTGCTTTGACAAAACGGGCCTGACACTGACACTCATCGTTTTGCGCTCTTGGACTTTGGCGGTGTTTTCGGTGCTGAAACATGGCCCTTTGAAATGGTATAAAGCCTGTCGGCAATTTTTGTCCAAGCGGGCCGGTGGGTAATGGCAATGATCGTATAACGCCCACGCAGCGAGGCGATGTTGCTTACGATCTCAGCTTCCGTTTCCGGATCAAGGGCGCTGGTGACTTCATCAAGAATAAGAATTTTGGGATTTGTCACAAGGGCGCGGGCGAGCGCAATGCGTTGGCGCTGCCCGCCGGAAAGCCTGCCACCCATTTCGCCCACATCGGTTTCAATGCCGTCCGGCAAGGCATCAATGAATTCCCTGGCGCCGGCCTGGTCCAGGGCGGCAAGGATGGCCTCTGCCGAAATATCCGGGTTTGAAAGGCTGATATTTTCATGGATGGTGTCATGGAACAACATAAGTTCCTGAGGCACATAGCCAATGCTTTGACGCCAGGCCTTGATATCAATGACTTCGATGGGCTGGCTGCCAATGAAGATCTTGCCCTTTTGCGCCGTGTTCAGGCCGATGAGCAAATCAATAAGCGTGGTTTTCCCAGAACCCGATGGCCCCTGCAGCACGGTGATCTTGTTAGCGGGAATATCAAATGTCGCGTTTGAAATGACTGGCGTGGCGCCGTGCGCGAAGCTCACGCCTTCAAACCTGCATCCCGCGCCGAGTTGAGGCTTGACGCTGCCCCGATGATCTTCTTTTTGTTCTTCCGATCTCTCTATAAGCTCCACGGTACGCACGTACGATGCCTCAATGACGACAGCAGCCTGCACCTGTTTTTGGAGTTTGTTGAGATTGTTGACGATCTGGAAGAAAACAATGCCTGTTATCAGCAATGCCGGCAGGGTGGCATCAAAAAGCACGTAGGCGGTGTAGATGAGGATGCCCGTCATGATGATCACCAGCGCATCGCTTCCCTGCGTTACGCCTTGCCGTGCAAGCTGGATGGTAATCAGGCTGCGTTTGATGCGCCTAAGGAGGCCTGACAGGCCCTGCACGAGCGGCCCATAGCGGTCCATGGATTTCAGCGCCTTGATGTTGTTGAGCATATCCACCATGTCTATGGTGAGGCTTGAGACGCGGTCTCTCTGTTTATAGCCCGCCTGCTTTGAAATGCGAACGAGCGTGTTCATCACGAGGGTCAAGATAAGCCCGGCAATGCCGCCCAAAAGGGCAATGCGCCAGTCAATGACAATAGCCACGATGGCATAAGTCACCAGCTGCAGGATCCCCGCCACAACGACCGCGGCGAACTGATAAGCATCGCCGGCGCGCGTGGCATCATTGCTGATGGCGTTGGCAAAGCGCCCGCCACTCTGATCTGCATAGAAACTCCAGCGCGCGTCAAATATGGCCTTGATAAGCTTGCGGCGCAGGTTTATCGCCACGCGCGCGCCAGTTATTCCCGAGTATGAAAGCGCCCCGAATGCAATCACTGCCTTCAATGTGAGCAAGGACACAATGACAATGAGCAGATTGCCGAGGTTTGCCTCGATTCCAAGCGACTCAATGAACGTTTTTATGTGAAGGCTCATACCTGTCATGTCATTGGCATTATTGCCGAGGATTGCGTTAATGGCCGGCAGGAATGTGCCTATGCCCAGCGCTTCGGGATAGCTGGCGAGCAGCAGGCAGGCCAGGACAAGCCAGGGCCGGGTGCCTTCGGCGTTCAAAAATATTGTGAGCAGTTGGTTCATGAATGGATTGGGCCATGCGGTCAGGTTTGCGTGCGGAGCAATAGAGCCTAAGCCTTGCGAACTCAAGCTTGGCGCGTTTAACTGCCGCCGATGATCAAACGGACATTCCTCAGAATAGCCTCAAAGACTGTCTTGCAGCCCCTCTACCGGCAAACCCGGGGCCTCACGCTGGGCACGCGAACGGCGGTTTTTGACGGGGAAAACCGGGTCCTGCTGATCAGGCATTCCTATGGTCCGGGCTGGCTTTTGCCCGGCGGCGGGGTGGAACGGGGCGAGACAATTTTTGATTCGGCCAAACGTGAAATCCGGGAAGAGGCCGGGATCATCGCGGAGGAGGAGCCGGTTCTGAAGGGGATTTTCCTGAATGATAGCCAATTTCCAGGCGACCATGTGGCGGTGCTGACCTTGCGCAAATTTATCCAGGAGCCATGGAAGCCGTCACTTGAAGTATCCCATATGCAGTTTTTTGCGGTTGACCAATTGCCGGAGGGCACAACAGGCGGGACCCGGCGGCGGCTTGAAGAGATTATCACCAATCGCGAAGTTGCCCGCACCTGGTAGGCCCTTGACCTTAACGCCTTCGCCTTGTATGCGGCCTCCCATGAACCTATCGGCCACCATTTGCTTGCGACGACGAGCCAGCGCTGCTGCTGCCCTTTCGCTTGCCTGGACCGCATAGGATTCCTTCACCTTTACTCGTGATCCTGTGAATTGGGGCCAGGCTCCCAAAACAATTGACATGGAATTCATCACGATGGCCGCCCCGTTTCCCGTTGAAAATACAAAAGCAACCGACCAGCCCCTCATTGAGCAATTGCTCGACATTGCCTTTGGCATCGACCGCCGGACTAAGACTTCCTACCGCCTGCGGGAAGGCAGCGCTCCTGCCGACGGGCTGTCCCTGGTTGTCCGCGATGCGGAGGTTGGCGTGGCGGGATCCATCAGTTTTTGGCCGCTTGCCATCGGCAGCACGGGAACGCCAGCCCTGCTGCTTGGCCCCCTGGTGGTGCATCCCCAGCGGCAGAATCTTGGTGTTGGATTGACCCTCATGCAGGAGGGCCTGGCCCGTGCCAAGGCACGGGGCCACAAACTGGTCATTCTGGTGGGTGACGCACCCTATTATGCGCGCGTTGGTTTCCAGAAATTGCCGGAAGAGCAGTTGCTCATGCCGGGGCCAGTTGATCCCCAGCGTTTTCTTTATGTTGAACTTGTTCCCGGCGCTTTGGCTTTGGCGCATGGATTGGTTCTGCCGCCGCATCGCTTTGCGGAAATATCAGTGCCCTTCGCGGTACCACATCAGGCAGAACGCCAGAAGCAAAGCGCCGAGCGCCAATAGCGAGGCAAACAAGGGAACTTCGCTCACGGCGGTGACGCGGTAAGCGCCATTGGCTTTCAGGCCCAGCCAGCCGGCGCCTGCCATTTGCCTGTCGCCTGAAATTTTAATGAGGCGCGGCACGCCGTCTTCAAGCCAGGCCACGCCGCCGCCGGTTGCTTTTGCAATGGGCGCGAGCTTGGCAGGAGTTGCAAGAATGTCCTGCGCCTCGCGGGCATCCCCGGCAGCGGCTGCGGCCACGGCCTGCAGCTTGCCATCATTCAAGGCGTACATGCCGGCCTCATCGACCTTCAGGCTGCCCTGCCACAGGCCCGGGGTTTTTTCCGTGAGGGCCACGGTCGAGGCAGCACCAGATGGCGCGGTAACCGTTACCGGTTCCGCCTTGTCCGCCATGGTGCGGCGGGTGATGGTGAGTTCACGGCCCAGTTGCCTGCCGGTCAGGGCCTCTTCTTCCAGGTCAGGTTCCTTCATCAGCCAGTGGGCGAGGCGGCGCAGCAACTCGGTTTGCGGGCCGCCGCCATCATAGCCCCGGGCCCAGAGCCAGCTTTGGTCGGAGAGAAGCTGGGCGGCACGGCCTTCGTCGCGGCGCGAGAGCACCAGCAGCGGAGAGTCGGCAAGGCCGGACATAAGCGTTTCGGTTTCAGGCGCGGTGGTTTCAACGACACGAAACCACTTGCCCCAGGTGGGAGTTGTGACTTCACCGCCGGGCAGGCCGCCGGTTACCGGGTGGCGCGTGCCGGGCTTGGTCATCTTTGGGCGAAATGCGCCATCGAGCACTTCGCCGGTGGGCGAGGCCGCCAGCACATCGGCCATGGGAGTGCTGTAGAGGCCGTCGTTCATGGCGAATTCGGGGCCTGCCGCCACCAGCAGGGCGCCGCCTTCATTCACGTAGCGGGCGATCTGCATGATGTAGGCTTCGGGCAGAACCGCCTCGCGGTGATAGCGGTCAAAAATCACCAGATCGAATTGATCGAGCTTTTCGACAAACAGCTCGCGGGTTGGGAAGGCAATGAGGGCGAGTTCATTGATGGGCGTGCCATCCTGCTTTTCCGGCGGGCGCAGAATGGTGAAATGCACGAGGTCAACCGAGGCATCGGCTTTCAACAGGTTGCGCCAGGTGCGCTCGCCGGGGTGGGGCTCGCCGGACACCAGCAGCACCCGCAGGCGGTCACGGATGCCTTCGACCACGGCGATGGCGCGGTTGTTTTCCAGCGATATTTCATTGGGCATGGGCGGCGCCACAATCTCCGCGATGTTCTGCCCGCCGTGGTCGAGCGTAATGGGAACTTCAGCGCTCACGCCCGGCGTCACCGTCAGGCTTTGCGGTGTGCCAGTGCCGAGCTTGATCGCTACATCAATGGGCTGGCCGCCGCCGCCCACATCATCGACGCGAAAGCGCAGGATCTGCGCGTTGCCGACAATGCCGAAGCGCGGGGCCTGTTCGATCACCACGCGGCGGTCACGTTCATTCTGGCTGCCGGTCAGCAGGCCGTGCACCGGGCCGTTGATGCCGCTCTTGGCCGCATCGGGGGGAACGTCATGCACCTGGCCGTCAGTCACCATCAGGGCGCCAGCAAAACGTTCAGGCGGAATATCGCTCAGCGCCCGGTTGAGAGCAGTGAACAGCCGGGTGCCATCCTCCTGCGGGTTCAAACCGGATTGCACGGTCACCACCCGTAATTCGGTATCGCCCAGTGTTGCCGCAGCAGACTTGAGGGCTGTTTCCGTTTCATCAGCCTGTTTCATGCGTTCACCCGCCAGTTGACTCTGGCTGCGGTCAATGACGGCAACGGCGATGTCATTCAGGGCTTCGCGGTCTTCGTGGCGCAGGGTGGGGTTCGACAGGCTTGCGAGCAGGAGGGCCAGCGCTAAGCCTCTCAGCCACCAGCCACGGGTTCGCGCGAAGGCTGAGATTGCGATCAGGACAAGGCCCGCCACGCCAAGCGCGGAAAGCCAAAGCAGGGGAAGAAGCGGGGCGAATGTCAGGGTGAAATTCATGCTACTGCCCCAGCCTTTCCAGTAGGGCCGGAATGTGAACCTGGTCGGCCTTGTAGTTTCCCGTCAGCGCATACATCACGATGTTGATGCCGGTGCGGAAGGCCATTTCGCGCTGGCGGTCGTTGCCGGGGATGACGGCGTAGAGCGGATTGCTGTTGCCATCCATGGCCCAGGCGGCGGCGTAATCGTTGCTGCCGATGATAATGGAACTCACGCCATCAACATTGTTGGTTGTTGTGGCATCGCTGCGCTCCACCCACAATTGCCCGCGGGCATAGCGGCCGGGAAAATCGCGCATGAGATAGAAAGCCTTGGTGATCACGTGGTTTTCAGGCACGGGCTCAAGCGGGGGAATATCCAGCTTCGCCAGAATGCGGCGCAGCGCCTCGGTTGGGCCCGGAGCGCCTGTCAGGCTCTCGAGCCCCGAGGCATCATCGCGGAGATCGAAGAAAATGGTGCCGCCGTTTTTCATGTAGGCATCCATCTTGGCAAGAGTCGCGGGGGTTGGCACGGGAGCGTTATCCAGCACGGGCCAATAGACCAGCGGGAAGAAGACGATTTCATCGCTTTCGATATTAACGCCAATGGGACTGCCCGGAATGACTGAGGTCCGGTCGCTCAGGATGAGGCCAAGACCCTTCAGCCCCTCTTCGCTGATGCTATCCACCGTGTCATCGCCGGTGCGGACGAAGGCAAGACGGGTTTCCTGGGTTGCCTTCTGGGCAAAATCATCAGCCGCCTGGGCCATGGCATGGTCGTTCGGAACAACGAGCAAAATGAGAAGGGCCGTAGCCATGTTGCGCAGGCGGTGCCAGCCACCGCCGAGGAAAAGGGCAGCCAGAGTATCGCCAAGGAACAACAGAAACGCGAGCGTAAAAAGCAGGGGGGCTAGGCGCTGGCGCGGAGCCGAGGCGAAGGAGCGAAGCGTTACATTATTGGGAAGCGTTGTGATCGCCATCATGGCTTCGGTATCAGGCAGGAGATTGATGGCGCGTTCAGCGCTGGCGCGGTTGTAAAGGCCGGCCGGGGTTTCCGGCGTGGGCTTTGCCTTTTCGATGTCGGCGGGTGAAATGGGTTTGGAATCGGGCAGGGGCTCGATGAGTTCACCTGCCGCCGAAAGGGCAAGGCGCGGGATAAAGGCGGTGGCGCGGTCATCGCTGCTCGATGCGCCTGCGGCAGCCCCGCCGCCCGCACCGGGAGCAAGGTCATTGATCCGGCGCAGCATTTCCACGAAGAGGCCGGAGAGCGGCAGGTTCGACCAGTCGGCATTGGCGGTTACATGGAAGAGCACGATGAGGCCGTTGCCCTGGCGCTTGGCGGTGACCAGCGGCGTGCCATCGGCAAGGCTAGCCCAGACCTTGTCGGGCAAATCCATGTCCGGTTCGGCCAGCACCTGGCGCGATACGGTGACATTCTGGTCAAGGGGCAGCCCAGCAAAGGGACCGCTATCGGGGAAGGCCTGCAAGGCCTGCGGCTCTTCCCAGCTCAGGGCGGAGCCCAAAGCGCGGCCGCCGCTGCGCAGAGTGACGGGCACAAGTTCATCCTGGGCGCCCGCCATGCGGGGGCCGGCAAAGCGCAGCAGCACGCCGCCGCGCTCCAACCACGGATTAATGGCGTCTGCCGTTTCGGCAGGGATCACGCCGATGTCGGCCAGCACCAGCATGGAGAGGCCCGCTTCAAGCTGCTCCTTCAATTGCGCCGCATTTTCCGGTTCGGTGATCTGCGCATAGGGTTCAAGGGCGCGGGAGACATAATAGAGCGGCGAGAGCAGGGGCTGGGCGTCTTCCAGCGAACTGCCGGATTGCAAAGCGATGGTCTTGCGCCGCCATCGGTCATCGAAGAGAAAAGTTGCCGCCGCATTGCTTTCGCCCAGAATTTCCAGGCGCTGCACTTCGTTGCGGAGTTCGATGGGCAGGTCGAGCGTTGCTTCGGCTTGCGCGGTATTCGCCGCGAACGTCGCCTTGACCTCGGCAAGGCTCCGGCCATTGGCGGCAACGGCACGGATGTTTGTTTCGCGCGCGGGAATGCTGGATGAGGGGCGCAGGAGATGGGCCTTGAACTGGCCGCCCTCAGTTGTCGGTATTGCAAAGGCCATCGGCAGCGCCGCGGCATCAGGCATGATGGCATCAACTTGAGCTGCGCCCCCGGCAAGGCCGGTGAGGCCTTCGGCAAAGGCCGTGGCGGAGGCTTGATCCAGGCCATCGCTAAGCCATATGACATGCAAGGAGGTGGCGGCGGCAAAACTGGTTTTAAGGCGCGCCAGAAGTTTTGCGCGGTCCGGTCCCAGGGCCTTGGGTTCCAGGGCGGCGATCTGCTTGAGCGTGGCATCGGCATCCCGCGCCACAATATCCACCTCGCGGGCGGAGGGAGCGGTTGTTGCCAGCGTGAGGGTCACATCGCTTTCACGCGCCTCATTCACAATTTCATTCAGCATGGTGCGGCGGAGAGTCCAGTCCTTCGTTGCGGCCCAGGTGTCATCAAGGATGATGAGGAGCGGTGCGCTGTTTGCTGCCGCCGTTTGCCCGGGCGCGTAGAAGGGATGGGACACACCGAGAATGACGAGCGCCGCTATCGCCAAACGCAGCAGCATCAGCCACCAGGGGGTCTTGTCGGGCTGCTCGTGCTTGCTGACCAGTTCGAGGAGCAGGCGCAGCGGGGGAAATTTTACGGTCTGGGGCTTGGGCGGGGTAAAGCGCAGCAGCCACCAGATGACGGGCAGCAGCAGAAGCCCCGCGAGTGCCACGGGCGTGGTGAAAGTAAGGGCCTGAAGGAAGGCCATCATGCGATGCCGCCCAAATCAAAGGCCCGGCTTTTTGCCCCGCCGACCAGACCATGCAGCATCATCAGAAGCTTTGCCGGCGATTGATCCGTGTGGTGGAGCGTGAAGGTCCAGCTTACGCCATGGGCAATGCGGCGCACGGCCTCGCGCTGGTTTGCAAATTTTTCGATATAGGCGTCGCGCAGGAGTTCGGTTTTGCCGGCAAGATATTTGAGCGGGCCATCCATGTCGCGGAATTCGACGCGGCCATCATAGGGCAACGTTTCTTCCGCGGGATCGATGATCTGGACAATGTGGCCGGAGACGCCGCGCGATGCGAGGCTCCGCACGGTTGCGGCAATGTCTTCCGGCTTCTCAAGGAAGTCACCGAGGAGCACGACGCTGGAGAATTTTTGCAAATGCTGCGATTGGGGAAGGCTTGCCCCCTCATTGCGCAACAGCCAGGTGGCCATGGGCACCAGGGCGCCGCGTGCGTGGCTTGCCCGGTGCGGGCTGCCGATCAATCCCACCCGTTCCTGCGCGCGAAGTGCGAGGCTTGCCATGGCAAGGGCGGTGAGATAGGCGCGGTCGCGCTTGGTTGCCTTGCTGAGGTGGGATTTGAAATCCATGGACTTTGTGGGCGCCGCCCAGAGCCACAGGGTGTTGGCGGCTTCCCATTCATTTTCACGGATGAAGACATGGGAGGAGCGCGCCGATTTCCGCCAGTCGATGCGGCTGGTTGAATCGCCAAAGCCGTAAGCGCGGTATTGCCAGAAGCTTTCGCCCGGGCCGGCGCGTTTGCGGCCATGGATGCCTTGCATCACGGTCGCGGCAATGCGTTCCGCTTCCACCAACAAAGGCGGCAAGGTATTTGACGCCGCATTGGCGCGCTCATTCAAGACCAGTGAAGGAATGGCCTTCATGAGCGGCGCGCTCTAGGCGAGAAGATTTTTTTGCCGTGCAATGATGGCCTCAATGGTTTCGCCCTCGGCGCGGGCGGTAAAGTTCAATGCCATGCGGTGCTTGAAGACGGGGCCGACGAGTTCCGCCACATCGTCAATCGACGGACTCAGGCGGCCTTGCAGGAGGGCGCGGGCGCGGATGCCCAGCATCAGGGCCTGGCTGGCGCGGGGCGATGGCCCCCAGGCAACGCCATGGTTGATTTCCTTGCTGGCCTCTTCTCCGGGCCGTGCGGCGCGCACGACGCGCAGGATGGCATCGGTCACCTGTTCGCCCACGGGGATCAGCCGAGTAAGGCGCTGGGCGCTTATCAGTTCCGCAGTCTTGAGAACCTTTGCCGCCATCTCATCATCTTCGCCGGTTGTGGCAAAGAGCATGCGGCGCTCGGCTTCAAGCGATGGATAGGGCACATCGATCTGGAACATGAAGCGGTCGAGCTGGGCTTCGGGCAGCGGATAGGTGCCTTCCTGCTCGATGGGGTTTTGCGTGGCCAGCACATGGAAAGGCTTTGGCAGATCATGGCGCACGCCGGCCACCGTCACATGATGTTCCTGCATGGCCTGCAAAAGGGCTGACTGGGTGCGCGGGCTGGCGCGGTTGATTTCGTCAGCCATCAGCAACTGGCAGAACACGGGGCCCGGCACGAAGCGGAATTGCCGGCGGCCCTTTTCGGTTTCGTCGAGAACTTCGGAACCGAGGATATCGGCGGGCATCAAATCGGGGGTGAACTGCACACGCTTTTCGTCAAGGCCGAGAACCCGGCCCAGGTTGGTGGCGAGCTTGGTTTTGGCCAGGCCTGGGGCGCCGACCAGAAGGGCATGGCCGCCCGCCAAAATGGCGGTGAGCGCCAGTTCGACAACCTGGTTCTGGCCGAAGATCACCTTGCCGATTTCGGCGCGGACTTTTTCAAGGCGCTCGCCGGTGGCTTCCAATTCCTTAAGTATTTCCTTGTTCGCTTCTTTGATGTTTGCCATGAGCCCTACTATAATTTGCTACGCCCCTGATATGGCAGGGGAAATGAATTGTTGTTAATGACATCCTCGTGAAGGAGAATGGCTTAATAAAGACGGCAATTTGCGACTCATTTATGGTCTGGACGGGTATATCATGACGACGGTTGCTAGGGATGCAAGCAATCCATTGCAGGGCCTGAAGGAGGCAACTGCCAAGGGCAAGGGCCTGCCCCCGGTTCACCTGTGGAATCCGCCGTTTTGCGGCGATCTCGACATGCGCATTGCGGCCGACGGCACGTGGTTTTACATGAATTCGCCGATTGGCCGCAAACCCCTGTTCAAGCTCTTTGCCTCGGTCCTGCGCCATGATGATGACGGAAAGTATTACCTCGTCACGCCTGTGGAAAAATGCGGCATCCGGGTGGATGATGCGCCCTTTCTAGCCATCCGGATGAACACCGCGGGGGAGGGCAAGGCCCAGATCATCTCCTTTGAAACCAATGTGGATGACGAGGTGACCGTCAACAGGGAGCACCCCTTGCGCTTTGAAACGGAAGCTGGAACCTCCGGACTGAAGCCCTATGTTCTGGTGCGGGCGCGGCTTGAGGCGCTGGTATCGCGGGCGCTGTTTTATGATCTGGTGGCCAAGGGCAGGGTTGAGGGTGAATGGTTTGGCGTGTGGTCGTCGGGCGAGTTTTTTCCAATGCAGCGCGCCGATGAAATTTAACGAGGCGGAAATTCGGCGGCGTGCAGTGAAGGGCTTGTTGCATGAAGTTCCGCTGAAGCATGAACGCAGCGATGATGACATGAACAAGGTCGCGCCGATCATTCCGGCTGGCGTGAAGGCAAAGCCCGCTGCCGTGCTGGTGCCCATTGTGCTGCGCGAGCCTGAGGTGACCGTACTGCTCACGCAGCGCACACATCATCTTTCAAGCCATGGCGGGCAAGTGGCTTTCCCGGGTGGCCGCATTGATGCGGATGATGCGGATGCGATTGCCGCGGCGCTGCGCGAGGCGGAGGAAGAGACCGGATTGGCGCGGGCCTTTGTGGAGCCGTTGGGATTTCTTGACAGTTATCTCACGGGAACCGCTTATCAGGTGGTGCCGGTGGTGGCGCTGGTGCGGCCGGGGTTTACGGTGACGCCGCAGGAAAGCGAAGTTGCCGCCGTGTTTGAAGTGCCCTTGCGCTTCCTGATGACGCCGGAGAACCATGAAACCCATTCGCGCGAATGGCAGGGCAAGCAGCGCTTCTTCTATGCCATGCCTTACGAAGAGCGCTATATCTGGGGGGCAACGGCGGGCATGATCCGCAATCTTTATGATCGGCTCTACGCATGACCAAGCTGCCCTCGCTCGCCCGTGCCCGCTGGCTGAAAGAGCCAAGCCTGCAGCGCGTCTTTGCCTTGGTGGCAGGAGCCGGCGGGGAAGCGCGCGTGGCCGGAGGGGCGGTGCGCAATGCGCTGCAGGGCGAGGCCATTGGCGACATCGATATTGCCACGACATTGGCACCGCAAAACGTGATGACGGCTTTCAAGGCGGCCGGCATTTCGGTTCATCCCACTGGCATTGAGCATGGCACGGTGACTGCCGTGGTTGACCACAAGCCCTACGAGATCACTACGCTCCGCCGGGATGTGGTGACCGACGGGAGGCGCGCGGTTGTGGCTTTCACCGATGACTGGAAGGCAGATGCGCTGCGCCGCGATTTCACGATTAATGCGTTGTATTGCGACGCCGCCGGGAAAATCCATGATTACGCCGGGGGTTACGCGGATATCCTGCGAAGGAGAATCATCTTTGTCGGAGCGCCGGCCGCCCGCATCAGGGAAGATTACCTGCGCATCCTGCGCTTTTTCCGTTTCCTTGCGGCTTATGAAAAAATGACGCCAGACAGGGCCGGCCTTGCGGCATGCGTGCGCCTGAAAAAGGGCCTGCTGGGGCTTTCGGCTGAGCGCATTGCGCGGGAAATGTTCAAGCTGCTAGTGGGGCCGAAGGCCGTTCCGGTGCTCAAGCTGATGGCGAAACATAAGGTGCTGAAGAACATTCTGGAGCATACGCAGGATTTCCGGGTGATCCAGCGCCTGCCGGCTGACCCGCTGCTCCGGGCTTTCGCGCTTGCCAAAAAACCGGAAGGTTTGCGCGAGGCGTGGCGGCTCTCGAACAATCAAGCCCGGCGCATTGAGGCGCTTTTGCAAGGCACGGTGCTCACGCCCAAGCTGCGGGAGAATGAGCAGCAGAAACTGCTCTATGCCATGGGTGCCGAGGCGTGGCGTGACAGCGTTCACCTGGCCTGGGCAAGATCGCGGGCTCCGCTCACGGACCGCGCATGGGAGCGCATGCTGAAATTACCGGGGCGCTGGGTGGTGCCGAGCTTCCCCATATCGGGGCGCGATCTGCTTGCGCAGGGCTTTCCATCGGGTCCGGATTTGGGGCGCGAACTCAAGCGGCTGGAAGATTACTGTATAGCCTCGGACTTCACATCGACACGGGAAGAATTACTGGAAAGCACAAGGGGAAACTGAATGGCCGACATCATCGTCATGAAAACCATCGGCAAGACGGCGCCGAAACTCGATCTGGGAACGCCGGATCCGGCAAAGTTGATCAAGGGCAAATACAAGACCAAGACCTGGAACCATCTCACCGGCGAGGATGGCAGGCTCTATTGCGGCATCTGGGAATCAACCCCGGGCAAGGTTCCGATTGATTATGTGGAATGGGAATTCTGCCACTTCATCGAGGGCAAGGCCATCCTGACCAATGAAAAGGGCAAGAAGTGGACCTTGAAGAAGGGCGACGGCTTCATTATTCCGGCGGGCTTCAAGGGCACGTGGGAAACCGTTGAAAAAGTGCGCAAGCACTATGTCATCCTGATGCCAAAGGGGAAGCGATGAGCGTTTCGGCAAAAATCAGCCATCACGTGTCCAATGCGGCGGCGGGCTTGCGCCATGTCTTCGTGCGCGATCTGGAAGTGATGGCGACGCTTGGCATCTATGAACATGAAAAGCTCAAGCCGCAGCGGATCATCGTGAGCATCGATTTGTCGGTGCGCGAAGGCAGTGACCCGGTTCATGACGACATCAGCAATGTGGTGAGCTACGAGATCATCGTCAAAAAAGTGGAAGCGATCATTGCCCAGGGCCATGTGAACCTGGTTGAAACCCTGGCGGAACTTTTTGCGGCGGCCTGCCTCAAGGACAAGCGGGTGATGGCGGCGCGAGTGCGCATCGAGAAGCCAGACATTATTCCCAACGCAAAAAGCGTTGGCATTGAAATTGAGAGGATTAAATCGTGAGCAGAGCCTTCAGCGTACCGCCAATCACCAACCTGCAGCGCGACAGTCTCGTGCCCTACAGGCTGGAAGGTTATACAGCGGCAAACAAGTGCCAGTGGCTGCCGGTGAGCTTCAATGCGGAAACCCAGTGCGGCAGTTATTATTTTCAGCTGCTGCCCGGCGCCGTCACGGTTCCCCATGTCCATCCGGGCTATGAGGAATTTTATGTACTGGAAGGCGAGGCGGTGGAAAGCGACGGCACGGTGATCAAGGCGGGGGATTTCATCTCCTTCCCGCCCAACTCCTACCACTTCACCCGTAGTGACAAGGGCTGTCTCGTCCTCGTGTTTGAATGGCGGCCCTAATTCGTTTTTGAGGCAAGACAGCCTATATAAAGCCCATGAGCGATGAGTCTGAACAGTCTTTAGACGATCTCACGGGTCCGGAGGTTATCCGCGATTTTGTGAAGCGCCTGCCGGGGAAGCCCGGGGTCTACCGCATGTTCAATGCGGAGGGCGACGCCATCTATGTGGGAAAAGCCCGGAACCTCAAAAACCGGGTGTCGAATTATGCGCGGGGGCAGGGCCACAATAACCGCATCGCGCTGATGATTTCGCTCACCACCAACATGGAATTCGTGACCACGGCCACCGAGGCCGAAGCCCTGCTGCTGGAAGCCAACCTGATCAAGAAGCTGAAGCCGCGCTTTAACGTCATTCTGCGTGACGACAAGTCGTTTCCCTATATCCTGATCGCCAAGGACCATGAGGTCGCCCAACTGGTGAAACACCGCGGGGCGCGGGCCCGGAAAGGCAGCTATTACGGCCCCTTTGCCTCGGCCGGGGCGGTCAACCAGTCGCTTAACACCTTGCAGAAGGCATTCCTTCTAAGATCCTGTAATGACAGCGTTTACGCCAACCGGACACGGCCCTGCCTGCTCTACCAGATCAAGCGCTGTTCGGCGCCATGCGTGAATTACATCGCGCTTCCCGCCTATAATGAACTGGTGCGCGAGGCCGAGAGCTTTCTGGATGGCAAAAGCCAAACGGTGAAGGCGGAGCTTGCCACGGCCATGGAGGCAGCGTCCGAAGCCCTGGATTTTGAGCAGGCGGCGCGGCTGCGCGACCGTATCCAGGCCATGAGTTTTGTCACCCAGACGCAAGGCATAAACCCGCAAAACACTGATGAAGCTGATGTTTTCGGCCTTGCCCAGGAGGGCGGGCAGGCTTGCGTCCAGGTGTTCTTTTTCCGCTCGGGGCAGAACTGGGGGACGCGGGCCTATTTCCCGCGCGCCGACAAATCCATGGAGGCATCCGAAATTCTCGGCTCTTTCGTGAGCCAGTTTTATGACGACAAGCCCATTCCCAAGCTGGTGCTGCTGTCCCATGAAATTGAGGATTTGGACCTCCTTGCCGAGGCGCTTTCCACCCATGCCAGCCACAAGGTGGAGGTGCTGGTGCCCCAGCGGGGCGAAAAGCGCGCCCTTGTGGAGCATGCGGTGACCAATGCGCGGGAAGCTTCCGGCCGCAAGATTGCCGAATCCTCGTCCCAAGCCAAGCTGCTGGCCGGGGTGGCGGAGGCCTTTGGCCTGGCGGAAGCGCCAAGGCGCATCGAAATCTATGATAATTCGCATATTTCCGGCAGCAATCCGGTAGGCGGAATGGTGGTAGCTGGGCCTGAGGGCTTGATGAAATCGCAGTACCGCAAATTCAATATCCGTTCGGAAGACCTGACCGGAGGCGATGATTTCGGCATGATGCGCGAAATGCTCACGCGGCGGTTCTCGCGGCTTCTGAAAGAGGAAGGCCAGCGCATGCAAGACTCCGAGACTTCCACCTGGCCTGACCTGCTGCTCATCGATGGCGGGCAGGGGCAGCTTTCCGCGGTGCGCGGGGTGCTGGCTGACCTGGGCCTGGGCGACATGCCGGTCGTGGGCGTGGCCAAGGGGCCGGACCGGGATGCGGGCCGCGAACACTTCTTCGTTTCAGGCAAGCCCTCCTTCATGCTGGCGGCGCGCGATCCGGTGCTCTACTATATCCAGCGGCTCCGGGATGAGGCGCATCGCTTTGCCATTGGCAGCCACAGGGCGCGGCGCACAAAGGCCATTGGTGTCAGTCCGCTGGACGAAATTGCGGGCATAGGTCCTTTGCGCAAGAAGGCCTTGCTCCAGAGCTTTGGATCGGCCAAAGCGGTTTCACGGGCCAGCGTGGGCGATCTGGCGTCGGTTGAGGGTGTGAGCAGTGCGTTGGCGCAAGCTATCTATGACCACTTTCATGAGGGTTCGGGATGAGTGAAATCATGGCAAACACCAAGTCACGCAAGACGAAATTCTCCGAGATTTGGAACCTTCCGAATGTCCTCACCTATGGCCGCATCATTGCCGTGCCGCTGGTGGCGGGCCTGCTCATGTATGGCGGCAACACTGCGCGCTGGGTGGCGCTTGCCATCTTCGTGGCCGCAGCAGTGACCGACTTTTTCGATGGCTATCTGGCGCGGAAATGGCAGCAGCAATCCTCACTGGGCGTGATGCTCGATCCGATTGCCGACAAGGTTCTGGTGGCCGTGGTGCTGCTGGTGCTATCGGCGGATGGCATTTTGTTTGGCGGCCATATCTGGGCAGCCATCATCATTCTGGCGCGCGAGGTTCTCGTCTCGGGCCTGCGCGAATATCTGGGCGGATTGCAGGTGTCGGTGCCGGTCACGCAAATTGCCAAGTGGAAAACCACAGTGCAATTGGTGGCCATCGGCTTCCTGATTGCGGGGCCGGCGGGCGATCTTTTGGTGCCCGGCATTACCCGGATCGGCATTGCTGGATTGTGGATTGCGGCGGGCCTTACGCTCTATACGGGCTATGATTATTTCCGTGCCGGGATCCGGCATGTCGTGGATGAGGAATGAAGATTTTATATTTTGCGCGGTTGCGTCAAATCATTGGGCGGGGACAGGACGACATCAGCGTTCCAGCCGAGGTGAAAACCGTCAGTGGCTTGATTGATTACCTCAAGGGCAGGGATGAAGGCATTGCCGCGGCGTTTGCCGATCTCCGCACCCTGAAAGTGGCGGTCAATCAATCGCATGCCTCGCTGGACGCATCGCTAGTTGGCGCGACGGAAGTAGCTTTCTTCCCACCTGTCACGGGCGGCTGATGCGCCTCAATGTGTTCCTGCAAAAGGCTGGCGTGGGAAGCCGACGCGAGGCCGAACGCATGGTGGCCGAGGGCCGGGTGAAGATCAACGGCGTTGTGGCGTTGGCAACAACGCCTGCCGACGAGGGCGATGTGATCACGATTGATGGCAAGCCTGTCACGCCTTCAACGAAGCCACTGCCGCGCTTGTTTGTCTTGAACAAGCCTTTGGATGTGCTTGTCACGCACCGGGACCACAAGGGCCGCCGGACGATTTTCGATCTGACCGCGATGAATGCGCCGGGCCTGCCGCGCTTGATGAATGTGGGCCGCCTGGACGTAAACAGCGAAGGGCTTTTGCTGCTCTCTTCCGATGGGCCATTGGCACAGGCTCTAATGAGCCCGGAAACGGCGCTGTCGCGGATTTATCGGGTGCGGGTGCGCGGCCATCTGCGGCCAGAAGACATTACGGCGCTTGCCGATGGCATCGTGGTGGACGGGGTGAATTACCGGGGCGCTGAATTTGTCGAGGAGTATGACGGCAGCGGGCGCAGCAACACCTGGTACCGCGTGGTGCTCACCGAAGGCAAGAACCGCGAGATCCGCAAGCTGATGGAGCATTTCGGCTGCGTGGTGAACCGGCTGATCCGGGTGCAATACGGGCCGTTCTATCTCGGCAAGCTGCAGAGCGGGGCGCTGGAGGAGATTGAGCCGGCACGGGTTGCGGAGTTGCTGAAGTATCTCGAAGAGCGCGGCGTGAAGGTTTAGATTCCGTCCAGCACCAGGTCCGCCGCCTTTTCCGCTGCCATCATCACGGCGCAGTTGATGTTGGTGGTGATCAGGCTGGGGAAAATTGAGGCATCGCCGATAATGAGATTATCGATGCCTTTCACTCGCAGGTCGGGTGATACCACGCGGCCGATGCTTGCGGTTCCGCAGGGGTGATAGACGGTTTCACATACGCTCTTGATGTAGCCTTCCCATTCATCATCGCTTTGCACATCGGGGCCGGGGTGGACTTCGGTTTTGCACAGCGCTTGGAAGGACGGGGTTTCCATCAGCCTTCTCGTGAAGCGCATGGCCTTCATGAGTATACGCATGTCGTAGGGGTCGGAGAAATAATTGAGTTCGATGATCGGCGCGGCGCGATAGTCGGCGCTGGCCAGTCGCACACGGCCTTCGCTTCTGGCGCGGGTCACATTGGGTGAGGCTTTCACCGCCGGACCGTTCACGGAAAGCCGTGGGTCTTCGCCATATTTTTCGCGCACGCGCAGGCCGAAATGGAACAGCACATCGGGAGCCGGCGCATCGTGGTCGAGCTTCAGCATCATGGTGGCTTCAAAGGGGCATATCTCCCACGGCGGGACAGGACCATGGGTTTCCCAGACGATGGGTGCGCCCACATGGTCGCGGAGATGTTCGCCCACTTCCGGGACATCGGCCACAATCGGAATTCCAAATTCGTGCAAGTGCTGCGCTTGGCCAAGGCCGGAGAGCATCATGAGTTGCGGCGTCTGGATGGAACCGCAAGTGAGGATCACGGCGCGGCTGGCGTGAATGGTTCCGCGCGTAGTTTCAGCGCCGATGGCCTTGCCGTTCCCGATGAGAATTTTTGTGGCCTGGGTTTCGATCCATACCTCCAGATGTTTCGGCAGTTTGGATAGGGGATGCAGATAGGTAATCGATGAAGATTGGCGCAGGCGTCCCTTGGCATTAAGGGGGAAGTAGCCCACGCCTTCGGTTATCTGTTTCTGGAAATCGATTTTCTTGAAGCCCAGTTCGGTGCCTGCCTTCACGAAGATCTGGCTGGCGGGATGATGCGGCGCTTCCTCGACAGTGGTGTTTTCCATCACGCGATGAAAATAAGAGGCCATGTCGGCAGCGCCCCAGCCTTTCGCGCCAAGCTGCTCCCATTCGACGAAATCCGAATCGGGTGGGCGCAGGAAGGCGCAATCATTGTGGTTGGCGCAGCCGCCCAGAATTCTGGCGCGGGCGTAGTTCAGTTCGGGCTTTGCGCCTTTAAGGGTTGCGGCCTTGAAGCCCCAGTCATAATCATCGGTCTGGTCATCGAGGCGGAACAGGTCAACGGCCGCCGCATCGCCCTCATCCTTCTTGCCCGCTTCCAGCAAAATGATGCGGCCTGCCGATTTCACCGCGAGCCGCTTGGCGATGATGCAACCGGCGGAGCCGCCGCCGATCACAAGAAAATCGCAAGTCTCGATCATGCCCGCCAGCCCCATTTTTCGGCGAGTGCGAGGCAGTCTTTCCAGGGCAGAACGGCTTCAGTGGTTGTGGCGGAACGCAGGCTGGAAGCCGAGCTGGCATGGGCGAGCCGGAGGGATTTTTCCAGACTCCATCCTTCATGGTGGCCAAACAGCATGCCCGCCGCGAAGCAATCGCCAGCGCCATTGCTGCCGGCGATCGCACTTTGCGGCACATTCACCGAGGGCTGTTCAACGGCCGTTCCATTGCGCGCCATGGCGACGCCGCCTTTGGGAAAATGAATCGCCACAAGCGAGAGTTTGGTTGTTTCCATCAGCCGTTCAGCCGCGGCGCGGCAGGCGCTTGCATCGGCAATGCCATTTTTCACGGTCTCAATGTTGACGAGAGCTCCCGCCTCATAGTCATTGATGATCAGGGTATCGAGCCACGGCAGCATCGGCAACGCCGCGGCGCGAATGACTTCGGGAGTGACGGAGACGAGCTCGATATTGGTTTTCAATCCGGCGGCGCGGGCCTTTTTCAAAATCGTCACCCAGCCGGAAACATCGTCCTTCCAGGGCGCATCAAGTTTTTCATGCAATCCCGGCAGGCCCAGATGGACAATGCGGGTCCGGGTTTTGCTGAATTCAAAATCATCGGGGGTTTGCGTGGCGTGAGCTCCGGCTGAATAGAAAAATGTGCGCTTGCCGGTGGTGATGTCGGACATGGCAAGGGTGCGGGCGGTTTTTACGGTGCTGCGGATTTCCAGCGCCGACCGTTCAATCCCCATGTCATCGCAGATCCTTGTCAGGAAATGGCCGTCGGAATCGTCGCCCAAAAGCCCCATGCCTTCAACCGGGAAGGGCACGCCCAACCGCTTCAAGGCGCTCGACATATTATGACCGGGACAGCCGCCGTGGTGCTTTTCGGATGCAATTTGAGCGACGGTTTCCTCGGCGGGCCAATGATCGATGCTGAAGGTGTGGTCCACGCACCAAGCCCCGCCACACAGTATTCCGCTTCGTTCCATGGGGCAGCAGGCTCCAGCACACTAAAAAGGGACCCATTGTGGAATGGGCCCCGGTTATTCGCAACAGTGTTCTTGCTTCAGGCGGCCTTGGCGGGCAGGCGCACGACATTTGAATAGGCATCCATCAAGGCGCGCGAGATATTGCCCGGCTTGAACCTATAGGGGCCGATTTCGGAAATCGGTGTCACTTCCGCCGCCGAGCCCACGATGAAGCATTCATTATAGCTTGGCAGGTCATCCGGCATGATGCGGCTTTCGATCACTTCCATGCCCTGCTGCCTGGCCAAGGCAATCACTGTCTGGCGCGTGAGGCCGTTCAGGAAGCAATCGGCGATTGGCGTGTGGATGGCGCCATCGCGGGTGAAGAAGATGTTGGCGCCGGTGCATTCGGCCACGCGGCCCTGCCAGTCCAGCATCATGGCATCGGCATAGCCCTTCTTCTCCGCCTTGTGCTTGGAGATGGTGCAGATCATGTAAAGGCCTGCGGCCTTGGCGTGAACCGGGGCGCATTGTGGATCGGGCCTGCGGTAATCGGCGATGTCGAGTTTGATGCCCTTCATCTTGGTTTCGGGATCGAACATGGACGGCCAGGTCCAACTGGCGATGGCCACATGGATGGTATTGTGCTGGGCGGAAACCGCCATCATCTCGGAGCCGCGCCAGGCCACGGGGCGCACATACTGGTCGCCGCCGCCGTTCAGTTCGACAACCTTGGCCTTGGCCGCGTCGAGCTGCTCGACTGAATAGGGGATGGTGAAATCCATGATCCCAGCGGATTTGTGCAGGCGCTGGGAATGTTCGCGCGATTTGAAAATGGTTCCGGCATAGGCGCGCTCGCCTTCAAAAATGGAGGAGCCATAATGCAGGCCGTGGGTGAGGACATGAACTTTGGCCTCTTTCCAGGGAACGATTTCGCCGTCAAACCAGATGGCGCCGTCGCGTTGGTCAAAAGGCAGGATGGACATCGGAACTCTCCCAATTCGATTTTTATAGAACTTCGGCCTATATTGCTGTCAAACCCGCCTGTCAGCGGTTTGCGCAATAACATTGCGTAGTATCAGGCTGCAACGTAACAAAAATGGAATAATATGTCAATATGACTGACATAAATTTTGATGAAAAGTTAGGCGAAGACGAAACAGTGGCTTTGATCGAGCTCATGTTCTTTGCCTACCGTGATTTCGTTTCGGACCCGGATACGGTTCTGGAGCAGCTGGGCTTTGGCCGGGCGCACCACCGGGTGGTGCATTTTGTCGGCCGCGATCCCGGGATGACGGTGGCGCAGCTTCTCGATATCCTGCGCATCACCAAGCAGAGCCTGGGCCGGGTTTTGAAAGACCTGATCGACAAGGGCTATGTGTTCCAGAAAGAAGGCGAGACGGACCGGCGCCAGCGGCTGCTGCATCTCACTTCGGCTGGCGAGGAGCTGCGCCAGCGTCTGATGGCGCCGCAGATGTCGCGTATCCGCCGCGCGGTTATGGAAACGTCCGGCAATGGGTCTACGTCCATGCACGAGATTCTCTATCATCTGGTCAGCCCGGAAAATCGTGAAGGTGTCAAGGAGTGGATAGACGGGGCGGGCAAGCCGGGAGCGAAATCCGGTGACTGAGGCCCAGCATATTCTGGTGGTAGACGATGACCGCCGCATTCGCGAGTTGATCAAATCCTACCTGATGGAGAATGGTTTTCTGGTTTCGATGGCGGGGACGGCTGCCGAAGCGCGCGAGCGCATGCGCGGCATTACCTTTGATCTCCTCGTGCTCGATATAATGATGCCCGGCGAAACCGGCCTCAGCTTCACGAAATCCCTGCGCCGCGAAAGCCGGGACGTTCCCATCCTCATGCTCTCGGCGCTCACCGATACGGATGACCGCATCGCGGGACTTGCCACGGGCAGCGACGATTACCTGGCCAAACCCTTTGAGCCGCGCGAGCTCCTGCTTCGCATCAGGAATTTGCTGCGCCGAGTGGGTGTTGCCGCGCCCGCCAAGACCGATGTGCGCTTTGGCGGATTTCAGTTCAACGTGCCGCGCGGCGAGCTTCGCAAAAATGGCGATCTCGTGCGCCTGACCTCTGGTGAAAAGGACCTGCTGCGCATGCTGAGCAATAAATCCGGAACTCCCCTCAGCAGGCTGGACCTTTCGCAGCCGGGCTCCGAGGAGGGCGCCCGCAGCGTGGATGTGCAGATAAACCGCCTGCGCCAGAAGATCGAGAGCGATCCGGCCAATCCGGTGTATCTGCAGACGGTGCGCGGGGCGGGTTACGCCCTCTATGTCGATGAAGAGATGGGCGGATGAGCAGCCTGTATTTCCGCTTCAACCGGTTTCTCGAGCGCCATTTGCCGACGGGGCTTTACACCCGCTCGCTGATCATTGTCATAGCGCCCATCGTGCTGCTGCAAACCATCATGGCGGGTATCATCCTCGAGCGTCACTGGGACAATGTCACCAAGGTCCTTGGCCGGTCCTTGGCCCGCGAGATTGGCCTGATCACCGATCTCTATGACCGCTCGGACAAATCCGAAGCGGCCATCCAGGAAATAGAATTTGTCGCCAACAAACGGCTGAGACTCGGCTTGGAAATCACCCGTGACGGCGTGTTGCCCCCACCCATTGACCGCACCCTCTATTCGCTGGTTGACGACAAGATGACGGAGTATCTCGAACGCGAGACCGGGCGCCCTTTCTGGATCAACAGTTCGGCGCAGGACAGCCAGGTTGAAATACAGGTCGAAGTTGAAAAGGGCCTTATCTTTCACATCCGCACCGACGAGGACCGGGCCTATGCTGCCAACACCGCCACGCTGCTGATGGCAATGCTGCTGTCATCGCTCGTTCTCCTGCTGATCGCCGTTGTATTCCTGCGCAAGCAAATCGCTCCAATTGTTGAGCTGGCAAAGGCCGCCAAAGGGTTTGGTATGGGGCGCGAAGTCGCGGACTTCCGGCCTCGGGGTGCAACCGAAGTGCGTGAGGCGGGCCTCGCCTTTGTTGACATGAAGAGCCGTATTGCGCGCCATGTCGAACAGCGCACCGCCATGCTGGCCGGTGTTTCCCATGATCTCCGCACCATCCTCACGCGTTTCAAGCTGGAGCTGGCTTTTCTCGGCGATGGACCGAAGATAAAACCGCTCAAGGAAGACGTGGAAGAAATGCAGCGCATGCTGGAAGCCTATATGGCCTTTGTCCGCGGCGACGGCGGCGAGATGACGGAAGCGGTCAATCTTGCGCAGATGTTCAGTTCGGTTGCCTCTGCCGTGGCGCGGGGAAAATCCCATGTCGCCCTTGATGTGCAGGATGTGGATGTCAGCATCAAGCCCAATGCCTTTAGGCGCCTGATTTCAAATCTTCTGGGCAATGCCGTCCGCTATGCAGACAACGTGAGGGTGAAGGGCGGCGTTGAAAACCGCCTGCTCACGATCCTGGTAGATGATGATGGACCCGGCATTCCGGTTGAAAACCGCGAGGATGCGTTCAGACCTTTTGTGCGGCTCGACAATGCGCGCAACCTCGATGAAACGGGAACCGGGCTGGGCCTTGCCATAGCCCTTGATATCGCCCATGCCCACGGCGGTGAAATCAAGCTGGATGAAAGCCCGGCCGGCGGCCTTCGCGCCGTTGTGCAGATTCCGGTTTAATACATCCGCCCGCCGTTCGGCACGGGGCGCTCGACCGCCACCAGCACCACATCGCCTTCATGATCGGGGAACCCAAGGGTCAGGACTTCCGACATAAACGGGCCAATCTGGCGCGGCGGGAAATTGACCACGGCGGCGACCTGGCGGCCAAGCAGGGTTTCCGGCGTGTAATATTTCGTCACTTGCGCGGAAGATTTTTTCACGCCGATCCCGGCCCCGAAATCAATGCGCAGCTTGAAGGCCGGCTTGCGGGCTTCGGGGAAAGGGTCCACGGCGATGATGGTGCCCACGCGGATGTCGGTTTTCAAGAAGTCGGCGAAGCTTATTTCCGGCATTTTGTCCCTTTTCCTACTTGTTCGTTCTTCTTTGCCGGGAGGCGTGACCCGGCAACCTGGGCAAACTTCGGTTTGAAGCAGATTTTTACCGATGCCGGAAGAGACAGGCGACAGAATTGATCAACAACTGTGAAGCGTTGGTGGATGGAGTTTTATGGGAGCTGTTTACCTGGCGTCCGCCCGGCGCTGCTTACCGGCTGCCTGATGGGTATTTTGTAGTTTAGCCAGCGGAGACTTTTTAGGTGCATGTTATGTTCTGAATCTATCGGAATATTGATCGATATTTCAAATGCGCTCTCGCCCTTCCTAAGGGCCTCCTCCCTCAGCATCCTAATGAACTGGAACAGTTCTTTGCGTTTTTCCAGTTCTATTTCCCTGCCCGTGAGCTGCCAAGAATCTCTTTTGATCGTTCTGTAAAGCTGATTCATGGCCATGGTTTCCAGCTTGGTGTCAAAGCCTCCCGACTCCCTGCCCAACAGGCGCAACTCGTTTCCATGCGGGATTGACGATATTGACCCCGGAGGAATTAGAAACCTTGACAGCCCGGTCCTGGCGAGACGTTCATAGAGGTCCTTATCTTCTGCCCCCCATCCCTTGAATGCTTCATCATAGCCGCCAACTTTAGAGAAATGCTCGCGCGCGACAATCAGAAAGCCGGACAGCTCACTCTCTTTTTGCGCCGGATACAGATAAAACCTGTTGGAGTCCTGATTGATCTCCAACCATTTGCCTAACTCCAGATGCATGACTACATCGGCGTCAGCAAAGCACAGAAACTCATGAGAGGCGCTTTTTGCACCTATATTTCTCGCTCTCGCGACGCAAAAGACCGGATCATCGTTGACCTCGACGAGCTTTGCCGCAGGGTGATGCTCTTTCACCCACGCCGCGGTGCCCTGTTCACAGCCGTAATCGACCACAATGACTTCGGCGCGTGGCTGCCGGAGCATCAAAGGCAGCGTCTGCTTGAGATGAGGCAATCTGTTTTTGCAAGTGGTGATCAATGACAGCATTGGATGATCATCAAGTTCCTGTTGTCCTGCCTGACGTTTAGCCCAAGGGGAGGCAGGGACTCAACCTAACTTGCGAGCTCCCGCGAACGGTCCGCCGCCGCCTTCACGGCCTTTTCAAACAATGGCCGCAAACCATCCTCAGCCATGAGAACCTGCAGGGCCGCATGGGTTGTGCCCTTGGGCGAGGTGACATTCTGCCGAAGGGTTGCGGCATCGGTGCCGGTCACCCGCATCAATTCGCCGGAGCCGGCCACGGTGGCGCGGGCCAGTTGCATGGCAAGGGCAGGGGGGAGGCCGACTTTTTCCGCCGCCGCTGCAAGGCATTCAGTCATGTAAAAAACATAGGCCGGGCCGGAGCCGGAAACCGCCGTCACGCTGTCAATCAGTTCCTCGCGGTCAACGGCCACCACCTCGCCAATCGCCGAGAGGAGGTTTTTTGCCAATTTCATTTGCGCCGCCGAGACATTGGCATTGGCTGACATGGCGGTAATGCCGCGGCCAATGCTGGCGGGGGTGTTGGGAATGGTGCGGATAACGGCGGCGGATTTTCCAAAGTGGCGCTCGAAGGAGGCAATGGTTTTTCCGGCGGCAACGGACAGGATCAGCGGCTTCGAAGCGCCCAAGCCCACAACGGCGGGAAGAACTTCTTCCATCATCTGCGGTTTCACGGCGATCAGGACAACTTCGGCATTTGTGATGCCGGCGATGGCCGGGTTGAGAGACACCTTATGCCTGGCGAGCAGGGCCTTCATCTCAGCGGAGACAAAGGGATCAAGGACCGCAATTTTTTTGGGATCGGCGCTGGATTTCAGCCAACCCTCGAGCATGGCGCCGCCCATCTTGCCGGCACCCACGAGAACCAGGGTTCCCTTGAGCGCAAGACTCATGCCTCACCCATGGTTTCGAGCAGGCTGCTTTCGAGGGCAGCATCTGCCGACTGGCCCGCCCAGCAGACATATTGCACAGCGGGGTAATAGCGCTCGCAGGATTCGATCCCCAAGCGGATAAGGGTTTCGCATTGGGCGTCATTGGCCACCGCTCCGCCCGAGAGAACCAGATTGTTGCGGAACACGATGCTGCCGTCGCCATGCCACATGTCGAAATGGCCGTGGAACAATTGCCCATTGATAAGGGCCAGAAGGCGGCCCACCTCATCCTTGCGGGTGGTTGGCACCTTCATATCATAGGTGCAGGCCACCAGAAGTGATTCCAGGTCGTCGCGCCAGTTGAGGGAGACATAGAGGTCGCTCCAGCCGCCGCCCATCACCATGGTCACTTCGCAATCATTGGTCCGGTCAACGGACCATTCGCGGCGTTCCGCCAGGCGCTCGATGAGATCGAGCGGATTGGTTGTATCGCTCTCATATGACTGCAATGAACCCATGGGTCTTGTCCTCACGTGCCCAACGAATCACACCGGGCATTAAAGGGAAAATGCCCGTGCGATTGAGTCGCCACAAGAGTCAGCGGGCCATTGCCGCTGATTCCTCCACATGAAATTAGGGGGTGGCGGAGGGGCCAATCCGGGCTTCCAGCTCGGCAAGGCGCTTGGCCAGCGCCTCGTTCTCCTCGCGGGCCTTCTGCGCCATGTCGCGGATCACGTCCAATTCCTCGCGTTTGACCAGTTCCAGGTTGTTCAAAACCCGTTCAACCTGGGACTGAACCATAGTGTCGACCTCCTTGCGCAGGCCTTGGGCCGCACCGGTGGCATTGGTCATCAGCTTGGCGAGTTCATCAAAAAACCGGGATGATGTGGTGGTCATGGCAAAAATCCTCTTCTTTCCCCTAGCTATGGATTTATCGAAGGTTTTTCAAGGGCCTCCGTGCGGCAGTCTCACTTGAATGTTAACTTGCCGGGAGGCAGGCTGGACGGAAGATTTGGGAGAGAGGCCAATTTGGACCACGATAAACTGGACGATGTCCGCAAATCCTTCGCCAGGGAATTGGCGCGGGTGAGCGCCTCGCTGGACCCGCGCCTTGAAGGCGTTTTTTACCGCGTGCACCGGGAAGAGTTTCTTCCGCCTGGGCCTTGGAAGCTACTTGTGGAGGGACGGTATGTTGAAACGCCGGATTCAAACCCCCGCCATGTCTACCGGAACTCAGCAATCGCCCTTGATGCCAGGAAGGGCATCAACAACGGTGAACCGCACCTGCATGCCATGTGGATTGGCGCCGCCGCGCCGCAGCCCGGGGAAACCGTCACGCAGATCGGCCTGGGAATGGGCTATTACTCGGCAATCCTGTCGCTGCTGGTGCAGCCCGGGGGCCGCCTGACCGGATTTGAGATCGACAGTGAACTGGCGGAGATTGCGCGGCGTAATCTCAAGAGCTTTGAGAACGTGTCGGTGATAACCGGCGATGCAGCCTCTTTGGAATTGCCGCCCTCGGATCTCATCTATGTGAGCGCCGGTGTGGCCGCGCCACCAGAACAGTGGCTGGCAGCGCTTCGCCCCGGCGGGCGATTGATCTTCCCGTGGCGGCCCACAGCCGAAGTGGCGCTGGCGATGCTGGTGAAACGGGCTTCGTCCGGCTTTGAGGTGAGGCCCCTGATGTCATCATGGTTCATCCCCTGTGCAGGCGCTTCGACTCCCAAGGGCTGTACGCTTGCTCCCAACCCTTCCACGGCGCGGCGCATTCGCTCAACTCATCTCACCCGGGAGCGAGCGCCGGACGAAAGTGCTGTCGCAATTTACGAACACGTCTGGTTTTCCAGCACGAAGCTGCGCGATTACAGTGGCAGCAAGGCTTGAAGCGGGGCAGTCAGAGCCGGATTGGTGGCTAGTATCGGATTGCCCTGGCGGAAAACATCGCCGGACATGAAGTCATTGGTCCAGCCGCCCGCTTCCCGCACGATGCAGAGTCCGGCAGCCACGTCCCATATATTGATATGGGCTTCCCAATAGCCATCCATGCGGCCATCGGCAGTAAAGGCCATGCCCAGCGCGCCTGAGCCGAAACGGCTGTATTCACAATGGGCTTCAAGCAACGCCGAAACCGCCCGCGCATGAGGCTCTACGGGACGTCGGTAACTGAAACCAATGCCCATGCGCGCCTCGTTCAACTTGGTGACAGCGCTCACCTTTATCCTTGCGCGATTGAGTGTAGCGCCTGCCCCGTGTTTGGCCGCATAGAGTTCATCGGTTTCCGGGTTGTAGATTATGCCAATGACCGGCGCGTTCCGAAAAACCAACCCGAGCGAGACGCACCAGAGCGGAATGCCGCGCAGAAAGTTTGCCGTGCCATCAATAGGGTCGATCACCCAGGTGGCATCGCCACCGGAATTTTGCAGCCCGCGCTCCTCGCCGAGAAAGGCATCGCCGGGAAACATCCGGCTGAGGGCCGAGACGATTTCGTCTTCACAAGCGCGATCAGTTTCGCTCACCAGGTCCTGTAGGCCTTTGGTTTCAACCGCCAAGGTGCCGCGGCGGCGGTACTGCCGGCTGGCTTCTTGGCCGACCTCGCGCACCAGCCCCAGCCCTGCGTGAAAACGCCGGTCAAGTTCACCTTCATCCATCCCAAATCTCCTGGAAAATCCATGCTGGCCAACAGCATTTTCTTCTGTCATGTTGTCATAAAACTGTCATAAACAAAAGCCTGAACTGGGAGGAAAACATGACCCTAATGACACGAAAATTCTTTAATTCCGCAGCCGTTTTGGCATTTGCCGCCTTGGCATTTGGCTCACCGGCGCAGGCCGAAGGCAATCTCACGGTGTATTGCACGCCGCAGGAAGAATGGTGCCAGGCCATGGTCAACGCATTTCAGCAAGCCACCGGCATTTCCGTGGCGATGACGCGGAAAAGTTCGGGCGAAACCTTTGCCCAGGTCAAGGCTGAAGCGGCCAATCCCAAGGGTGACATCTGGTGGGGCGGCACGGGCGATCCCCATCTGCAAGCCGCTGAAGAGGGGCTGACGGAAGCCTATGAATCGCCCATGCTTGCAAAGCTGCACCCCTGGGCGATCAAACAGCATGAAACAGGAAAGGGAGCGACCGTAGGCGTCTATCTCGGGGCGCTGGGTTTCGGCTAAAACAGCGAGCTGCTGGAGCAAAAAAAGATTGCGGCACCCGCCTGCTGGGCCGATCTCATCAAGCCTGAATTCAAGGGCGAAGTGCAGATCGCAAATCCAAACTCATCGGGCACTGCCTACACTTTCCTTGCCACGATGGTGCAGATCCTTGGCGAAGAGGAAGCCTTCAAATACATGAAGGCGCTCGACGGCAATATCAACCAGTACACGAAATCAGGAGCAGCACCAGCCCAGGCCGTGGCGCGCGGCGAGACCCTGGTCGGCATCGCCTTCCAGCATGATGTGATCACCCCCACCATTACGTCAAATGCGCCGATCAAGAATGTGAGCCCCTGCGAAGGAACCGGATTCGAGATCGGCTCCATGAGCATCATCAAGGGCGCGCCCAATATGGAAAATGCCAAGATTTGGTATGACTGGGCGCTGACGCCTGAAGCCCAGAAGCTGGGCGCGGCGGCGAACAGTTATCAGAATCCGTCCAACATGGAGGCGCCAATTCCGGACGCGGCTCCGAAAATGGCGGATATCAAGCTGATCGATTATGATTTTGCTAAGTTCGGCTCTTCCGCCGAGCGCAAGCGCCTGCTGTCGCGTTGGGATGCCGAAATCGGAGCGAAATGATATCGGATAGGGATCCAGCGGCAACCTGCCGCCGGATCCCATGACCATGGCAGAGCTTTCCAAACAATCGCGCCATATTCTGCTGCTGGCTATCGCTGGTTTGATAGGGGCCATTGCCTTGCCCTGGTACGTGGTTCCTTCAGGCTTTTGGAATTTTGCCTGGATTGGGCAGCTTGGTAACGCCAAAGCCTCGCCCTTGTTCCTGCAAGCTTTGCTGCATGGCCGGTGGCAGCTTCTGCCCATTGGCCTATGCCTGCTGGTTCCGTTCATCGAGGTATTCCGGCGCGGGGGGCCGCGGGGGCAGGTAATTGCCGGGGCCGGTGGCGTCGGCCTCTTCTGGATGTTTGCGCAAGGACTCCTGATTGGGCTGAAAGGCTGGAATGCCTCCCTGTTTGAGCAGGCCTTCGGGCCCGTTGCGGTGCAGGCGGGGTTTGGCATGGGCGCGGTCATTTGCGGCAGCGCCTTGCTTCTCATCTTCTCAGCCGGTCTCGCGCTGAACGGAATGATGCGGGGCGATGGCTTTCTGGTCAGCTCGATTGCGGTGGTTGCCTCGTGCATCGGGGTATTCGTGTTCTATCCTGTCTTTCTCGTCCTCATTGAATCTGCCGTCACGCCGGAGGGCGGCTACTCATTGGCGGCATTATTGTCACGGGTCTTTTCCGCCGATGTGGGGCAAGTCACGCTGAACAGCCTGGCGCTCGGTGTTGCCACGGGGCTCTCCACAACCCTGCTGGGCCTCGGCTTTGCGCTTCTCCACAAGCGCACCAATTTCCGCGCCAAGGGTCTGCTGCGGTTGCTCGCAATCCTGCCCATCATCACGCCGCCTTTCGTGATCGGGCTCGGCATCATTCTGCTGTTCGGGCGAAACGGCGTGGCGACATGGCTGATGAGCGAGCTCTTCGGCATTCCGCCGAGCCGCTGGATTTATGGCTTCTTCGGTTTGCTGCTGGTTCAGACGCTGGCCTTTGCGCCCATAGCGTATCTGGTGATCATCGGCGTTGTCGAAGGCATCAGCCCGTCCATGGAGGAAGCCTCGCAAACCCTGCGGGCCAATCGCTGGCGGACGTTTGCCAACGTGACCTGGCCGCTGATGCGGCCCGGGCTCGCCAACGCCTTCCTGATCGGCTTTGTGGAAAGCCTCGCCGACTTCGGCAATCCCCTGGTGCTTGGCGGCAACTATGATGTGCTTTCAACCGATATTTTCTTTGCCATCGTCGGCTCGCAGAATGATCCGGGCCGGGCCGCGGCTTTGTCGATTGCGCTTCTTGCCTTGACGCTCTCGGCCTTCTATCTCCAGCGCCGCTGGCTGGGCCGGCGCTCCTACACGACGATTGCGGGCAAGGGCGATTCAGGGCTTCCAGCAAAGCTTCCCGACGGCGTGCGGCGGCTGATCTACATGACGGCGGTGCCGTGGCTTGCCTTCACGGTTCTGCTCTACGGAATCATTCTCATCGGCGGCTTCGTCAAATCGCTTGGCATCGACAATACCCTGACCTTCCAGCACTACATCACCGCCTTCGGCATTGAATGGACCGAGCGGGGGCTGCAATGGACGGGCCGGGCATGGCCCTCCTTTTTCACGACCATCGGGGTTTCCGCTGCCGCGGCACCCTTTACCGCGGCAATCGGCTTGCTCACCGCCTATCTTCTCAACCGCCAGCGGTTCATCGGCCAGTCAACCTTCGAGTTCATCACCATGCTGAGCTTTGCCATTCCGGGAACGGTCATCGGGGTGAGCTATATTCTCGCCTTCAACGTGCCGCCCATCGAAATCACCGGAACCGGGCTCATCCTCATCATCTGCTTTGTTTTCCGCAACATGCCCGTCTCGATCCGGGCGGGCATTGCCGCCATGAGCCAGATCGACCGGAGCCTCGATGAATGCTCGCTCATGCTGCGCCACGGAAGCTTTGCAACAATCCGCCGGGTGATCCTGCCGCTGCTCAGGCCGGCCATTATCGCGTCGCTGGTCTATGCCTTCGTGCGGGCCATCACCTCGGTGAGCGCGGTGATCTTTCTGGTCAGCGCGCAGTATAATCTCGCCACGGCCTATATTGTCGGGCGCGTGGAGGTTTCGGATTTCGGCGTCGCCATCGCCTACAGCTCGGTGCTCATCCTGTTCATGCTGGGGTCGATTGGGGCCATTCAGCTTGGGGTGGGCGAGCAGCGGCGCTCCAACCGGGGCATTCAGCCAGTGGCGGTTCGTGGGGGAGTTGCATGAAAATTGCCAGCCGGTCGGCAGCCGTGAAGCTTGATGCCGTCACCAAAGCATTTGGCAAGACGGTTGCCGTCGATGCCATCACGCTTGATATCGAAGCGGGCACGCTGGTGACTTTGCTCGGCCCCTCTGGCTGCGGAAAAACCACGACGCTCCGCATGATCGCCGGCCTCGAAACGCAAACCTCGGGCCATGCGCTGACTGGGAGGCAAGATGGTACGTTGCTC
>CADEEO010000002.1:17315-59236 GCA_902826365.1 uncultured Hyphomicrobiales bacterium | reverse complement strand
TCTGGGCGCGGATGAGGCGGGCATAACTTGGTATCGAGACGAGCACGATGACCAGAATGAGTGTTGCCGTTCCCGGCCCCAATACGGTGATAACCGCCAGAGCGAAGAGGATCATGGGGAGTGAGCTCATGGAGTCAAAGAGCAGAACCAGAATGGCATCGAGCCAGCGGGGGCCAAAGCCCGCAATGAGGCCGAGGAGAAGGCCGAAGAGCCCGGCCAGGCCCGTGGCTGTAAGCGCAATGGAAAGGGCGGTGCGCGAGCCATAGATGATGCGCGACATGGTATCACGGCCGAGATGGTCGGTTCCCAGCCAATGAGACAAGTTGGGCCCCTCGAATTTACTCATGACACTGATCTTCAGGGGATCATAGGGCGAGATGAGGGGCGCCAGTATGGCCATGAGAAGAAATATGACAACCAGCGCAAGACCCAAAAGCCCCATAGGATCGCGGGCCAGCGAACGGATGCCGCGCATGATTCCTGTGGCGCTTTCAGCTCTTGAGGACATCGCGGACCCTCGGATCAAGCCTGGCAATGAGCAGATCGGCCATAGTGACGACCATGAGGTAGAAGGCGGTCATCACCAGAACCGTTCCCATCACCACGGGATAATTGCGTTTGTGGACCGCACTGGTGATCAGCGTTCCAATGCCTGGTCTGGTAAAAACGGATTCGACAAACACGGCGCTGGACAGAATGCTGCCTAACCCCACGGCGATAATCGAGATCGTGGGGATGATGGCAATGCGCAGCGCATATTTGAACACCACGCGCCGCTCGGGCAGGCCAAAGGCGCGGGCGGTGCGGATATGATTGGCGCCCATAACCTCCAGCATTGAGGCGCGCACCATGCGGGCAAGATAGCCCACCCAACTGATGCCAACGGCAAAGGCCGGCAT
This sequence comes from uncultured Hyphomicrobiales bacterium, assembly GCA_902826365.1. Classification (GTDB taxonomy): domain Bacteria; phylum Pseudomonadota; class Alphaproteobacteria; order Rhizobiales; family Aestuariivirgaceae; genus Aestuariivirga. The sequence goes on along the minus strand of CADEEO010000002.1, from coordinate 58,337 downwards.
GAGCACGGCGCGGAATTGGCTCCAGAAATCCCCGGCCTGGCCCGCGCCAATGGCGGGCAGCCATTGCAGCCAGACGGCAAAAATCAGCAGCGCATAGATCGCCACCACGAAGGAAGGAACCGAGATCATGCTGACGGAGAGAATGCCAAGGATACGGTCCATCGCCGTGCCGCGATAGACAACGGCGGCGCAGCCCAGCGCAACGCCGAGGATCAAAGCCCAGGCCAGCGCCACAAGGCCGAGCAGGAGCGTATTCGGAAGAACCTCTAAAATTACATCGAGAACCGGGCGCTTGGACCATACATCATAGCCAAGGTCGCCGGTTATGGCGTTGTGGAAGAAATTGTAGATTTGCTGGAGGATGGGCTGGTCAAGACCCATGCGTTCGGTCAGCTGGCGCTTGAGTTCAGGCGTGGCGCGCGGGCCGAGAGCGACGGTAGCGGGGTCGCCCGGCACCAGGAAGACCATGGCATACATCGCCAGCATGACCACAAACAGGATCAGCACTGCGAGGAGTATGCGCTTGATCGCGTAGTTCAACACGGGCTCAACAGTCCTACCATATTGGGGTGGGATAACTATACCATGTCACGTTTAATCCTCTCACGCCATTTACGGTGAAACTGGCTCACGCCATTCTCGAGAATCTCGAGATCCATCTCGATGATGAAGTTCTTTGCGTCGCAGGTCATGGTGCCGCGGCTGTGATGGGTAATGGTGGTGTCTTTGCGCGCCAGCTCGACGCGGAAATCCGTGGTGATTTTTGCGGACAAGGGATCGCCGTCGACGATTTCATAGCGGGCGAGGCCTTCCGAGATATGGGTTTGGCCGATGTCGGGCATTTCCATCCTCGAGGTCCAGCGTGGAAAGTCCACGGTCATCAGGCCGCTCAGCAAATCGCGGGTGATCTTGCGGCGAAGCGTGGATTCGCTGGGGTGGTAGATGGCCGGGGTTTCGGGAGCCTGGACGGGCGGATCGAATTTCCGGAGTTTTGCGTCCTTGGGGCTCTTGGGGCGCACCGGCAACTCCAGAAAGCTTTTGCCCGCGGTGATGGTAAGGGTTGCAAGTTCTGGCGAAGGCCAGGCGATGGGCCAGTAGACGGTGGACACCGAAACGGCAATGCGGTGGCCCTTGGGAAAGGAATGGGCAATGTCATCGAGATCGACGACGGCCTTGTAGGTTTTACCCGGGGTCAGGGGCTTGGCATGTTCGTGGCTATCGCGGTGGGTGAGGTTGAGCAGGCCGACGGTAACGCGGGTGGAGCTTCCATCCGGGGCCACATCATTGAGGCGCACGCAGACCAAGGCCTGGGGCTTGTCCGATGAAAATTCGAGGTGGACTTGCGGCGCGCCGAGAATCTCGAATGGCTTTGCGATGGGTTGGCTGGTAAAGACCAGCGAACCGCCGTCATCCTCACGCTGGTCGAGAGCCCATTCGGCATCTTCACCATAGCGGCCCACTTCGCCGGCCCCGAGACCTACCCAGAGGGGCGAGCGGATGCTGGTTTTCTTCGGAGCGGTTTTCTTGCGGCCGAGATGGCCGCCGAAGTTGAGATAGTGTTTTTCGTGGATGATGCGCGGCGAGGGCCATTGGCTTTCGCCCACCCAGCGGCCAGGCCTTTCGCGGTAATTGGTTTTGGGCGGCACGGAGTCCTGCATCCAGACCCGGTACATCGGTTCCTCCATGATGCCGGTGTCGATATTCTTCAGCCAATGATCGAACCAGCGGAGGGCTTCCTGCAGCCAGCCGATAGCCGGAGCCACGGCGGCGTCATAGGGATAGGAATGGGCCCAGGGGCCAATGAGCCCGAGGCGCGGGCCTTTGAGCGAAGCCAGGAGGCGCGGGATGCTTTCGGAATAATTGTCGGCCCAGCCGTTGACGGCGTAGACCGGAATTTTGATCCTGGAGAAATCCTCGCAGACGGAACCCTGCTTCCAATAGGCGTCGCGGCGCTGGTGCTTCAGCCAGGTGAGAATCCAGGGCTGGTTGTGTTCCATGCGGGTCTTCCACATGTCGCGCCATTTTTCACCGACGATGGCCGGATCGGGCGGCAGGTCATTGTGGGCGAACATGGTGGAGGACCAGTCGAAATTATCTTTCGAGATGCAGCCGCCAACCCAATGGATATCGGTGGCGTAGCGGTCATCGGTGGAGCCCACGGTGATGATAGTTTTGAGGGCGGGCGGCTGGCGTGCCGCAATTTGCAGGCCGTTGAAGCCGCCCCAGGAAATGCCGATCATGGCCACTTGGCCATCGCACCAGCTTTGCTTTGCCAGCCAGGCAATGGCTTCGCAGCCGTCGAGCTGTTCCTGGACCGTGTATTCATCGTCGATCAGGCCTTCGCTGTCGCCGGTGCCGCGGATATCAAGGCGCACGCTGGCGTAGCCGTGGCCGGCGAAATACATGTGCAGGCCCTGGTCACGGGTGCGGGTGCCGTTGCGCTTGCGATAGGGAATGTATTCGAGGATGGCCGGAACCGGCTTCTTTTCGGCGTCTTCGGGCAGCCACATTTTTGCGGCGAGCCGGGTGCCGTCTTTCAGGGGGATCAAAATATTTTCCACGGTTTTAACGCTGCGCGGAAACTTTGTTTCGATTTTCGCCACCAGTGGTCCCCATCCTTATTGAACTACCATATAATAAGGTATAGGCTCTTGGCAACATGCAAAGGAACCCGCGCTACGATATTCTGTTTGAACCGGTGCGCATTGGCCCTGTTGTGGCGCCGAACCGTTTCTACCAGACGCCCCATGCCACCGGCATGGGCTATATGAAGCCGCAAAGCTCGGCGGCGCTGCGCGGCGTCAAGGCCGAGGGCGGCTGGGGCGTGGTTTGCACCGAATATTGCTCGATCCATCCCAGTTCGGACGACAGCCCGCATGGCTTTATTTCCCTGTGGGACGAAGAGGACGTGAGGGGGCTGGCGCTGACGGCGGACGCCATTCATGCCCATGGCAGCCTGGCTGCTGTCGAGCTCTGGCATGGCGGCACGCACAGCAGCAACCGGATGACGCGGCTGCCGCTGATCGGGCCTTCATCGCGGCCGGGAAAATTCCATGTGCCGGCGACGGCGCGGGCGATGGACAAGCAGGATATCCGCGATCTCCGGGGCTGGCAGCGCGCGGCGGCGGTGCGGGCCAAGCGCGCCGGTTTTGACATCGTCTATGTCTATGCGGGCCATGACTATATGCCGTTTCAATTCCTGTCGCGGCGGAGCAATGACCGCAGTGATGAATATGGCGGAGTGCTGGAAAACCGGGCGCGGCTGCTCCGCGAGATGCTTGAGGACACCAAGGAAGCGGTGGGCGAAAGCTGCGCCGTGGCGCTGCGTCTTTCCGTTGACGAGTTGCATGGGCCGCAGGGCATTACCTCGGAAGGCGAGGGCCGCGATGTGGTCGCAATGCTGGCAGAGCTTCCCGATCTCTGGGACGTGAATGTTTCGGGAAGCCTTGGCAATGATTCCAAGTCATCGCGCTTCAGCGCCGAAGGCTTTCAGGAATCCCATGTGGCTTTCGTGAAGGGCCTTACCAGCAAGCCGGTTGTCAGCGTCGGCCGCTTTACCTCGCCCGATAGCATGGTGAGCCAGATCAAACGCGGCATCCAGGATTTTGTCGGCGCGGCGCGGCCGTCGATTGCCGATCCGTTCCTGCCCAACAAGATCAACGAGGGCCGGGAGGATGAGATCAGGGAATGCATCGGCTGCAACATGTGCCGGGCGGCCAATAATGAGGCGGTGCATCTGCGCTGCACGCAGAACCCCACCGTGGGCGAGGAATGGCGGCGCGACTGGCATCCGGTGCGCATTCCCGCCAGACACCAAGAGCAAAAAGTTCTGGTAGTCGGGGCAGGGCCTGCGGGACTCGAGGCAGCGCTCGCCTTGGGCCAACGGGGGTATGAGGTCATCCTTGCAGAAAAGAGTAATTCGCTGGGCGGCCGTCTGTTGAATGAAGCCGCATTGCCGGGCTTGGGAAACTGGATACGAGTGCGGGATTACCGGGAGCATATGATTTCCAAACTGCCGAATGTGGAGGTGTTTCGCGGGAGCGTGATGGGCGCGCAGGATATTGTGGATTTTGGCGCTGACCATGTGGTGCTGGCCACGGGAAGCTCCTGGCGGCGGGATGGCATTGGCGTGGTGCAGGAAGACGCGGCGGAATTTCCGGCGGCGTTGACGCCCGATGACATTTTCAGTGGTGCCGCTGTCAAAGGTCCAGTGGTCATTTTTGACGATGACAATTATTTCATGGGCGGGGCGCTGGCCGAAAAGCTCCGGCAGGCGGGCCATGAGGTTACGCTGGTGACGCCGATGGCTAACGCTTCTTCATGGACAGCGCTGACCGACGAGCAATTTTTCGTGCAGAAACGCTTGCTGGAGCAGGGCATCAAGCTGGTTCTGCTGCATGGCTTGAAATCATGCACGTCTCACGAGGCCCGGTTGGCCTGCGTCTATACGGGACGGGAAATGGTTGTGCCTTGTGAAACCTTGGTTCTGGTCACAGGCCGTCTTGCCGCCGATGATCTCTTCATTGAACTTGGCGGGCGGCAATCAGTTACCCGCGTTGGCGATTGTCTGGCGCCGTCTTCGATTGCCGATGCGGTCTATAGCGGCCATCGCTTTGCCCGCGAATTCGGTGATAATAATGCCGGCGCCGTGCTGCGGCGTGAACGTCCTCTGGTTGGGAGCCTTGTCCATGACTGAGCCACGCGAACGCCGCAGAGTTGGCCGCCCCCAACGCCAAGTGGGCGGCATTATCCAGATCCCATGGAAACAACTGTCGCGGCCCTATGCGCCGATTGAAATCCTGAGCGCTGACAACGTCGCCGCCATTCACAACGCGGCGCTCACGGTGCTTGAGGAAATCGGCATGCGGGTTTTGGAACCCCGGGCGCGGGCTTACTATAAATCAGCAGGCGCGGCTATCGATGAAAGCGATATGCGAGTGCGTTTTGACCGCGCCATGATCACCGAACTGGTCAAGAAGGCGCCCTTTGAATTCACTCTCGCGGCGCGCAATCCTGACCGCAACCTCAAGGTCGGCGGGCGCAATTTCATTCTCTCGTCGGTGGGCGGCCCCGCCTATGTGATGGACCGCGACAAGGGCAGGCGGGCCGGCACCTATGAGGAGATGTGCGATTACATCAAGCTGATCCAGTCGCTCAACATCATTCATCAGGAGGGCGGCGGACCCTTCGAGGCGCTCGATCTTCCGGCCGAGACGCGTCATCTTGACCTGCACTACGCCGAGATCACGCTGATGGACAAGAACTGGCAGCCGCAGGGACTGGGCCGCGAACGCGCCATTGACGGGTTGGAGATGGCGGCCATCGCGCTGGGAAAAACCCGCGAGCAGCTTATCGATACGCCGGTTCATACCTGCATCATCAATACCAATTCGCCGCTGCAGCTCGACATTCCCATGGCGGAAGGATTGATGACCTTTGCGGAGCATGGCCAGTGCAATGTCATCACTCCATTTACGTTGGCTGGCGCCATGTCGCCGGTGACGATTGCCGGGGCCCTGACGCAGCAACACGCGGAAGCCATGGCGGGCATTGCGCTGTGCCAGATCATTCGCCCCGGCGTTCCGGTGATGTATGGTGGCTTCACCTCCAATGTGGACATGAAATCTGGCGCGCCGGCATTCGGCACGCCGGAATACACGCAAGCGGCGCAGGCTTCCGGCCAGCTTGCCCGGCATATCGGCGTGCCCTTCCGCTCCAGCAACGTAACGGCGGCCAATGATGTGGATGCGCAAGCGGCCTATGAAAGCGCCATGTCGCTGTGGGGCTGCCTCATGGGCGGGGCCAATCTTGTGCTGCATGCGGCGGGCTGGCTTGGCGGCGGCCTCACGGCATCCTTTGAAAAGCTCATCGTCGATGCGGAAATGCTGCAAATGATGGCGGCCTATTTTGAGCCGTTTGAGGTTTCAACTGCCACGCTGGCCCTGGATGCCATCCGCGATGTGGGCCCGGCCGGGCATTTCTTCGGCACGGCGCACACCATTGAACGCTACGAGCACGCCTTCTATGCGCCGCTGCTTTCGAACTGGGACAATCACGATTCCTGGGTGGAAAAGGGCAAGGTCGATGCCTATTCCCGGGCCAATGCAATCTGGAAAAAGATGCTTGCCGAGTATGAACAACCGGCGATTGACCCGGCGATTGACGACGCCCTCAAGGATTACATGGCCCGGCGAAAACGCGAACTGGCAGGAAAACCGCACTGAATTCCGCATGAGCTTACTTTACAGCCGTTCAATTTCGTGAGAGCGTCACATACGGGATATAGATGAGGGACCGGAGAACTGCCATGCTGCGTTTCATTCTTAGCTCACTCTTTGCCGTCTTGTTTTCTGCTGCCGTTTCGGCCGCCGAATCCGTCCAGGTCAAGATCATGAGCTTCAATATCTGGTATGGCGGTGACCAGGTTGATTTCAACCGGGTCATCGAGGCCATTAAGAAAGCGGACGCCGACATTGTCGGGCTGCAGGAGCCGGACGGCAAGACGCTGGAGATCGCAGCCCTTGCCGGCTACCCCTATGCGGATGTGCGCCGCCACATCATTTCCAAGTTTCCGCTTTTCGATTCCGGCGTGGGCGAGCGGACGGAAGAGGGCAACCCGCTTTACTCAATTGCTGGCGTTGATTCCAACACGGTGCATGCCTGGGCCTTGGTGGCTCCCGGCAAAGTGATCGCTGTCGCCAACACTCATCTGACCAGCGATTCCTATGGCCCGGAGCTTGTCAGGGATGGCAAGACTTTGGCGGAGGTTTTGCAGAGTGAAACCGATACGCGCGTTCCCGAAGCGCAGGCTCTTGCCGACGGTTTGAGCGGCCTGGCGAAAGCCGGAACGCCGGTGTTTTTGGTTGGTGACTTCAATTCACCGTCGCATCTCGACTGGACCGAAGCTATGATGAAGATGCGGCCTGCGATCAAATTTCCGGTGGAATGGCCTGCTTCCAAGCTCATGGCCGACAGCGGCTTTACCGACAGCTATCGCGCCGCGCATCCGGATCCAGTGAAGAATCCGGGACTCACCTGGACCCCTGGCTATCCCCATCCCTATGTGCGCGATATCGAAACCCATGACCGGATTGATTTTGTCTGGGCAGCGAATGCGCGGATCGTGAGCAGCGAAATTGTTGGTGAAGCAGGCAATCCCGAGGTTTCAATCGCCCTTACTCCATGGCCGTCGGACCACCGGGCCGTGGTTTCAACCTTCCAGGTGGCGCCGGCTGATGCGCCAGCGCTCATCACGGTGGAGCCGAGGCCCGTCGTTTCCGGGCAGACCTTCATTGTCCGGGTTGAGTCCCCCGCACATGCCAATTGGAATGCAATCGTGACGCCGCGCGGCGGCGATCCGGCAAAGGACGCGATTACCGGCATCAAGGATGTGGAGCCTGGTGACCGGCCCTCGATCAAGCTTTCGACCATCGGATTCGAACCCGGGCGCTATGACGCCGTGATGGTGGATGGCGAGGGCAAGGAACTGACGCGGACCCGGTTTTCCATTGTGTCCGCCGATGCCAAGGCCACGATCAGCGTGACGCAGGCGGCGGTGAAAACCGGCGGCGATATTGCGGTTGCCTGGTCTGGCGCACCGGGCTTCCGGTACGACTGGGTTGGCGTTTACCGGAAGAACGAGCCGAGCGTTTATAACTATCTGGGCTTTGTCTATACGGGAGCCAAGCACGAGGGCGAACTGACTTTCCCGGCGTCGGATCTCTACGAGGAATTGGCGCCGGGCGACTATGAGGTGAGGCTGATGCATGACGATCATTATGCCACCCTTGCGGTGGCGCCGTTCACGGTCAGTCCGTGACAAATCATTTTCCGGCATGAAGCACGGTTGAACTACAGCTTCAACAACCATTCATGGCAATGATCTGAAACTGCCGAATTGCGGCTTTCAGGCCTATACGGATTGCGATAACCCGGTTTTCGCGACGCTGACCCTGAGCGGAAATCTGAGCGAACTTTCCAAGTAGGTCCGGCAAAACGGCCCCTGTTCACGACCGGGTTTTTGGCGCAAGCTGAAGCCATCTGTTGAACTTGGGAGGGCTCGACAATGATCATTTATCCTGACCTTGAACTGCGCAAGGGCCGCCTGGTCAACCTGGCCCGCAACCGAATTGACAGCCCGATCATTTATGATCTCGATCCCGTCCAGGCGGCGCGCGACCTCGCGGCGCAGGGGGCCGAATGGCTGCATGTGGTGGATCTCGATGCGGTATTCAACGACGGCGAGAACACCGCGATCATCAAGAATATCATCAGCAAAACGAGCTGCCCGGTGCAGGTTGGCGGGGCCATCCGCTCCATGGAGAAGGTCCATAGCTGGATGGAGGCGGGCGCCGGCCGGGTAGTGATCGCCACGGCGGCGGTGAAATATCCGCATCTCGTCAAGGCGGCAGCCACGGCCTATCCGGATTCCGTTGTGGTCAGCATTGACGCGCGCGGCGGCCATGTGGCCATCGAAGGCTGGACCGAGGCCACGACCTTCACACCGATTGAATTTGCGCACCAGTTTGAAAACATCGGGCTTGCGGCGATCATCTTCACCGACATTGACCGCGACGAGGACCATCCGGAAAGTTCGATTGCGCACACAACGGAACTTGCCGCGAAAATTAGAGTTCCGGTAATTGCCAGCGGCGTGGTGAAAACCCTGGATGACATTTCGACATTGTCATACCTACCCAACATCGCAGGGGTGATCACCAGCCGGGCGCTGTTTGGCGGTGCCTTCAGTTTCAGCGAAGCCCATGCCATTGCATCGGCGGCCCATGGGCCAACCGCGCAATTGCAATAGGGTCTAGCGATGAACGTCACCGAATCCGCCGAGCTCTATCACGACCAGATGATCGGCATGCTGGAACGGGTGTGGGGCGATGGCTGGCTTTCACCGGGCGGGCCGGCGGAAGTGGCGCGCCTGCTCGAGGGCATGGACCTCAAGGGCAAGAGCATTCTTGATATCGGTTGCGGGGCGGGCGGCATTGATGTGCTGCTGGTTGGCATGCATGGCGCCGGCTATGTGACGGGCATCGATGTTGAAGATACGGTCCTGGCCCATGCGCGCGGACGCGCCGACAAGGCGGGGCTTGCGGCGCAGATCGGCCTGGTGAAAGTCGTGCCCGGTCCCTTGCCATTTCCACCGCAGACTTTTGATATCGTATTCAGCAAGGATTCGATTGTTCATATTCCGGACAAGCACGCGCTGATGCGCGATGTGTTCCGGGTATTGAAGCCCGGCGGCTGGTTCGTGGCCTCCGACTGGCTCATCGGCCACGACCATGAACCGAGCCCGGCGATGAAAGCCTATATTGCGTCGGAAGGCCTGGATTTCGGCATGGCCTCGCCCCTGCGCTATGCCGATGCGATGCGGACCGCCGGATTTGAGAAGGTTGAAACGCGCAGCCGCAATGCCTGGTACCGCGACCGGGCGCGGGAGGAACTGGCCCTGATGAAAGGGCCGCTTTATGCGGAGGCTGCAGCGAAGCTAGGGCACGACTTCGTCGACCACAACATCGATATCTGGGCGAACATGTTGCCGGTGCTGGAATCCGGGGAGCATTGCCCAACCCACCTCCGCGCCTGGAAGCCGGAATAGCCCAATTTCAGGGAAAGCTTGCGAACGTAATAGGCCGTGGTATCAAAGGAAAAGAAGATCGGAACGACGCGCCGCCATGGCCAAGAACGAACGCAGGCTTGTGCCAATTGTCTCGCTGGATGTCGAAGGCTATGGGCGGCTGATCCAGCTTGATGAAGTCGCCACGCTTGCGGCGGTCCAGCATGTTTTCAATGAGCGGGTTGGCGCCACCATCGCAGACCATGGCGGCAGCGTCTTCAAAACCATGGGGGATGGCATCCTCGCCGAATTCGCCAGCGTGGTGGCGGCGGTGGAATGGACGTCGGAGCTTCAGCAGCAGCTCTACCAGCGCCCGGTGGCGGCAGCCGATGGCAAGACCCTGCAACTGCGCGCCGGGGTTGTCATGGCAGATGTCATGGTGCAGGACAACGACCGCTTTGGCGAAGGGGTGAACCTGGCGGCCCGGGTGCAGGGCTGTGCGCCGCCGGGCGGTGTGGCAGTTTCCAAATGGATGCATGAATATCTCACGGGCAAGACGGAGTTGTCGTTTACTGACATCGGGCCGCAGAGGCTGAAAAACATCGGCCACACGGTGCGGGTTTTCGTCTGGCATCCCGACCCCAATTTGCAAGAGCGCTTCGCCAACAAGAGCCTGTCTTCGACACAAAAGGGCGGGGATTCCAGCCACCGGCCTTCGGTGGCGGTGCTGCCGTTTGAGAACTTTTCCACCGATCCGGAGCAGGCGCATTTCGCCGATGCGGTGGTGGAGGAAATTACTGCCACCCTGTCGCGCATCGGCGATTTCCTGGTCATCGCGCGCAACTCCGCCTTCACCTACAAGGGCCGCCAGGTGGATGTGCGGCAAGTGGGCCGCGAACTCGGCGTGCGCTATGTCGTCGAAGGCAGCGTGCGGCGTGTGGGCGAGCGGGTGCGCATCACTGCACAACTCGTTGAAACCGAGTCCGCCCGTCATATCTGGGCCGGCAAGGCGGAGGGCGCCACGTCCGACCTGTTCGACCTTCAGGACCGCATCGCGGAAATGGTGGCGGGTGCGGTCTATCCTTCGGTGCGCAAAGCCGAGATCGAACGGGCCCGGATGAAGCGCCCGGACAATCTTGAAGCCTATGATCTCGTCATGCGGGCCCTGCCGCATCTCTGGGCCCACCGTATGCATGAGAACCCCGAAGCCATCTCGCTGCTTGACCGCTCTCTCAAGCTTGATCCGAACTACGGGCTTGCGGCGGCGTTGTGCGCCTGGGCCCGGGCCCAGCAGATTGTCTACAACTGGACGGATGATGTCGAAGGTGAACGACGCAAGGGCCTGGCGCTCATTGAAACAGCGGCGCGCCATATAGGCGATGATGCCACCGGCCTTACGGCGCTCGGCACCGCCGTCATGCTGCTTGAGGGAAATGCCCGGCGGGCGCTTGGCTTTGTCGAAAGAGCGGTGCTGGTCGACCCGAACCACGCCTGGGCCTGGATGCGGCGCGGCTTCGGCCTGGTTTACACGGGAAAGCCCGAGGAAGGTCTGCAGGCCTTTGCGCGGGCCGAGCGGCTTTCACCGCTTGATCCTTTCACATTCAACATGCACATCGGCATCGGGCTGGCGCATTTCGCGGCGGGCCGGTATGTTGAGGCCATACGCTATCCGCAGATGGTTCTCGACGAACGCCCTGGCCTGACCTGGCCTTACCGCGACCTTGCCGCCTACAAGGCGCTAATGGGAGATTTGGAGGGTGCCAGGGATGCGTTGGCAAAATTTGTTTACCTGCGCCCGCCGCTCAGCCTTGCCTCCATTGCGGACGGGTTGAAGTTCATGGAGGGGGCGCTGCTGGACCGTTACATCGAGGGCCTGCGCCTGGCCGGGATGGAATAGGCCCGACTTGACTAAGACACAGTCGCGTCCCTAACTAGGCCATGGCCCAGAGCAACATACTCCCCATGTCGGCTTCGGCGCGCAATGCGGGCGTGGCATTTGACCTCAACTGGATCGAGGACGTGCGCATTAACCTTTCGGCCTCGGAGCGCCGGGTGGCGAGCCTGCCGGGCCGCCGTTCCGTGAAAAAAGATGCGCAGGCTGCATGGCTTCTGAAGGCTGTGACCTGCATTGATCTGACAACCTTGAGCGGGGACGACACGGCCTCGCGGGTGCGCCGGCTCTGCGCCAAGGCGAAGCAGCCGGTGCGCGAAGACATTCTGGAAAAGCTGGGATTTGCCGACCGCAACATCCATACGGGCGCCATTTGCGTTTACCACCGCTTTGTGAAGACTGCCGTTGAAGCGCTGGAAGGCAGCGGCATTCCGGTTGCGGCGGTTTCAACCGGGTTTCCGGCGGGTCTCATTCCGCATGATTTGAAGCTCAAGGAAATTGAAGCTTCGGTCAGGGATGGGGCGCAGGAAATTGATATTGTCATTACCCGCGAACACGTCCTCACCGGCAACTGGCGGGCGCTCTATGACGAGATGCGGGATTTCCGCAGCGCCTGCGGCGAAGCCCATGTGAAGGCCATTCTGGCGACAGGCGATATCAAGACCATGCGCAATGTGGCCAAGGCCTCGATGATCTGCATGATGGCGGGGGCTGATTTCATCAAAACGTCGACTGGCAAGGAAGCGGTGAACGCGACGCTTCTAGTGACGCTCACCATGCTGAGGATGATCCGCGAATATCAGGAGCGCACCGGATTCAAAGTGGGCTACAAGCCGGCGGGAGGGGTTTCCGCGGCCAAGGATGTTCTCAATTACCAGATCCTGATGAAGGAGGAGCTGGGGCGCAAATGGCTTGAGCCCGATCTTTTCCGTGTTGGCGCTTCAAGCCTGCTTGCCGATATCGAGCGCCAGCTTGAGCACCATGTCACCGGCCGTTATTCGGCCTTCAACCGCCATCCCGTGGGGTAGAATTTTGAGCGTCGCTGAATATTTCGAAGCCATGGATTATGGCCCGGCACCTGAATCGGATGCGGAGGTGCGCGCCTGGCTGGCAACGCACAAGTCAAGCTTTGGTCATTTTATCGGCGGAAGCTTTGTGTCTGGCGCAAAACAGATCGACACCAACGAGCCGGCCACGGGCAAGCTTCTGGCCAGGATCGTCGACGGCTCAAAGAAAGACATTGATGCCGCCGTCGCCGCAGCGCGCAAGGCGCAAGGGCCTTGGGAGAAACTTGGCGGCCATGGACGGGCGCGCCATCTCTATGCGCTGGCCCGCATGCTGCAACGCCATGCGCGGCTTTTCGCGGTTCTGGAAAGTCTTGACAACGGCAAGCCGATCCGCGAGACGCGTGATATTGATGTGCCATTGGCGGTGCGGCATTTCTATCACCACGCGGGCTGGGCGCAATTGCAGGAGAGCGAATTATCCGCCTACAAGGCCATTGGCGTTGTTGGCCAGATCATTCCGTGGAACTTCCCGCTGCTCATGCTGGCATGGAAAGTGGCTCCAGCCTTGGCTGCCGGAAACACCGTTGTCTTGAAGCCGGCGGAATTCACGCCGCTCACAGCTTTGCTGTTTGCCGAACTTGCTCATAAGGTAGGACTGCCGCCGGGTGTTCTGAATGTCGTGACTGGCGAAGGTGCCACGGGTGCCGCTCTGGTGGAACACGCGGGCGTGGACAAGATTGCCTTTACTGGTTCCACCGACGTGGGCCGCCTGATCCGCAAGGCAACGGCGGGAACCGGAAAGTCGCTGACGCTGGAGCTTGGCGGCAAGTCGCCCTTTATCGTGTTCGATGATGCGGACCTTGATGGTGCGGTTGAAGGCGTGGTGGACGCCATCTGGTTCAACCAGGGCCAGGTGTGCTGCGCGGGTTCGCGGCTTCTGGTGCAGGAGGGCGTGGCGGCGGAATTCATCAAGCGGCTGAAGCGGCGCATGGGGAAACTGCGGGTCGGCCATCCGCTGGACAAGTCCATAGACATGGGGGCGATCATTGATCCGATCCAGCTCAAGCGGATCGGCATGCTGGTTGACAAAGGGGTGGCCGAAGGGGCGGAAAAATTCCAGCCGGACATCGCGCTTCCGGCGGCGGGCTGCTTCTTCCCGCCAACGCTGCTCACCAATGTGGAAACGTCTTCGACGGTTGCGACCGAGGAAATCTTTGGCCCCGTGCTGGTGAGCATGACATTCCGCACGCCGGATGAGGCGGCGATGCTTGCCAATAACAGCCGCTATGGCCTGTCGGCGAGCGTGTGGAGCGAGACCATCGGGCTTGCGCTCGACATTGCCCCCAAGCTGCAATGCGGCGTGGTGTGGGTGAATGCGACAAACCTCTTCGATGCCGCCGTGGGCTTTGGCGGCTACCGCGAATCCGGCTTTGGCCGGGAAGGCGGGCGCGAGGGCATTTATGAATATCTGAAGCTGAAGTCATGGGCGGCGCGGAAACCGAAGGCCGTTCAGCGCGTTGCAACCGAAGCGGAGGTGAAGCCGAATTTCGATGATCCCGTACTTGACCGCACGGCAAAACTTTTCGTCGGCGGCAAGCAGGCGCGGCCCGATGGAAATTACTCGCGCGTGGTTCTTTCGCCCTCGGGCAAAATTGTCGGTGAAGTGGGTGAAGGCAATCGCAAGGATATCCGCAATGCGGTTGCCGCGGCGCGTGGAGCCGAGGGATGGTCGAAGGCCACGGCGCATAGCCGGGCGCAAATCCTCTATTACATGGCGGAAAACCTCTCGGTGCGCAGTGATGAATTTGCGAATCGCATCAAGGCGATGACGGGGAATTCGAAAGCAAAATCTGAAGTCGAAGCCTCTATCCGGCGCTTGTTCAGCTATGGCGCCTGGGCCGACAAATATGATGGCGCTGTGCACTCGCCACCCCTGCGCGGTGTGGCGTTGGCGATGAATGAACCGCTGGGTGTTGCCGGTGTCATCTGCCCCGATGAAGCGCCGCTCCTTGGCTTCGTCAGCCTGGTTGCGCCGCTCATTGCGATGGGCAACCGCGTGGTGGCGGTGCCAAGCGAACGGCACCCACTTGCGGCAACCGATTTCTATCAGGTTCTTGAAACCTCGGATGTGCCGGCGGGCGTCATCAATATCGTGACGGGCGGCCGTGACGCACTTCTCAAGACCCTGGCCGAGCATGATGATGTGGACGCGCTGTGGGTGTTCGGCTCGAAGGAAAATTCCGCCAGCGCCGAGAGGCTTTCTACCGGCAATCTCAAGCGCACACTGGTTGACCATGGTCTTGCCACGGACTGGTTTGATGCGGCTTCAAGCGAAGGTCCGGTGCTGCTCCGCCATGCGGTGCAGGTGAAGAATATCTGGATTCCCTATGGGGAATAGCCGCCGAAATGCCGTGAAATCAGGTATTCCGCCTGGCTTGCCGCTTGCAGCCTGATCGTGTATTCTGGAGTTCAAGCGACTCAATAGTTGCGGGGATTCGTCATGACAAAATTTGCTAATGTTATTGGCAGTGCTGTCGCCACTGGAACCTTTGGTTTCGGGATGATGCTGACGGGAGCGCTTGCCGCTGATGTTGATCCGGGCTGCGTGCCCGCTGTATCGGCTCTCAACGGAAAAATCGAGGGTGCAGGCGGTTATTATGAAGATGACGTCGGCGATGGCGCGCGCTTTCAGGGTGTAGCATCGCTGAGCCTGCCGCTTGGCTGCCTGTTCGGCGCCCAAATTGATGTTGGAGCCGGCGATCTGGACGGCGACGGCTTTTTTGGAGTTGGCGGGCACCTCTTCATGCGCGACCCGTCGAGCTACCTCTTGGGCATTCACGGGCAATATATCGACCTTAGCGGCGAGGACATCTTCCGCATCGGGCCGGAAGCCGAACTCTATCTCGACAATGTGACCTTAAGTGCCATGGCAGGATTTGAGGATGTCGAAAGCTTCGATACCGATGACGTGGTCGCGCAGGTCGAAGCCGCCTACTATATCAACGATAATTTCAAGCTTTATGCCGGCTACAGGCACTTCCTTCCCATTGACGCGGGCGCCATAGGGTTTGAGCTCCAGCCGGAAACCCTGCCGGGGTCGGTGTTCGTCGACGCAATGGCAGGCTCGGATGATTATGTTTCAGTGATGGGCGGGCTGCGGTTTTATTTCGGAGCCGAGGACAAGAGCCTGAAGGCACGGCACCGGGAGGATGACCCGGGCCACTTCTTTAATCTTCTGGCGCGCGAGGCCGAGGATTGTGTGCCGATGGCGGCTGATGGCCCAGCGGTGACGTGTGGTGCGACACAACCGAAGCCTTAGCACAACTGTCGCCCCGCATTTAGGCACGGAAGCGATTTGAGATTGCAAGAAATTTGCCTGATGAAGCGGGTCCCAGCGCTGCAACCGGTTTGATTTCGACAGAACTGCCTTGCCCCAATGCTTTTTTGAGAACATGGCGAAGCTTGCGAATGTCAATATCAGCGTTTTTTGGCATATAGTGAAGTTCGAAGGCCGACGCGCCGGTCTGGATAAATTGCCATCTGCTATTGCCAAGAAGACCTTCCATCATTGCTGAATCCAATTCGGGCCGGAACCATTTCTTCCGCGGCAGACGGAACAGGTTGGAGGGCCTGCCAATCATTCGCTCGATCGCAGGATGATTGCGCCCGCAGCCGCACGGCTCCGTGACTCGGACCAGATCGCCGGATTCATAACGGATCAATGGCATGGCAAAATTGTAAAGCGGCGTAAAGATCAGCCGGCCCCATTCGCCTGGGCGCGCCGGTTTGTCGTTCTGGCCTAAAATCTCAATGCGATTCAGCTCCGATTGAACGTGCATTACGTTGCCTGATGGGCAATCACAGGCAATGAGACCGCACTCGGCGTTCGAGTAAAGGTCAATACAAGAACTCCCAAGATGCTCGACGCATTGGCGCCGGACTTCCCCGGTCAAGGGCTCGCCTGCCGTAAGAATGGCAAGGAGCCGTGGCCTTGCCCCCGGGTTCCGCGCGACGTACCGGGCGATAGCCAGCGCGTTGGACGGAAAAGTGTTGAGATAGACTTCGCCAAGTCCGTTTAACCATTCAACCTGGCTGGCGACAGGCGTAAAAACTGTAAGCGGCTCAATCATACCAGGCGCGCCGCCTGCAAACCATTCCGCCGTCCAGGAAATTTTTGTGCGGTCCAAGAGTTCAGGCCGGGAGCGCGCCAAAGTATTATCGAAGGCCCGGATCATGGCGAGGTTCCGTTGAGGATCGAGTTTGAAAGCCTGATAATGGCGGTAGTGGGCGGCATTCTGGGCGGCTTCGGAAAGTGCCGAGCGGTAGAATGCAGTGGCCCCGCCGGTCGAACCGGATGAGACATAGCGCGCAACAGCGCCATGCGAGGCCGGAAGTTCGGTTGGACGGAATGCTTCCCGGTTAGCGCGAAACTCCGCAGCGGCAAGTATGGGAAGCTTTGTCCAGTTCTCCGGATCGAAGCTGCCGTCGCTGCGGAGGACGGGCGCCAGCCTCTCCCGGTAAAACGGCACATGCCTGGCCACGAAAGGCAACAGATCTTTCAGGACATTATCCTGAAATCGAGCGAGATTTTTCGCTGAATAGGTCTCGGTTTGCAGCAGCGCTTCATAAAACTGCTGAATTGTGCCAGTCTGGCGCGAAGCATTCGGATCGCTCATTTGAAAAGCATGGATGAAAAAACCAGAAGCCGCAACCGCCTTGAGCCATACGTGCTTTTCGGGATCGAAACGTCGTTTGCGTCCGACTATCTTGACACGTTGACGAGGCTTGGCGTTGAAGTTGCCGCCGGAGTTTTGACCGGTCCACCGCCCTGGTCGCTGCGCGGCATTCCGGTTGTGCTCCATCCGGAGGAAATTTCGCATCTCCTTCTTGAATTGCCAGTCGTGCTATGCCCGGTCACGCCCAAGGGCCGCGGAGAAGCGCATCTGCGCGCCTTGTCCTTGGGATTTAGCCGCTTCATTCCGGTTGTCGATCCCACAGCGGTCGTTCCCGGCGGCATTTATGCGGGGCAGGGCCTGTTCATCAACGCTAATGCAACATTGGGAGCAGAAGTCGAACTCGATGATTTCGTGACGGTCAACCGCGCTGCCTCGGTTGGCCACCATACAGTGCTTGAAGCCTTCGCAACCGTCGGCCCGGGCGCCACGCTTGCTTCGCAGTGCCGAATCGGCAAGCGCGTCATGATTGGGGCCGGGGCCGTTGTGGCGCCAAACGTCAGAATCGGGGACGGCGCCACGGTTGCCGCCGGGGCCGTGGTCTTTCGTGAGGTCGAAGCCGGAGCCACTGTCATCGGCAATCCGGCCCGCCTTTCGAAACGAGCAAAGGATGATTCAATCACCGAATCGCCATGACCTCGCCCGGGGCCAGCCAGAAGGGCGGCAGCCAGGCGGGGATATTGCTGAAGGGCAGCACTTCCGGTTTCAAAGTGATGCCGAGTTTTTCGGACATGAAGGCGCGGCGGTTTTCGATCCGCTTCCAGGCTTCCGGGTATTTCGCCTTGAAGGCGGCGCGGGCTGGCGCATCGGCGAGCGCCACGCCATCCTCGATGTTGGACATGAAATAGGGCGTGCCGGTTGCGGGGATGATGTCGCATTGGAGCGCCATACCGGAAGCGAGCTTCATGTTGCTGTTCTTTTTCACCGGGGAATGGACCCATTCATCGAGATGGATGAGATGGCCCGGGTTGAGACCGATGCCGAAGAACGGGTCACCCAGGCGGCTCATCACGGCTTCGTAGAGCGCGCCGCCTTCGACGCCGATGCCGATGGTTTCGTACCAGGCCGCGGCGGCGGCGAAATAGGGGGCCACGAGCTTGTCCACGTAATCGCGGATGTTGGCGGGCAGTTCGTTTGCCTCAGCCACCATGAATCCGGCGCGGCAATTCAGGGCACCCATAAGGCCTACGCCGATGACGACGGGATCGCCACGTTCGATAACCCGCATCGAGGGGCTTGGCAGCCCATACTTGGCGCGCGGGCCTGAACTCATGTTGATGTGCACGGATTGCGGGAAGCCATCTAGCCCCAAGTTGCGGCAGGCGTCATATTCGCTCATGCCGGGCTTTGCGCCAAGAATCATGCGGCGGACGGCATTCGAGGTCAGCGTCGCGGCATATTCAAAGCGGGCGAGTTGCTCGATTTCATTGATCACGCGCAGGCCATCGGCGGGATGCATGAAGAGCAGGGCGGCGTTGGTGACTGGGCCGAAGGCTTTCAGCGCTTCGACCAGATAGTGCGGTGTTTCAAACCAGTGGGGATCGAAAACGCTGTCCTCCGTTTCAAAACCTTTCCATCCGGCGAGGCCGATGCGCATGTCTTTCTTTACGCCGGCGTCGTGCAGGATGCTGGCAAGATCGCGGTACTTGTCGCGGGGCTGGCCCATGAGGCTCAGGGGTTGCCAAAGCACGCGCTCGAAATTGCCATTGGCGATCTCGGCATAGGGAAAGCCTTCGTTGCCGGCGAGAAGGATGGGGGTGCGGCCCGGCACGATGACGCAGATGGCCTCCTCGAAGCGCGGATCATGGCCCGTGGCCCAGGAGATGTTCGCCGCATGCTCGCGGTCACCGTAGATCACCAGGGCGTCGAAGCCCTGGGCAGCCATCCGCGCCAGCAGTTGCTTGAGGCGCGCCGCATAAATCTCACGGCCCAGTTCCGGCTCAGTGGTGGGGATGCCGAAATCCGGCAGGTCGAGGGATGTGAGTTGGGCGTGGCGCATGAAAGCTCCCTTTTCTATGAACTTAACCAAATGTGTTGCAGCGTCCAGCCCCTTGCCAATGCAGTTCCAAAGGCCGTAATCTCCGTTGCAAGAGGCTAGGCAACTGGTGGATGCGGTACATCTCCCGGGGCGGGAAAATTGGAGATAGTGCGCCGTGACACATGCGAAGCTCTGCTTGCAATCGGCAGTCTATCGTTCCGTCCTGATCGCCTGCCTTGCCATTCTCATGGGCGCCTTGTCCCCAACCGCTGCGCGGGCCGAGCAATCATCGGCGCCGCAAACCTGCGAAGTGCAGGCGAAGCCCTCACGCAACACCTGCAATACTTGTGGCAGCTGCGATTCGGGGCCGAGCTGCCCGGCGGGCTACACGATTTACGATGACTACTGCCTGCCTGAATGTCCCACGGGTTATTTGCGCTATCCCGGCTATCCAGGCCTATGCCTGCCGCCCGGCCATCACGGCTGTCCGGAAGGTTATGAGCAAGTGCCGCTGCCGGGCTGCCCGCAAGGCTATCACCGCAATCTTAGCAATCCTGAAGAATGCCTGCCCGACCGCAGCACGTCCACTCCCGACAATTGCCCAGAAGGGCTGAGTTATTCACAGGAAACCGGCCGGTGTTCGCCGGACTGCCCGGAGGGAACATATCTGGCTGAAAGCGGCCTGTGCCGCAGCTATTATGACAGGGCCTGCCCTGACGGCTCCCAGCGCAACGAACGGACCGGCGCCTGTGTGCCCGGCGGCGACTGGCCGGATGACTACAAGTGGATATGCCTGCCATCGTGCCCGCAAGGCTTCACGCGCGATATCTATCACCCCACGCGCTGCCTGCCGCCGCCGGAAACCTGCCCCTATGGGTTTGAGAATTTCCGCCAGCAATGCGTGCCGGTTTGCGAGCAGGGCACGACGCGCAATGCCTACGGCTATTGCCTGCCGCCGCGCTGCGAGGATGGCAGCTATCCGAATTTGCGCGGGGTTTGCAGCCCGCCCTCATGCCCGGAAGGCTATGAAGTGATCCGCGGAAAATGCCATGCGCCTTGCCCGCAGGGCCTTGTCCGAAATCCCAACAATCCCGAGCAGTGCGAACGCATCCCGGATGATGAGCCGGACTGCCCGGAGGGCGCCAAGCTGAACCCGCAAACGAACGAGTGCGAGCGCGTTCCGACGCCACAGCCTCCGTCAGTCAAGTGCAAGCAGGATCTTGAGTACAATCCGAAGACCAAGCAATGCGAACCGATCCAGTTGAATGTTCCGAAGACCTGCCCGGAAGGAACAGAGTTCAGCCGCAAGCGCCAACGCTGCGTACCGTTGCAGTGAGAATAAAGGTGCCGGGCCGGGTGGTTTTTGATTTATGACGACGCCCTGCATCATTACAGTCGCCATCACCGGATCGGTGCCGCGCAAGGAGCATAATCCGGCGGTTCCGATCACCATCAGCGAACAAGTGGATTCCACCCGCGCCGCCTTTGAAGCCGGGGCCACGATCGCCCATGTCCATGTGCGCAAGGACGACCAGACGCCAACCTCTGATCCTGAACGCTTTGCCGCATTGTTGGCAGGACTTCGGAAAGCCTGTCCCGGCATGATCGTGCAGTTTTCCACGGGGGGGCGCTCCGGCAAGGGTTCCGAGCGCGGCGGTATGCTGCATCTCGGCTGCGACATGGCTTCGCTGGCCACAGGCTCGTGCAATTTCCCCACGATCATCTACGAAAACCACCCGGATCTGGTGCGTGAGTTGGCTACGAAAATGCGGGAACACAACGTCAAGCCGGAAATCGAAATCTTTGACCTGTCTATGCTCTATCAGGCGCTGCGCCTTGCGGATGAAGGGTTGCTGCAGAAACCTTTGCATGTGCAGTTCGTCTTTGGGGTGAAGAACGCCATGCCCGCCGTCCGGCCCGCCTTTGATTTCATGGTGGACGAGATCATACGGCTGGCGCCGGAGGCCACATGGACAGCGGCGGGAATTGGCAGGCACCAGCTTGAGGTCAACCACTGGTGCCTTGAGCGCGGCGGCCATTGCCGCACGGGCCTTGAAGACAATATCAGGTGGAATGGAACTGAGCTTGCGCCGTCAAATGCAGCGCTGGTCGGGCGCGTGGCAGAGCTTTGCCGCACTTATGGCCGCCATCCGGCCAGCGTTGCGGAAGCACGCAAGCTGCTGTCGCTATCTTGAATTCCAGACCCAACGATCGACGGTGAGCGCCAAGGCAGCGCCCGTGAGTTGGGCAAGGACAAAGCCCAGAATATCTTCAGGCCTGATCCCGGCAAAGGTGTCGGAGAACGACCGCGCCAAGGTGACAGCAGGGTTGGCAAAACTGGTTGAGGCGGTGAACCAATAGGCGGCGGTGATATAGAGGCCGACATTCATGGCCACATGTTGCGGGGCATTCCTGATACTGAGGAAAATCACGGTGAGCAGTCCGAAGCTGGCCACAACTTCGGCAAGCCATTGGGCTCCACCGCTGCGCGGGGTTGTGGAGGCTTGCAAGAGAGGCAAATCGAACATGGCGTGGGCGATGATGACGCCGAGAAGCGCTCCGATGAATTGTGCGGCAATATAGCCTGCTGCCTTTTTTGCCGTCATTTGGCGGTTGAGGAGTGCGGCAAGGGTGACCAGCGGATTGAAATGGGCGCCGGATACAGGTCCGAAGATGGAAATCAAAACGACAAGGATCGCCCCTGTCGGGATGGTGTTGCCAAGCAGGGCAATGGCGGTGTTTCCGCCTGCAAGCTTGGCGGCCATGATGCCGGAACCAACCACAGTTGCGAGAAGGAAGGCAGTGCCCAGGCCTTCGGCGAAAATCTTGCGCGTCATGGATGATTAATCTTTGGTTTGGCCGATTTTGTCGAGCCGGTTCTTGAGGGAGAGCCGGTCTATTGAAGCAAGGGGTAAGCTTACAAATATGGCGATGCGGTTGTAGAGCCTGCCATAAGCATCGGCGAAGGCGGCGCGTTTTTCGGCTTCGGTACCTTCTACTTTGGCGGGATCAGGAATGCCCCAGTGGGCAGTCATAGGCTGGCCGGGCCATACCGGGCAGGTTTCGGCAGCCGCGTCATCGCACACGGTGAATACGAAATCAAAATGCGGGGCATCGTCCCTGGCAAATTCGTCCCAGGATTTTGAGCGGAACCCTTCGGTCTTGTAGTTGAATTGCTTGAGAAGATCGATGGTGAAGGGGTGGACTTCGCCCTTGGGGTGGCTCCCGGCGCTGCGGGCGTTGATCCGGCCCGCGCCCAGGCGGTTCATGATGGCCTCGCCCAAAATGCTGCGGGCGGAGTTTCCGGTGCAGAGAAAAAGAACATTGTAGGTTTTTTCTGAGCTCATGAATGTCCTCTAAACAAAGATTTATGACAGTGGGATGAAGCTTCCAAAGTCCCTTTGCTACGACTCAAAACTGATCTAGGGTTCCCAAAAAACCATCCCGGTTAACGGGAGGCCTGCGAAGGGGAGGAATCTTGCAAGGACTATTGCGCCTTAGCCGGGCCATTGACGGGTTGGGTCGGCGGACCGGCATCATTGCAAACTGGTTTGTTTTGCTGGCGGCACTGGTCTGCGCCTTCGATGCGCTTTTGCGCTACAGCCTGAGCAGCGTCATCTGGCTTGACCAGCTGCTGTCCTCGGGCGGCGGAAGACTGGGCTGGCTTTTCGACATCTACCGGGAAAACTCCAATTCCCTGCGCGACCTGCAGCTTGTGCTGTTTGCCGGCATGGTGATGCTGGGCGCGTCCTGGACGCTGAAGGTCAACGAGCACGTGCGGGTTGATCTCTTCTATGCCTCGGTGAGCGACCGCAGGCGCATCTGGATTGACCTTACGGGCACGATTTTCTTTCTCATGCCGATGTGCGCGCTGCTTATCTATTTCAGCTGGCCGTGGTTCCTGGAATCCTGGACGGGCAATGAACTGTCGCAGAATGCGGGCGGCCTGCCGCGCTGGCCCGCGAAGTTGTTCCTCCCGCTGGGCTTTGGCCTTCTCATGCTGCAGGGCGTGTCCGAGATCATCAAGTGCGTGGCGGCGCTGACAACCAGCTACCGGCGCGAGCATGGCTACGAGAAACCCGTGCAATGATTGAGTTTGTCACCCACAACATGGCGCCCCTGATGTTCGCGGGGCTCATTCTTTTCATGCTCTACGGCTATCCCGCCGCTTTTTCGCTGTCAGCGGTGGGATTGTTCTTCGGTTTCATAGGGATTGAGCTCGGCCTTATCCAGCCGGATTTTCTCGGCAATATCGTGTTCCAGCTCGAATCTGTGGTGCGCAATGACCTGCTGCTTGCCATTCCGTTTTTCACGCTGATGGGCGCCATCCTTGAACGCTGCGGTTTGGCGGAGGACCTGCTTGAGGGTTTCGGCCAGCTTTTTGGCGGGGTGCGCGGCGGGCTTTCCTATGCGGTCATTCTGGTGGGCGCGATATTAGGGGCCATTACCGGCACGGTTGCCGCCTCGGTGATTGCAATGGGGCTCATCTCGCTGCCCATCATGCTGAGATATGGCTACAGCGTGCGCCATGCTACGGGCGTTGTCGCCGCCTCGGGCACCATCACGCAGCTTATTCCGCCATCGCTCGTGCTGGTTGTCCTTGCCGACCAACTCGGCAAGTCGGTGGGTGACATGTACCGCGGCGCCATGGGGGCCAGCGTGGTTCAGGTTTTGCTGTTCATGGCCTGGGTCCTGCTCCTCTCATATCTGCGGCCGCAGGACATTCCGGCCCTTCCCCCCGAAGCGCGCACGCTGCGGGGTTGGGCGCTGGCCAGGCGCGTCATTCGCGGCATGGTGCCGTCACTTGCCCTTATCTTCATCGTGCTCGGCACGATCTTCATGGGTTTTGCCACAGCCACCGAAGCCGGCGCCATGGGCGTGATCGGGGCCTTCGTGCTGGCCTGGTTCAACGGGCGCCTCACCTGGGCGGTGGTCTATCAGGGCATGCAGACGACCATGCGGATTACCACCATGGTGATTTTCATCCTGATCGGGGCGCGGATATTCAGCCTGGTGTTCCAAGGGGTGGGCGGCAAGGAATGGATTGAAGGCCTTCTTGTGGCGCTGCCGGGCGGGCAGGTGGGCTTCCTGGTGTTCGTCAACCTGTTCGTGTTCATCATCGCTTTCTTTCTCGATTTCTTCGAGATCGCCTTTATCATCATTCCGCTGCTGGCGCCGGCTGCTGAAGCGCTTGGCATCAACCTCATCTGGTTTGGCGTGCTGCTCGGGGCCAACATGCAGACGAGCTTCATGCATCCACCCTTTGGCTTTGCGCTGTTCTATCTCCGGGGCATCGCACCGCCGGAGGTCAGGAGCCGTGATATCTATTGGGGGGCCATTCCCTGGGTGGTGTTACAAGTAATGCTGGTCGCCATCCTCATCCTCTGGCCGGGGCTGGTTACAGCTTTTCTCGATCCCGATGTGGTGGTCGATCCCAATTTTGAGCTGATCGTCCCCAGCAACGAAGGCGGGGATTTGTCGGCCCCGCCAGCGATTGACTTCACCCAGCCGCCTGCGATGAATTAAAAAAAGACCCCGCGAACGGGGCCTTTTAGCGCGCGCCGCAATTTTCCTAGAGCAGTTTTTTCCGTTGCTGGCCCATCATGAACTGGTCGAACTGATATTCCGAAAACTGCGACCAGAGATAGGCGTCAGCCCGGAAGGCCATCATGGCATCGTGGATTTTCTTGAAGGGCGCATTGCTCGCGTTTAACTCGGCATAGGTTTCGTTGGCGGCATTGAAGCAGGCTTCAAGCACATCCTGGGGAAAGGGCGCCAGCTTCGCGCCGGAAGCCGCCAGTTTTTTGAGCGCTCCCGGATTGAGGGCGTCGTATTTCGCCTGCATGTCCACATTAGCGGCCTGGCAAGCGGTCTTCACCAGCGACTGATAGAGCGGGGTGAGTTCAGCCCATTTCGCCGTGTTGACCATGGTGTGCAGCATGGCGCCGCCCTCCCACCAGCCGGGGTAGTAATAATAAGGGGCCACCTTGTGGAAGCCGAGTTTTTCGTCATCATAGGGGCCAACCCATTCGGCCGCGTCGATGGTGCCTTTTTCCAGCGCCTGATAGATTTCGCCACCGGCGATCTGCTGGGGCACGACGCCGATCCTGGAGATCACCTTGCCGCCGAAGCCGCCGATGCGCATTTTCAGACCCTGCATGTCGGCAACGGACTTGATTTCCTTGCGGAACCAGCCGCCCATCTGGGCGCCGGTGTTGCCGCAGGGATAAGCGACCAGGTTCTTGGTGGCGTAGAACTCGTTCATCAGGTCAATGCCGCCGCCATAATACATCCAGGCGTTTTGATGCCGGGAATTCAGGCCGAAGGGCACGGCGGTGCCGAAAGCAAAGGTGGGATCCTTGCCCCAGTAATAATAAGACGCGGTGTGGCACATCTCCACGGTTCCGGCGGAAACGGCATTTGCAGCTTCGAGGCCGGGAACGATTTCGCCAGCGGCGAAGACCTGTATCTGGAACTTGTTGTCGGACGCCTCGGCTATGTTTTTTGCGAAGGTTTCAGCCGTGCCATAGATCGTATCGAGCGCCTTGGGAAAGCTGGAGGTCATGCGCCATTTTAGTTCCGGCATAGACTGGGCAATGGCGGGTGATGCCAGGGCTGGCACTGTGGCGGCAGCGATGCCCGCTTTTCTTATAAATCCACGACGATCCATCAAGTTCTCCCCTTGTTGCGCTTGTTATCGCTGGGCAAAGCCTAACCGAAGATTCCGGCGAGGGCAAATGCCGGGAATCAGCTGTCTGGCAGGGCCGAAAAGCGGCCTATCGCGGCTTCCGCAAAATTAATTCGTATACGGATTAATTTTTCCCCAAGAAATGGTTAACGGCAACTGAGGCAGGCGGGTCACAATTACGCCGCATTGAAGCCTAATATTTTTCAACGGGACGAGCGACAGAAATAACCGGGGGTGGCACCCCGGTTCAACAATGCGGTTGATGATTTGTCTGCTCCACAAACGGATACACCTTTGCCTTTGGCGCCGCGTTCGCAGCGGTTGAGAAATGCGCAGGCGACGCGCGCCGAACGTTTGCGGCGGCGGAAGTTCAGGCGCAATCTCTTTACATTCATCGCGGCGCAGCTGGTGATCGCCGGCGCGGCTTTTGTCGGCGTGCGTGATTACATGTCGGATGGCTATATCAAGCACGCGGTTGCGGATGTTTTTAAGCAGATTGCAAGCCCTGCTCCCGAAAGCAAGACCGAGCCGGACCTGGCCGCTGGAGTCCAGCCTCCGCCTGAACTTGATACCGCCGCCAATGAACAAACTGCAGCGGTTCAGCAGGCTCCCGCAGAATCTGAAACGGCAGCACCACCGCCCGGCGAAGCGGAAGTGGAAGTTGCCCCGGCAGCGCCTGAACCCGAGGAGCAAGCGGATGAGCAAATCACATCTCCCGCCGTTGAACTTGAGCCTGAACCCCAGCAGGAGGCGCAGGCTGCACCCGCTGATATTGAACCAGAACCCGCGCCCCAGGCAGAAGTGGAGGCAGCTGCTGAACCAGAACCCCAGGCCACCGCGCAAGCTTCAGCCCCCGAGCCTCCGCCTGTGGCACAACAAGTGGCAGTGGCGGCCGTGCCCGTTCCCGATCTCACAACCCTGAAAAACGCCCCTTCGGTGATTGAACAGCCGGGCCTTGCCGATTCCCAGCAGAAGGAAGGGATGATTTTCCGGGACTGCGACACATGCCCCGAACTTGTATCGATTGCGCCGGGCGAATTCATGGTTGGCCCCGAGGGCCGCGGCACGGCGCAGCAGGCGATAAACCCCGTTGATGCCAAGAAGGTGAGTGTCGACAAGCCCTTTGCCATCGGGCGGTATGAAATAACCTTCGATGACTGGCAGCACTGCATTGACGGGGGTGGCTGCAAGGCTTCACCGGCCGATGATGGCTGGGGACGCGGGCGCCATCCGGTGATTCACGTGTCCTACAATGATATCAGCCAGCAATATCTGCCGTGGCTGTCGAAAATTACGGGCTTCACCTACCGGCTGCCTACAGAAGCGGAGTGGGAACTGGCCTCGCAGGGCGGGAACAAGTCGAGCCGGGGCGGAATTACCGAGGTTGGCAGCAATGTGCAGCTTGCCTGCGCCTATGGAAACTCCTCCGATGTGGCAGGCAAAATGCGGGAGACCATCTGGGCTGGCGTTGGCTGCAATGACGGCTTTCTCTACACAGCCCCGGCGGGCTCGCTGAGCCCCAACTCGCTCGGCATCTTTGACATGCATGGCAATGTCTGGGAGTGGGTGTCCGATTGCTGGCGCGCCACTTACGACACCGAAGCGGCGAATACCGAGACCTGCAAGTACCACGTCTTGCGGGGCGGTTCATGGGCCAGCGAATTCCGCTTCCTGCCGGATGGGGTTTGGGTGGGAGACGCGGTTGCCTACCGCGCCGCAGTCCGGGGTTGGGAAACTTCGGTCAAGGCCCGCAATTCCATAGGATTCCGGGTGGCCAGGTCGCAGCCGTGAAATAAAAAATCTGCAAAAAGGGGAGTCCGCCACCGTGAAGAAACGCTTTGCCATATCTCTATCCCTAGCCTGCGCTGTTTCCTTGCATGTTGCGGGCACAGCGCCGCTCCATGCACAGGGCATGATTTCCGCGCCTTCCGCGCAAACTGACTTGGCGGATGCGGGCCTTGACGGCCTTGCAAACCTTGGCGCCCAGGAAGTATCCACAATCCAGCGCCTGCTGCGGCGGCTGGGCTATCTCAAGCCGGAAAACATGACGCGCCAGATGGATGCCGCCACGACAGCGGCGCTTGTTACCCATCTTCAGGCGACAAATACCCCGGCCGACGGCATGACGTCCGAAAAAATCATGCGTTCGCTGTTTACCGCCGCATGGACCAAGGAGGGCTGGGCCACGGGAAGCGCCGATGGCCAGAGCCTTGTGGTGGAGCCCGCCGAAGTGCGCCAGGCGCAAGATGCGCTGAAGAAGCTCAACTACGCGCCCGGACCTTCCGATGGCGTGTTTGGGCCCGCCACGCTTTCGGCCATCGAGATTTTCCAGGAAGACAACGGCATGAATGTCACGGGCCTGCTTACCCGCAACACCTTTCAAAACGTCATCCGCGCCTTGAACTTTGCCGACAAGAAGCCGGTCAGCACGGTGCACATGCTCAACTGGCCGGATTACATGAATCCGGATACCTTGGGGAATTTCGAGAAGGAAACCAATATCCGAATCGTGCACGAAGTGTTTGGCAGCACGTCGGAAACCAAGGAGCTGCTGCATCAGGGTTCCGACAGATATGACGTGATGATCCAGTCCGGCGCGCAGATGCGCCAGGTTCTTGAGGAGCAGAACGCAGTTGAAGTGCTCGACCGGGCGAAAATTCCCAATGCGGAATTCCTTGACCCGGCGGCGCTTACCTATACCGAGGTCCTGGACCCCAACAATTCCCACTCGGTGCCTTACATGTGGGGCACGGTGGGACTTGGCGTGAACAGGGAAAAGGTCAGGGCGATCAGGCCCGATGCGCCGCTCAACTCGATGGCCCTCATCCTCGATCCGGCGATCGCCGCCGACCTGTCAAAATGCGGCATCGCGCTGATTGACGAGCCGATTGATGTTCTGCCCGCCTTCGTTGCCTATCTGGGCGGCGACATGAAGAACATCGGCATCACCGACCTGGAGGCGGTGGAAGTGGCCCTCGCGAAGGTCTCCGACTATATCACGGTTGTTTCGGCGGAAAGCTACATCGACAGCCTGGCCGAGGGCAAGTATTGCGTTACCTGGGGCTACTCGGGAGACATATTCGCCGCCCGCGACACGGCCAAGGAAAATGGCAAGGGGACCATCGTCTATAACGTTCCCAAGGAAGGCAGCCAGCTCTGGTTCGACCTCATCGTCATCCCCACCAAGTCGCAGAACAAGGAGGGAGCCTACAAACTGCTCAATTACATGCTGAAGCCGGAGGTGGCCGCCGCCAACACCAATTTCCTGCAATATGCCAATCCGGTCCTGACGTCGGCCCCCTTCATCGAGCCGGATCTCTTGAGCGACCCGGGGCTTTATCCGCCGAAAAGCGTGTTGAAGCGCCTTGCGGTGCAGCCGCCAATGGCTGCCAATGTCGAGGCTGAGCTCAACCGGATCTGGGCCAAGCTGAACAAGGAGCAGTAGTTCAGCCGCTTTGGACGGACTTGGCCGCATATCGACCATACGGAGGAACTGTGCGATATTGACAGTTCAATTTCCTCCGGATGGTGACGTTTTACTCCATGCTTTCAACCGCGCCGCAGCCCAGCCTCATCTATCGCCCCGGCATCAAGACTTTGGCCCAGGGGGTTGAGCGTTACATTGTGCGTGGAACGGGCTCGACGGTTGTTGCGGTGAAGGCTGGCGATGGCGTTGTCCTGACTGATATTGAAGGCGGCCAGGCCTGTGAAATAGCCTTTTGCGACGATGCTGGGCGATTTGATGCCTCGGCAATCGGCGCACGCGCCACCGGCCATGGCGAAGGGTTGAAAGCCCTGCTTGCAGAGGACGGTGAAAACACGCAGCGCACGAAATCGGCCCTGCAGCGCCGCAACATTGATCTGGGCAAGGCCGATATTGTGCGTCTCTTTGGGGAAGGCTCGCGGGCAGGGGCGAGAGCCCAGTTCAAGGTCTCGCGTGACGGGATTTTGATCGTTGCCGCACCAGGGGCCGCCATGGCGCCGGGGAACCAGGACACGGCCACGGATATTGAATTGCGCATTGCCCGCAGCGGCAAAGCAGCCGAACGGGGCAGTGTTCTTCCGGAACCCCTCGCCGATCCGTTGCAGGATTTCCGCATCAGGGCGTCCACCGCTTCGGCCTATGTGGTGAAGGCTGGTGAATATATCCAGGTGATCGACGTATCCGGCCGTCAGTGCACGGACTTTCAGGCCCTGTCGGCGCGCAAGATTGACAAGGGGCTTGACCTGGCGCTTGACGCCACGGTCACCCGCACGCTTTTGGGCCGCAGCTATCCGGCACCAGGGCTTCCCTCCAAATCCTTTGACCGGGAATTCGAGCCGCTGGTGGAAATCGTTCAGGACACGGTAGGCCGCCATGATGCCTTCGCGCTGGCCTGCACCTCACGTTATTATGATGATATGGGCTATCCGGGACACGTGAACTGCACGGAGAATTTCAACTACGCTCTGGCACCCTATGGCGTGAAGCCCCGCAAGGGCTGGGAAGCGCTGAATTATTTCTACAACACCAATATCAACCACCAGAACCAGCTCTATCTCGACGAGCCATGGTCGCGCCCCGGCGACTATGTGCTGATGCGGGCGCTCACCGAACTGGTGTGCGTGTCGTCATCATGCCCCGATGACATCGACGCCGCCAATGGCTGGGATCCCACCGATATTCACATCCGCACCTATGCCGCAAAACAGAAATTCTCAAGAGCAGTGGTAACCCGCATGACTCCCGACGCAGACGCCCACCTCACCAAGGAAACCGCGTTCCATCCGCGGTTATCGGCCCTGACCCGCAACACCACGGAATACCGGGGTTACTGGCTGCCGCAGCGTTTCAACAATGACGGCCCGGTTGAGGAGTATTGGGCCTGCCGCGAGAACGTGACGGTGACGGACTTGTCACCGCTGCGCAAGTTTGAGGTGACGGGGCCTGATGCGGAAGCGCTGCTGCAGTATTGCGTGACGCGCGACATCCGCAAGCTGTCG
This sequence comes from uncultured Hyphomicrobiales bacterium, assembly GCA_902826365.1. Lineage (GTDB taxonomy): Bacteria > Pseudomonadota > Alphaproteobacteria > Rhizobiales > Aestuariivirgaceae > Aestuariivirga. The sequence goes on along the minus strand of CADEEO010000002.1, from coordinate 27,492 downwards.
GTGGGGCAGGTGGTTTATACGGCCATGTGTTACGAGAACGGCGGCATGATCGATGACGGCACGGTGTTCCGCTTGGGCCAGAACAATTTCCGCTGGATTGGCGGGGATGAATTCAGCGGCCAGTGGCTGCGGCAACAGGCGGAAAAGATGGGCTACAAGGCCTGGGTGCGCTCGTCCACGGACCAGCTTCACAACATTGCGGTGCAGGGGCCGAAGAGCCGCGACCTGCTCAAGGAAATCATCTGGACCTCGCCGGCCCAACCGGCAATCGGCGAGTTGGAGTGGTTCCGCTTTGCCGTGGCTCGCATAGGCCATTTTGAAGGGCCACCCATTGTCGTCTCGCGCACGGGCTATACGGGCGAATTGGGCTATGAGATTTTCTGCCATCCCAAGGATGCACTTGCGGTGTTTGATGCGGTTTGGGAGGCAGGCCAGAAATTTGGCCTGAAGCCCATGGGCTTGGAGGCGCTGGACATGGTGCGCATCGAGGCGGGCCTGATATTCGCCAATTATGAATTCACCTCGGAGACCGATCCCTTTGAGGCGGGCATAGGTTTCGCGGTGCCGCTTAAGTCCAAGACCGATGATTTCATCGGCAAGCAGGCGCTCATCCAGCGCAAGGAGCATCCAAGGCACAAGCTGGTGGGGCTTGAAATTGACTCCAACGAAGCCGTGGGCCACTGCGACAGTATCTACGTGGGGCGCTCGAAAATCGGCGTGGTCACCAGTTCAACGCGATCGCCGGTCTTGAGCAAGAACATCGCGCTGGCACGGGTTGATGTTCTGCACGGCGAAATTGGAACCAAAATCGAGATCGGCAAGCTCGACGGCATGCAGAAACGCCTTCCCGGCCGCATCGTGAAGTTCGCGCACTATGATCCGGAAAAGCTGAAGCCGCGAAGCTAGGGGTTTTCCCTCTCCCCCACGGGGCGAGGAAAAGGGATTCCGCTCTAGGCCGAGAATATTTCCTCGAGCTTGCGCTTCATGACGGTGGGGTCCACGTCAACGCCGGTCCAGTATTTTACGCCGATCACGCCCTGGTTCACCAGCATGCCGAGGCCATCCAGCGTCTTGCATCCCCGCGCTTCGGCATCCCTGATCAGGTTGGTGCGGGGCGGATTGGGGATGACATCGGCCACCACCAGTCCCTTGCGCAGGCTGTCCAGCGCGATATCAAGCCGCGCATTGAGGTCTGGCGTGAGGCCGATTGACGTGGCGTTGACGACGATATCGACGCCAGCCGCAATCGCATAAGTGCCCTTCCATACGGCGAGTTCGGCTTTCGCCTTGGTCTTGCCGTTCAGGAGATCAACCAGGGTTTGCCCGCGCTTGGGATCGCGGTTTACGATCGTGATGTGTTTTGCCCCGGCCAGCGCCAGTTCCACGCCGATGGCGCGGGCGGCACCGCCAGCACCGAACATCACGATGGTTTTGCCGGCGGGATCGATGAGTTCGCGGAGCGACTGAAGGAAGCCCTTGCCATCGGTGTTTTCGCCGATGAGCTTTCCGCCCCGAGCCACGGCACAGTTCACCGCTCCCATGACGGCTGCCGATTCACCCAGCCCGTCGAGGTGGGGGATGACGTTCACCTTATGGGGAATGGACAGGTTGAACCCGGCCCAGCCCATGGCGCGGGCGCCCTTCACCGCATCGCCAAGTTTTTCCGGCGGCACCTCGCAGTTGATGTAGCGGTAATCAAGGCCGTGATGCCGGTAGGCCGCCTCGACCATGGCAACAGTGGGATTTTCCGCCGCACCTTCCGAAAATGAGCCGGTCAGCTTGTTGACAAAACTGCGAGCCATGATTGTTACCGGCCCTTCAAATAGGCTTCCATGGAATCATCAAGCTCATCCTTCCACGGCGTGTGGTGGGCGGGCGACATGGTGCCGGTCATCAGCGAGCGGTAGGACTTGTTGCGGTAGGCCATGATGTCGTGCATCTTGTCGTGCTCCCATTCAAGGAAGGTCTTGTTCACGCTCTCCACATCAAAGCTCGGATAGTCGGTGGCGTCGATCAGTTCCTTAACATAGTCGCCCTGGAACCAGATCATCTGCTCGGCGTTCTCAAGCTTCTCCTCGCGCTTGCGCCAGGCCTTGGAATTTTTCCTCATGGCATCAAGCTTCGGCAGTTTGATGCGGCCGAGGATCACGTCACGGGCATACCAGGCCTGGGCGTCGAACATGTTGAAGGTGTAGAACTGGTCCTGCATGCCAATGTAGTGGAGCCTTGGGTTTTCCTCCCAAACCACGCCCTTATAGAGGCCGAGCGGCCAGAGGCGGTTGGCGGTTTTCAGGCGCAGGTCTTCCGCCATGAAGGGGAAGTGGTGCTGATAGCCGGTGCAAAGAATGATGGCGTCGACTTCCTTGGTGGAGCCGTCCTTGAAATGGGCCGTCTTGTTCACCAGCTTCTGCAGCAGCGGGCGCTCCTCGAAGTTCGAGGGCCATTTGAAGCCCATGGGCTTGGTGCGGTAGGTGGCAGTCACGGATCGCGCGCCGTATTTCCAGCATTGCGAGCCGATGTCCTCGGCGGAATAGCTGCGGCCGACGATGAGCACGTCCTTGCCCTTGAATTCCAGGGCATCCCTGAAATCATGGGCATGCATGACGCGGCCATTGAAGGTGTTGATGCCTTCAAAGAAGGGCACCTGCGGGGTGGAGAAGTGGCCGGAGGAGCAGATCACATGATCGAACTCCTCGCTGTACATCCTGTCCTTCACCCGGTCATGGACGGTAATGTGGAATTTCTTTTTCTTCTTGTCCCATTCCACCATGCGAACCGGCGAATTGAAGCGCACCCATTTCCGCACCTTGGCCTTCTCGACGCGGCCCTTGATATAGTCCCACAGCACGGCGCGCGGCGGGTAGGAGGCGATGGGCTTGCCGAAATGCTCCTCGAAGGTGTAGTCGGCGAATTCCAGGCATTCCTTGGGTCCGTTGGACCAGAGATAGCGGTACATGGAGCCATGCACGGGTTCGCCGTGTTCATCGAGCCCGGTGCGCCAGGTGTAGTTCCAAAGCCCGCCCCAATCATTCTGCTTTTCAAAGCAAACGATCTCGGGAATCTTGGCCTTCTTCTTGCCCGCCGACTGGAAGGCGCGGAGCGCCGCAAGGCCTGAGGGGCCGGCGCCGATAACTGCAACACGTGTCATGGGATTTCCTCTTGATTATCAATCGGGGAAGATGCCGGGGCTGGTGGGGGCTCCGTCATCGAATTTTGAAAGCCAGTCAATGGTGGTCTGGCGGTAGCGGGTTAGGCCCTTGTAATCGACCAGTTCGGGCGGCAGCGAGCGCAGCACGCGGGGCAGGCGCCTGGCCCATTTCGGCACGGTTGCCACTTCTTCCATCTTGATGAGATAGCAGCGGATGACAAAGAGAATGGCGTTGGAGCGCGGCAGGCGCCACAGGCTTTGCAGCTCGCAGCGCAGGTGCACCTTGTTGCCGACATTTTCCGGCGTCACGGTGGCGCGGTCCGGGCCCCATTTCGGATAGTTTTCCGGGCTGGTGTCGAGGCGCGGGTTGATCGTCATGGTCCAGTTCAGGCGGCGCACGGGCTTGCCCTGCTGCAGGTTGAGGAGGAATTTGAGGGCGCGTTCGAAGACGCCGATCTGGTGGGCGAGCGGCACGGGCCCATGCCATTCCATGAAATTCATGCCGATGTCGAAATCCAGTGACCAGTCGGCTTGCGTCGTGGCAATGCCGGCATCCATCCACAGGTTGTTGTCGCGCTGGTCGACGATGCAGAAATCGCCCTGCGCCTGCCGCGTGATGTATTCCATGGGCTCGCAGGGAAGGGTCGAGACATCACCGAAGACAAATTTCTGGTCAATGCCCAGCGGCTTGTTGATCCAGTGCCAGTTGTCGCCGTCCTTGGTGAGCGAGAAATGCTCGGGGTAGCCCGCCGCCTGCTGCTCCATCAGGAGTTCCAGCGTGTCCCATTGCGCCATCATCATGTGGGGCAGGGCCTGGCAGCGCAGCGGGTCTTCTTTCAGAACTTTTTCACGGTCCCTCATCTCGGAAATATAGTGCTCATCCACGTCGATGAGGCTTTCGAAGGCGGAGCCGGGCGCGCCTTTCACATGGGGCTCCATGTTCACCGAATACATGTAGCTGTCTTCATGGAAGGGGAAGGGGAAGCGCCGGATCGCAGCCGGGCTGTTCCGGAAGGTGAAATCGTCGCGGAAGGATTCCTGTCTGAATTCGATGTTCATGGCGTTCTCCTAGAGATCCAGCACAATTTCATGGCCTTTCAGCCGTGATACGCAAATCATGATCTTGCGGCCCGAGGCCTTGTCCTCGGGCTCGAGAAAGTGGTCGTTATGCTCCAGCGTGCCATCGCAGGAGATGACATTGGTTTCGCACTGGCCGCAAGCGCCCCCTCGGCAGAGGAACGGCGCATCAACGCCTGCCGCTTCCACGGCCTCGAGAATACTCTGGTGCGAATGCACCTCGATGGTCTTTTTCGATTTCTTCAGCACGGCGCGGAAGGGCTTGCCGGGCGGCGGCGCGAGGAAGCGCTCGGAATGAAGGTTCTGCTCGGGCCAGCCCAGTTGCCGCGCCTTGGTCAGAACGCCATTGATCATGCCTTCAGGGCCGCAGACATAGAGATGGGTGCCAAGGGCCTGGGCCTTCAATACGTCCTCGACGGGAATGAAAAGTTTTTCCTCATCGACATAGATTTTCACCCGGTGGGCGCCATAGCGCTCCGACAGGTCTTTCCAATAGGCGCCGTGGTTCCGGTTGCGCACCGCGTAGTGCAGCTCGAAGGAGCGATCCTCGCGGGTCATCTGGTCCATCATGGCCATGAAGGGCGTGATGCCGATGCCGCCCGCCATGAACAGGTGCTTGCGGCCGCGTACATCGAAGGGAAAGAGATTGACAGGCTGGGAGATCACCAGCGTATCGCCCACTTTCAGTTTCTCGTGCAGGAAGGCGGAACCGCCGCGGGAATTTTCCACGCGCAGGATCGAGAGTTCATAGGCTGAGGTATCGCGGGGGCTCGACATCAGCGAATAGGTGTTGCGCCTCAAAATGTCGCCATCGCGCATGGCCACGACGACATGGGAGCCACCGGAAAAAATCGGCATTTCCCCGCCATCGACCCGTTCAAGGCGGAAGCGTTTCACCTTCTCGGCCACCTGCGTGATCGCCGCCACCCGCACCGTCATGTCCGTATTGATGCTCATGGGAACAGCACTTCCGGCTTGGGCGCGGAGCCCGGCTCTTCCGCGTCAATGTTCACGCCCTGGAAAGCGCCATAACGCCTGGAGTAATGGTCGCGCACCAACAGCGGCAGCCCGCAGTGGGAACAGGTGAAGGGCGAGGTCGTGACGTTGTCGGTAATGCCCTTGCAATGGACGCATTGCACGCGGCGTGCGGTGGAGCCCCGGTGTTCGGTGCGGATGGAGTTGAAATCAATGCCAAGGTCGAGGGCCACCTGCATGGCCTGGCCGATGAAGCCTTCCGTGCCGGAGAGATAGAGCCTGGTTCCCATGCGTGCAGCTTGGAGCGAGGCTTTCAAGCGATTGAGAAGCACTGGAATGGTGGGCGCCGTCCAGAAATCAAAAGACTTCAATTCACGCAGTTTGCCCGCCGGATTTTCCGGGCCGACATAGAGAATTTCCGCCTTCTCCAGAAAACCGCTGCCCATCGACTTGATCTGCTCCAGCAAGGCCTCGGCTCCTTCGCCCTCGAGGGCAAAGAGATGGCGCGCGCTGTGAATATCAATCATCAGCCCCTTGTAAACCGGGCGACTCTTAATTCCAACGACAAGCATCAGCCAACCGCGTTCCGCTTCTTCTTTTCCGGGTCATCGAAGCTGATGGTGTGGGCGATAGCCTTGGCTTTCAGGTTCTTGCCGCGCACTTCCAGCTTCGTGCCCTGCTTGGCACAAGCCACGTCAACGCGCATGATCGCCATGGATTTCTTGGTGAGCTTGGAATAGCAGGGGCAGGTGATGACGCCCACCTTCTTGCCATCGGCATAGACCTCGTCGCCGAGATCGGCAGGGCCATCGGCCTCGATCAGCAGGCCGAAAATCTTGAAGCGTTCCTTGCCTTTCAGGCGTGCGTGTTCTTCGGCGCCGCGGAAGCCCGTCTTGCCGGGGCTCACGGTGAAGTCGAGGCCCAATTCCCAGAGAGAATCGCCGGGCTGTTCGCCCGCGAAGGGATACATCTGGGAATTGTCGTAGGGGTAGAACAGCAGGTAGCTTTCCACCCGCAGCATGTCGAGCACGCTGAAGCATACGGGAATGATGCCCATGGACTTGCCTTCGGCGAGGATCGTGTCCCAGACTTTCGGCGCATCCTGGCCACGCACGAAAATCTCATAGCCGCGCTCGCCGGTATAGCCGGTGCGCGAGATCATCACTGGCGCTCCAAACAGCGTGGTCTGCATATGATGGAAATATTTCAGGTCGCGGATGCCGGGCACATGCTTGGCGAGGAAATCAACGGCCAGCGGCCCTTGCAGCGAAAGATCATGCAGGTCATCGTCAAACAGCACCGCCACATTGCGGCCCAGCGACTGCTTCACCACTTCCTCATGGCCGGAGCCCGAGCCATGCACCAGCATCCAGGAATTGGGCCCGGTGCGGTAGACGATGCAGTCATCGGTGAAATGGCCGCGGTCATTCAGCATGCAGGCATAGACCGAGCGGCCGGGATAAATCTTCGTCATGTCGCGGGTGGTGATATATTCCAGCACGTTGATGGCGTGCGGCCCCACGAGATGCACCTTCTTGAGGCCGGAGACATCCATGAGGCCCGCCTTGGTGCGCACTGCGATGTGCTCGGCGTAAATGTCCTTGTCATAGGTCCAGGCCGTGCCCATGCCGGACCAATCTTCGAGCTTTGAACCCAAAGCGCGGTGGCGGTCCCCCAGAACCGAAAATCTCCAACTCAAGGCCATTCAACTCTCCCCTCGGTGTTTCATGCACGGAAACTATTATTCCCCACTGTAACGGGAATTGCGCACGTTGCAAGATGCGAGATTGAGAATTTAACAGGCTGTTTGGGGCGGGACCAGAGATGTTTCCGGTCGCCGCCCCGAAGGTTCAGTTCGCCGCGAAACAATAGAAAAAACCGTTGCCGCCCGTGCCTTTCAGGGCATCCTGGCTGCAGCCGCCGCGCGAGGGATGCGAAGTGTTCCATGATTTGGCGGGCGCTGAGTCATCAAGGCCGGTGCGGTCGCTATGACCCACCATCACCGCGCCTTCCGCCCCGCTCAAGGTCCAATTGCCACAGGTGCGGTCTTCGCCTGCGGCGAAGGCTGTGCCGTCCGCCTGGGTGCCGGTGAGAATGTCATGCATGTTGGGCGTGTCGCCACGGCCGTTCACCACTTCACCTTTTTCCGTAAGGGCAGTGGCCTTGGTGAGATTATTGGCGCCATGAAGTTCCGCCACGTCCTTGGCGATCACCTCGCCCTTGGCATTGGCCCATGGGCCGGCGCCGATGCGGTCTTTGGCATTGACCGCGCCATCGCCTTGCGTCGAGAGGTAGGCGCGCCAGGTTTGCCCGGTGGAACCGGCCGCTTCGGCAAGGGTCTGGCAATGCTTGTCGGCCCCATCAAGGCCGCCCAGATCAGCGCCCTTGCCGGAGCCGGCGCTGGTCACGAAGAATCCCATTTTTGCGTCTTGGGCGAAGGCCGATGGCGCCATCGAAAGGGCGAGTGCCACGGGCACGATGAGGGCCAGGATATTTGATTTCCGCATGTTTTTCTCCTTTGTTTTTCCGTCTGGGAGAAATCTAAAGGAGGGGCAATGGCGGCACAATTCACCTTTATTTGACCTCCACGTATGGAACTTTTGGATGGTGAGCGAAGCCTTGTTTAACGATCCCAGAAGTAGTCCATTTTCGCCGCTTCCTCACTCACGAGTCCGGCCTTTACATCGGCCTCGACCAAGGCCCGCGCCCGGGATTGGGGATCGCCGAAACCGCCGCCGCCGGGGAGTTCGACGACGAGGCTGTCGCCGGTCGGGATGACATGAATGCCCTTGTCGGGGATGGTTTTGCCCGAGCCCAAGCGCGCCACGCCTTTCACGCCGGAGCCACCGCCATGCCGCCCCTTGGCCGGGTTCTTGATGCGGTCGAAGGTTGCGGCGGAAATGGTGAAGGGGGCTTTTTCGCGGTTGGCGATTTCGATTGTCTGTGAAAGCCCGCCGCGCCATTCACCGGCGCCGGCGCTGTCCGTCAGATATTCCTTGCGTTTGAAATAAAGCGGGCACTGGTTTTCGGTGACTTCGATCGGGATGGCGCCGATGCCGGAGGGGAAGGCCGTGGTGGCCAGGCCATCCTTGCCGGGCCTGCCGCCGATGCCGCCGAGCGCAATGCTGATCACGCCAAATTCCCTTGCTTTCGCCGTTTCATGGGCTGGAACGCGGCCATGGGCACTGTTCAATCCCAAGATCCAGATGGAGCCGGCGCTTTCCGCCTGCACCTTTCCGGGCAGGGCTTGCGCGAGGCAGCCGAACACGGCATCGGCCAGCATCTGGCCGGTGACATGGCGTGCGGTGACGGGCGAGGGCCTGATGGGATCAACGCAAGTCCCCGCCTCGGTGATGAGATCAAAGCAGGAGAGCGAGCCGATGTTGTTGGGCACATGCGGCGCGATCACCGCCTTGAGGCCGAAGACGGAATAGGCGTGGGTATAGGTGCGCGGTGAATTGATGCCGAAGATGGAGGCGGCTGAAGAGCCGGTGAAATCAATGGTGATCTTGCCGCTCTTGATGGTGAGTTTCGACTTGATGGTGATCGGCCCTTCATAGCCATCAAGTGGCATTTCGTAGGACCATTCGCCCTCCGGCATCGCTTTGATCGCTTCGCGTGCGCCCTTTTCCGAGGTGGTGAGAATGTGTTTGGCCAGTGGCTCCAGACTGGTGAGCTTGAACTCGTTCATCATTTCGATGAGGCGGCGGGCGCCTGTGTCATTGGCGCTGACCAGCGAGAGCAGATCGCCGCGCACTTCCACGGGGTTGCGCGAATTGGCGAGGATCACCGAAAGCAGTTCCTCATTGATCTTGCCCTCTTTGCGCATTTTCAGATGCGGAATGAGGGTGCCTTCCTCGTAGGAGGAATTGGCCTTGGCGGACATGCCGACGCCGCCCACGTCAATCACGTGGCAGGTGCTGGCGAAAAACGCCACCAGCTTCTTGCCGAGGAACACCGGCGTCATCATCACGTAGTCGAACAGGTGCCCGGTGCCGAGCCACGGGTCGTTGGTCACATAGACATCGCCGGGCCTCATGGTGGATTGCGGGTAGTGCTTGAAGAAATGGCCAACGGCGGTGGCCATGGTGTTCACATGACCCGGGGTTCCGGTCATGGCTTGGGCGATCATGTGGCCCTTAGCGTTATAGACGCCGGCCGACAGGTCGCCTGCCTCGCGGGTGATGGTGCCGAAAGCGGAGCGCAGCAGCGATTGGGCCTGTTCTTCGACGACGGCAATCAAGCGGTTCCACATGACCTGGGTGCGGATGGCATCGAGGGCGGATTTGCTCATTTCGATTGCTCCAGAATGATGTAGCCCAGGCTATTGATTTTCGCCTTGAAGTTTGCGCCGACAATCGTTGAGGTTTCATCCTCGGCGATAATCGCTGGGCCTTTGAATGTCGCGCCGGGCTTCATGTCGAAGCGCCAGTAGACAGGCGCCATGACCTGCTTGCCGAGGGCGGGATCATAGATCAGCCGCTTGCTTCTTGGCTTTGGTGTCGATTTGGCGGAGGTTTTTGCGGTCCGTTTTGGTTTCTTGGCAACCGATGACACGGTGACTGACCAGGTGATGGCTTCAGCTTCCTGATTGGGAATGCGCAGGCCGTAAACCTGTTCGTATTGGGCTTCGAATGCGGCCTTGAGTTTTTTGCCGTCGGCGTCTTTCAATGTCTTGACGGGAACGGTCACGCGGATTTCGTGGCCCTGGCCGACATAGCGGCAATCGGCGATGATCTGCACCGTTGCCCTGGTTTTACCGAGTGCTGGCTCCACCACGGCACGGGCATCTTTTGTCATGTATTGCAACAATGCGTTCACGGTTTTCGCATTGAAGGCATCGAGCGAGACCGCGGCGCTGCGCGTCACCTCATAGGCGATGGGGGCGCGGAGGAAGCCGATTGCCGAGCCAACGCCCGCGCCCATGGGCACGATGATGGTTTTCACGCCGACTTTTTCAGCCAGCCGGCAGGCATG
>CADEEO010000002.1:5733-17215 GCA_902826365.1 uncultured Hyphomicrobiales bacterium | reverse complement strand
GTGATGCGATCCAATTTGTCGACGCGGGCGATGGAGCCACCGCCCGCGCCGATTTCCACCATTTCAATGACGGGAATGCGCACGGGGATTCCGGAACCCTTCATGTCGCGGTAGGCGCGGGCAATTTCAAATTTGCGGGCGCGTTCGGGTTCGCCGTTGGTGAGCAGGCAGATTTTGGCGGTGGTGCCGCCCATGTCAAAGGAGACAACTTCCGCCAGGGCGCATTCGGCGGCGATTTCCGAGGCGAGGATGGCGCCGCCCGCCGGGCCTGATTCAACCAGGCGGATGGGAAAGCGCGCGGCTGTTTCCAGGGTGGTGAGGCCGCCGCCGGACATCATGAGGAACAGCGGGCAATCCATTTTCATGGCTCGTAACTGGTCGCGCAGGCGGTGCAAATAGCCTGCCATGAGGGGCCGCACATAGGCGTTGGCCACAACCGTGGAGAAACGTTCAAACTCGCGGATTTCCGGGGCAACTTCGCTGGAAATGCAGATGGTCACGTCCTTGGGCAAGGCAGAGGAAAGAATTTCGCGTACCCGGCGCTCGTGGCCCTCATGGGCATAGGCATGGAGAAAGCCGATGGCCACGGCCTTTACATTTTCTTCGTGCAATTGCTGCGCTAATTCCTGCAAAGCGGATTCATTAAGCGGCAGCAGCACATCGCCATCGGCGGACAGGCGCTCTTCAACGGTGAAGCGCAGGGTCCGCGGCACCAAAGGTACGGAGCGGTCGATCATCAGGTCATAATGATCGAAGCGTTTTTCATAGCCCTGCTCAAGAATGTCGCGGAAGCCCTTGGTGGTGATGAAAGCGGTCCTCGCGCCCTTGCGCTCGATCAGGGCATTGGTGGCAAGGGTGGTGCCGTGAATGAACACGCCGATGTCGGCGGGTTTTATCCCTGATTGCTCCAGCACAAGGCCGATGCCTTCGATGACACCCAGTTCCGGGGCCTGCGTGGTGGTCAGAACCTTGCCGCTCCAGCGTTCGGCTCCCGCTTCAAGGACAATATCGGTGAAAGTGCCGCCAATATCGGCGGCGAGTTTGATGGATTTGCTCATGGCCGAGATACCTACTATTGCGCTGGGGTAAATCCTAGGGGCTTCGGACATGGCTGGGTTGACAGGGCAAGAACAGTGGCCGCAAAGTTCGTTGCTGTGCTTTTACCGGATTCACATCTTGCCACAGGCTATCGGCACTTTGTCGCGGTGGCGACGCTTGGTTCGGTGCGGGCCGCGTCGCGCCAGCTCAATGTGGCGGCCTCGGCCATCAGCCGGCAAGTAGGGCTACTTGAAGCGCAATTGGGAATTGCCCTGTTTGAGCGCCATACGCGCAGCCTTGCCCTGACGGAAGCGGGGGTCGAACTGCTGCGGGGCCTGCAGGCGGCGAACCAGACCCATGAAGGCACCATTGATTTGCTGGCCCGCTTGAAGGGCATTACGCGCGGGCGGGTCAATATCGCGGTGGTTGAAAGCCTGTCGATCACCTTTCTGCCGGACCTGCTGATCGCCTTCTCACGGAAATTCCCCGGGGTCCAGGCGTCCGTGACGGTTGCCGGTTCCGACACGGTGACAGAACTGGTGCGCGAGCGGGAAGCCGATGTGGGCGTGGCCTTCAATCCATCGGCGCTTGACGGCTTGACCGTCGAGTTCGAGCGCAGCATTGCCCTGGGAGCGACCATGGCGCCAACCCACCCGCTCGCCAAGTCAAAGTCCCTCACCTTGGCGCAATGCCTGGAATATCCGGTGGCCTGGCCGGCGCGCGAACTCAGCATCCGCCTCATCCTAGACCGGGCGCTCGGGGCGCGAACAATGCGGCAGGATCGCCTGTTTGAATGCAATTCCTTGCGGGTGATGGCGGCCCTGGCGCGGGATGGCGGGTGCATCGCTTTTCAAACACTCTTCGGCATTGAACGGGATGTTGCCGAAAAAAACCTGGTTTTCATCCCCCTTTCTGACCGCAAGCTGGCTCCCAGCCGGGTTACCCTTGTGCATCGCCCGGGGCTTGACCGGAAAACCGCGGCGGGGGCGTTTCTTGAGCTTGCCAAGCAGCGGCTTCCGCGGATTTTCGATGTGCGAAAATAGAGATCATTCGAGTGCTTTTTTTATTCCTTTTAGAACAGCAAGAATCTGTTAAAAAATCCAAATCCGCCACAAAGAGCGGCTTTTAATGAGTTTTCAAGGGGAAATGCATGGGCCGTCTTACGACGCACGTCCTCGATACGAGTTCAGGCAAGCCCGCCGCCGGGCTGAAGATAGAATTGTGGTCGATCGCCGCAAAGCCCGAGCTTGTCAAGACGGCCGTCACCAACCGGGATGGCCGGGTTGATGGCGCCGTTCTCGAAGGCGACGGTTTCAAGACCGGCACCTATGAGCTCAGGTTTCATGCGGGGGCCTATCTTTTGGCGAACGGCGTGAAGCTTGATGATCCTGCCTTCCTTGACGTGATCCCCATCCGTTTCGGCATTGCCAATTCTTCGCAGCACTATCACGTGCCGCTGCTGCTCTCGCCTTATGGCTATTCAACTTACCGGGGAAGCTAGCAAGATGATGCGCCAGACAATCCGCTTCTTGCGCCGGGGACAGGTGGTGGAACTTTCCTCCATCGCGCCTACGCGCACGCTGCTGGATTATCTGCGCCTAGAGGAAAAATCCAAGGGCACCAAAGAGGGGTGCAACGAAGGCGATTGCGGCGCCTGCACCGTGGCCCTGGGTTCGCTTGAGAATGACCGGGTTGTCTATGAGCCGGTCAATGCCTGCATTCTTCTGCTCGGCCAGATTGACGGCAAGGAGCTTGTCACCGTCGATGATCTGGCCGTCGGCGGAAAACTGCATCCCGTGCAGAAAGCCTTTGTCGACAATCACGCCTCGCAGTGCGGCTTCTGCACGCCGGGTTTCGTCATGTCGCTGTTCACGCTTTATCACGCGGGCAAGAAGCCGACGCGGCAGGAGATCGTTGATCATATCGCGGGCAATCTCTGCCGCTGCACGGGCTACCGCCCGATTGTCGATGCGGCGGTGAAATCCTGCACGGGCAAGCCCGCCGATGCCTGGATAGCAGCGGCCAAGGCAACCGCGGTTCAATTGGCAGCGCTTAATGACGCTGCAGATGTTTTTGTGGGCGATACCAGTACTTTCTTTGCAGCACCTTACCATGAGGAGGCACTCACCAGGCTTTATGCAGACCATCCCGATGCCACGATTGTTGCGGGCGCAACGGACGTGGGGCTGTGGGTTACCAAGCAGCTTCGCACCCTGCCGAAAATCATCCATATCGGCCGGACCAAGGGGCTGGATAAAATCAGCGATGAAGGCCCGCAAATTTCCATTGGGGCAACGGCCACCTATTCCAGTGCTGAAGCATTTCTCGGCTCGATTGATCCCGATATCGGCGAAGTGATCCGCCGGATCGGGGCCAAGCAGGTGCGGGCGTCGGGCACAGTTGGCGGCAATATCGCCAATGGCTCACCCATTGGCGACAGTCCGCCGATGCTGATCGCTTTGGGTGCAACGCTTCTTCTCCGCCATGGCGGGAATGAGCGGCAATTGCCACTGGAAGATTTTTTTGTTGCCTATGGCAAGCAGGACCGGGCACCCGGCGAATTGGTCTGGCGCATCGATGTTCCCAAGCTCAAGGCCAATGAAGCGTTCCGCGCCTTCAAGCTGACCAAGCGTTTTGACCAGGATATTTCGGCGGTCATGGGCGCCTTCAAGTTCACGCTTGATGGCCGCGCGATCCTCTCGGCCCGCATCGCCTTTGGCGGCATGGCGGCAACGCCGAAGCGCGCGCTAAAAACCGAAGCGGCGCTGCATGGCATTTCGCTTGATGAACCCCAGAATTGGGAGCGAGCGATTTTGGCGATGGCAGAAGATTATCAGCCGATCGGCGACATGCGGGCCTCGGCGGAATACCGGCTGGTTGCGGCCCGGGCCCTGCTTCGCAAGGCCCTGATGGAAGTTGCCTCGGGGAATTCGGCGGCAACGCGCGTTGCCGGGCTTCGCGGGGAGGCGGCCTGAGATGAACGTACGGACCCGCATCCTAGAAACCGAAACGGTTGGCTTGGCACTCGCCCATGACAGCGCCGCGCTGCACGTCCAGGGATCGGCTGTCTATATCGATGACATGCGCGAGCCGGAAGGCACGCTGCATGTGGAACCGGGTTATGCACCGAAAGATGTGCGTGGGAAAATCACCAGTCTTGAACTTGATGTGGTCCGCGCCGTTCCCGGCGTTGTGGCGGTGCTCACGGTGAAGGATATTCCCGGCGTCAATGATTGCAGCCCCGGCCCTGGCGATGATCCCATCTTCGCCGAAGGGCTGATTGAATTTCATGGCCAGGTGATTTTTGCCGTCGTTGCCGAAACACGGGAAATCGCCCGGCGCGCGGCGCGGCTGGCGAAGATTGAAGTGGCTGCCATGACGCCTGCGGTCACAGTGGAAGACGCGCTGGCCATGGCTACCCGCGATGTGGTGCCGGAATATGCCTTCACCCATGGCGATGTGGGAAAAATGCTCAAGGCAGCGCCCCATGTGATTTCCGAAAGCTTCCATGTGGGTGGGCAGGAACATTTCTATATCGAAGGGCAGATTGCTTTGGCCGTGCCGGAGGAAAAGGGCGGCATGACCGTTTATTCCTCCACGCAGCACCCAACCGAAGTGCAGCACTGCATCGCCAGGATGCTCAAGGTTCCCGATGCCATGGTGACCTGCGAATGCCGGCGCATGGGCGGGGGCTTTGGCGGCAAGGAGAGCCAGGCGGCGCAGTGGGCGGCGCTGGCAGCGCTGGCGGCCCATGTTACGGGCCGCCCAGCCAAGTGCCGGCTGGACCGCGACCAGGACATGATCATGACGGGCAAGCGCCATGACCTGCGCATTGATTACAAGGTTGGCTATGACGACACGGCGCGCCTCATCGCCGTTGATGTGAATTTTCTGGCGCGCTGCGGCTATTCGACGGACCTTTCGCCAAGCGTGTGCGACCGCACCATGTTCCATGCGGACAATGCCTATTTCTATCCGGCCTATCACATCAAATCGCGGCGGCTGCGCACCAATACGGTTTCCAATACGGCGTTCCGGGGCTTTGGGGGCCCTCAGGGCATGATGTTCGCCGAACGGATGATGGATGCAATCGCCATTGAAACGGGCCTTGATCCGCTCGATGTGCGCAAGCGCAATCTCTATGGGCGCGGGCGCGATGTGACGCCCTACCGGCAGAAGGTTGAAGACAATATCGCCCTTGAGATCATCGAGGCGCTGGAGAAATCGAGCAACTACCGGGCGCGGCGGAAAAAGATCGCCGCCTTCAACAAGCAGAATGCGGTTCTGAAAAAGGGCATTGCGCTTACGCCGGTCAAGTTCGGCATTTCATTTACGCTCACCCATCTCAACCAGGCTGGCGCCCTTGTCCATGTCTATACGGATGGTTCGGTGCATCTCAACCATGGCGGCACGGAAATGGGGCAGGGGCTTTATATCAAGGTCGCGCAGGTCGTGGCGGAAGTGTTCGGCCTTTCGGCGGACCGGGTGCGGATCACGGCCACGACCACAGGCAAGGTTCCCAATACCTCGGCCACGGCGGCGTCATCGGGCTCGGACCTCAATGGCATGGCGGCCAAGAACGCGGCGACCGCCATCAAGGTCCGAATGACCGATTTCGCGGCGAAAGAATGGAAGATCGCGAAGTCGCGCATCAGGTTCGAAAAGGGCCAGGTGCTGATCGGCAACCAGCGCATCTCCTTTGGCGAACTCGCCAAGAAGGTGCATGCGGGCCGCGTATCGCTGTCGTCCACGGGCTTCTACTCAACGCCGAAAATTACCTGGGATCGGCCCAATGGGCGGGGGCATCCATTTTTTTATTTCGCCTATGGCGCGTCCTGCTCGGAAGTCACCATTGACACCATGACCGGGGAAATGCGGGTGGACCGGGTTGATATTCTCCATGATGTCGGGAGATCGCTCAATCCGGCGATTGACGTGGGGCAGATCGAGGGCGGCTTCGTGCAGGGCATGGGCTGGCTCACCACAGAGGAACTGGTGTTTGATGAGAAGGGCCATCTGCGCACCCATGCGCCGTCCACCTACAAAATTCCCTGCGCCTCGGATGTGCCTGCGGATTTCCGGGTGAAGCTTTATGAAAGCGGCGGCAACCCGGCGGATTCGATTTACCGCTCCAAGGCGGTTGGCGAGCCGCCGCTGATGCTGCCGATTTCGGTGTGGTGCGCCATTGCCGATGCGGTCGGCAGCCTGAAGCCGGGTGTCATGCCAAAACTTGCGGCTCCAGCCACGCCGGAGGCCATTTTGCGGGCGGTGAAAGGGATGCAGGCATGAAGGTCTGGACCCACATCGCCAAAACACTCGAAGCGCATGGCACCTGCGCCATGATTTCGGTCGTGAAGGTTGAGGGGTCCGCGCCACGGGAAGCGGGCGCCCGCATTGTCGTCACGCCGCTGGGATTTCACGGCACCATCGGCGGCGGCACCCTGGAGTGGCAGGCGATTGCCAAGGCACAGGCCCTGCTGGGCAAGCCGACGCAGCACAGGTTGAGCGTCCATTCGCTTGGGCCGGACCTGGGGCAATGCTGCGGCGGGCGGGTGCAACTGGTGACGGAAGTGTTTGGGCGCGGCGACTTGGCCGCAGCCAGGGGTTTCGCGGCACAGGAAGAGGGTGGCGTGTTTGCGGTCGCGGGGCGCATTCTGGCGCCGGATTTCAGCGAGCAGTTTGGCGACAGCAACCGCAAGCTCTATCTCTTCGGGGCGGGGCATGTGGGGCGCGCAATTATCCTGGCGCTTGCGCCATTGCCTTTTGATGTCATCTGGATTGATCCCCGTGAAGGCGCATTTCCTGGGGCTGTGCCATCGAATGTAGCGACCATTCAAAGTGAAAACCCCGCTGGCGAAATTGCCAACGCGCCACCCGATAGCTTTGCGCTGGTGATGACCCACAGCCACGGCCTCGACCTTGAAATCATAGATGCGGTTCTGCGCAGCCCAGGGTTTGCCTATGCGGGCCTGATTGGCAGCGCCACCAAGCGGGCGCGGTTCAGCAAGCGGCTGCGCGAGGCGGGCATACCCGATGGAGATATCAGCGCAATGGTCTGCCCAATTGGCATTCCCAGTATAAAATCCAAGCACCCTGCTGCTATTGCTGCGGCAACGGCGGTTCAGCTTCTGGAATGCGATGAGCTGTTGAGAAGTGCCGCGGCCCCACTCGCCGCCGCGCTGGATTCGGCTAAAGTCGGCGCGGGGAGACGCGCGTCATGACTGCATCGCAATACCTGCTTGAGGCCATCGACATCGTCAAAGTGTTCGGCACATTGCGGGCCAATGACGGGGTCACCCTGCAGGTAACGCCCGGCCAGATTCATGCTCTTCTGGGGGAAAACGGGGCCGGCAAGTCCACCCTTGTCAAAATGATTTACGGCTCCTTGCAGCCCACCTCCGGGACGATCAAGTGGAAAGGCCAGGACGTGGTCATTCCCAATCCCAATGCGGCGCGCAAGCTTGGCATCGGCATGGTGTTCCAGCACTTCTCGCTGTTTGAGGCCCTGACTGTCGTTGAGAACATTTCGCTGGCCATGCCGGGAAAATTCGATCTCGATGCGCTTTCCAAGAAAGTGGATTTCTATTCCGACGAATATGGCCTGCCGCTGAACCCCAGGGCGACAGTGGCGGACCTGTCGGTGGGTGAGCGCCAGCGCATTGAAATCCTGCGCTGCCTGATGCAGGAGCCCAAGCTGCTGATCCTTGACGAGCCTACGGCGGTTTTGACGCCGCAGGAAGCGGACCTGCTTTTTCTCACCTTGCGACTTCTGGCAAGTGAAGGCTGTTCGGTGCTTTATATTTCGCACCGGCTGGAGGAAGTGAAGCGCCTGTGCCATTGGGCCACGATCCTGCGCCATGGCAAGGTGGTTGCCTCCTGTGACCCGCGCGAGGAAACGGCGGCGAGCCTCGCCAGGCTCATGGTGGGCGGCGATATTCATACGGTGCGCGCCGCCAAGGCGCCGCGGGATGGCGCGGTGCGCTTCTCGTTGAAGGACGCCAGCCTCGAGGCCGACGGGCCGTTCGCGGTCGAACTGAAGAATATCAATCTCGATGTGCGTGGGGGCGAAGTCATTGCCATTGCCGGGGTTGCGGGTAATGGCCAGTCGGAACTCTTCGATGCGATATCTGGGGAACGGCCCCTGTCCAATGGCAATGCGGTCTCAATCGATGGCGCCCCGTGCGGCGCCATCGGGGTGACCGCACGCCGCAGGATGGGGGCCGCTTTTGTGCCTGAGGAGCGCCTAGGCCATGGTGCGGTGCCGGCCTTTCCATTGTCGGAGAATCTTGTGCTGACCCGGCATTCGGATGATGCATCACTGGCGGAAAACGGGCTGGTGAATCGCGGCAAGGCAAATTCAATCTCGGACCGGGTGATCAAAACCTATGATGTGCGCATGGGAAAGCCCGATCCTGAAGCCCGTTCGCTGTCGGGCGGCAATCTGCAAAAGTTCGTGGTGGGGCGCGAACTGGACCGACAGCCAAAGATTCTGGTTGTCAACCAGCCGACCTGGGGCGTTGATGCGGGTGCTGCGGCAACCATCCGCCAGGCTCTGATCGATCTTGCGCGCTCCGGCTCGGCGGTTGTGGTGATCAGCCAGGACCTCGACGAGATTTTCGAACTGGCGGACCGCATTGCGGTGATATCCCGCGGTCAGCTTTCCGAGGCGCATCCGGCCCATGAAATGACGGCGGAAAAAATCGGCCTGATGATGGCCGGGTCGCACGAGAAGGAGACGCGCCATGCGGCTCATTCTTGAGAAGCGGCCCGACCGCTCCGCGTTCTTTGCGATTGCCTCGCCCTTTCTTGCGCTGCTGCTGACGCTGATTGCGGGCGGACTGATCTTTGCCTTGCGCGGCATCAATCCACTGGAAGGGCTATACGTCTATTTCGTCGAGCCGCTCACGCAGCTCTGGTCAGTCGAGCAGTTGATCGTCAAGGCCGCACCACTGGTCCTCATCGGCGTCGGGCTTGCGGTTTGCTACATGGCCAATGTCTGGAACATCGGAGCCGAAGGGCAACTGACCATGGGGGCCATTGCCGGCAGCATTGCGCCGGTCATGTTTCCGGACTGGCAGGACCCGTCAATCCTGGTTGTCATGCTCATTATGGGAACAATCGGCGGCGCGCTTTATGGGGCCATTCCGGGCCTGCTCAAAACCCGCTTCAACGCCAATGAAATTCTCACCTCGCTGATGCTGGTTTATGTAGCCGGGCTGTTTCTGGATTGGCTGGTGCGCGGGCCGTGGCGCGATCCGCAGGGGTATAATTTTCCGGTCACGAAAACCTTCGCGGGCTGGCAATTGCTTCCAACCTTTGGCGGAACCATTCATCTGGGCGCACTCTTCGCGCTGCTTGCCTGCGCCGCCCTTGCGTTTGTCATGGCCAGGACGCTCATCGGGTTCGAGATCAAGGTTACGGGCAATGCGCCGCGCGCCGGGCGGTTTGCCGGATTTTCACGGGACAGGATGGTGATGCTCTGCTTCCTGCTGTCGGGCGGGCTTGCGGGCCTTGCAGGGATTTGCGAAGTGGCCAGCGTGGTCGGCAAGCTGCAGCCGCAAATCTCTCCGGGCTATGGCTTTGCTGCGATCATCGTGGCCTTTCTTGGCCGGCTCAATCCGCTTGGAGTGTTGTTTGCCGGATTGCTGCTGGCGCTGAGCTACATCGGCGGCGAGGCGGCGCAGGTGACGCTGGGAATTTCCGACAAGATCGCCAAGGTGTTCCAGGGCATCCTGCTGTTCTTCATCCTGTCCTGCGACACGCTCATCCTCTACCGGATCAAGTTTGAGACGGGCCGCGTTGGCGCGCTCAAGGCGGCGGAGTAGGGCGATGGACCAAAGCCTTGCAGTTTTGCTCACCATCATTACGGCAGCAACGCCGCTGCTGATTGCCGCCATGGGTGAGCTGGTTGTCGAGCGTTCAGGCGTTTTGAACCTGGGTGTTGAAGGCATGATGGTGATGGGGGCCGTGGCGGGGTTTGCGGTGGCCTTCCTCACGGGGTCAACCCTGCTGGGGGTGCTTGCCGCCATCCTCGCGGGCATTGCCATGTCGGCGCTGTTTGGGTTCCTGACGCTCACGCTGGTGGCCAACCAGGTGGCGGCGGGGCTGGCGCTTACCCTTCTGGGGCTTGGCCTTTCCGGCCTGATCGGCGAGGCTTTTGTCGGCCAGCCCGGAGTCAAGATGCCCACGCTTTTCGGCATCGATGCGCTGGTGCCAATTTCCTTTATCCTCACGGCGGGCGTTGCCTATGTTCTGTTCAAAACCAAAACAGGGCTGGTGATCCGGGCGGTGGGCAACAGCCACAATTCTGCGCATGCGCTGGGCTACCGGGTCATTGCGCTGCGCTATCTCAGCGTGATGTTTGGCGGGGCCTGCGCGGGCCTTGCCGGGGGCTACCTGTCGCTTGCCTATACGCCGCAGTGGATTGAGAACATGACGGCGGGGCGGGGCTGGATTGCGCTCGCCCTCGTTGTCTTTGCATCCTGGCGGCCTTTGCGCACTTTGGTGGGCGCCTATCTCTTCGGCGCAGTGTCCATTCTGGGCTTTGTCGTCCAGTCCATGGGGCTTGGAATCCCGTCACAATTCCTCTCGGCGCTGCCCTATATCGTGACGATCATCGCGCTGGTCATCATTTCCGGAAACAAGCGTTTGACGCAGGCCAATACACCGGCTTGCCTTGCCCAATCTTTTGTGCCTGATAGATAGTCAGCAACCGGCCCCGCCACCGCGGCGGACGGGGTCACCTCAAACAAAGCCGCAGGACGAACGGAATAACAGGGAGACAGAACATGACGAAATTATTGATGACAGCCGCCGCGGCGGCGGTTGCGCTGGGGCTGGGTTCAACGGCCTCGCTGGCAGCCGAAAAATACAAAGCCTGCTGGGTCTATGTGGGACCCGTGGGCGACGGCGGCTACAGCTATCAGCACGATGTTGGCCGCAAGGATGTTGAAAAGGAACTGGGCGACAAGGTTGAGACGGTTTTTGTTGAAAACGTCCCGGAACCCGATGCCGATCGTACAATCGAACGCTTGGCGCGGGACGGTTGCAAGATGATTTTCACCACCTCATTCGGCTTCATGGAGCCCACCCTGAAGGTTGCGGCGAAATTTCCGGATGTGAAGTTTGAGCACGCAACCGGCTACAAGACGGCGCCCAACGTGACGACCTACAACTCCAAATTCCACGAAGGCCGCTACGTCATCGGCCAGATTGCCGCCAAGATGTCGAAGACCGGAACGGCGGGCTACATCGTTTCCTTCCCCATTCCGGAAGTTGTCTCCGGCATCAACGCCTTCATGCTGGGCGCGCAAACGGTCAATCCGGATTTCAAAGTAAAGATCGTTTGGGTGAACACCTGGTTTGACCCAGGCAAGGAAGCCGATGCGGCCAAGGTTCTGCTGAGCCAGGGCGCGGACATCATGGTCCAGCATACGGACTCCAC
>CADEEO010000002.1:3014-5633 GCA_902826365.1 uncultured Hyphomicrobiales bacterium | reverse complement strand
TCGAATGGCTGAACCTGCTCGCCCGCTGGGGCCACATGATTGCCGGCATCGCATGGATCGGCACGTCGTTCTATTTTGTGGCGCTGGATTTTTCGCTGAAGAAGCCGGCGGGCCTTCCGGAAGGCGTTTCGGGCGAGGCGTGGGAAGTTCACGGCGGCGGGTTTTATAATGTCCGCAAATACCTGAGCGCGCCTGCCAAACTTCCTGAAGATCTCATCTGGTTCAAGTGGGAAGCCTATCTCACCTGGGTCACTGGCTTTCTGCTTCTCTGCTTGCAGTATTACGTTAACGCCGGTTCCTATCTTATTGATCCGGCTGTGCTATCTCTTTCCCCGTGGCAGGCAATTGTCATCTCCTTGGGAAGCCTTGCAGCGGGCTGGATCATCTATGATTTGCTGTGCCGACGGCTTGCAGTGTCACAGCCTCAGCTTCTGGCCGGACTGGTTTTCGTTTTGATCATGGCAGCGTCCTATGGCTACACCCAAGTCTATTCCGGGCGCGGGGCTTTCATTCACATCGGCATATTCATCGGCACCTTGATGGCCGCCAATGTGTTCGCCGCAATCATTCCAAACCAGCGGAAGATCACCGCGGCGTTGATCCGCGGCGAAACACCTGACCCCGCCTTTGGCGCCACAGGTAAGCAACGCTCCTTGCACAATACCTACCTCACCCTGCCGGTGCTGGTGATGATGGTTTCAAACCATTATGCCATGGTCACCGATCATCCGCAGGCCTGGATCCTGGCGGGACTCATCATTGTGGGTGGCGTTGCGCTGCGGCACTTTCTGGTGCGCCATGAAGTGGGCGACCCGCTGAACAAGATCGGTTGGACGTTGCCGGTTATTTTTCTGGCGCTTGGCCTTGCCTTTTGGCTAACGGGGGCCGGTCCCCTTGATGAAGACTGGTGGAACCTGCTGCTGCGCTGGGGCCACATGATCGCCGGCATCGCCTGGATCGGCACGAGTTTCTATTTTGTGGCGCTGGATTTTTCCCTGCGCAAGCGCGATGGCCTGCCTGCGGGCGTATCGGGGGAAGCCTGGGAAGTTCATGGTGGCGGTTTTTACAATGTGCATAAATATCTGGTGGCGCCCGCCAAGCTGCCGGGCGATCTCATCTGGTTCAAATGGGAGGCCTATCTTACCTGGGTCACGGGTTTCCTTCTGCTCATCGTGCAGTATTATCTCAATGCCAGCACCTATCTGATTTCCCAGGATGTGCTGGTCCTCACGCCATGGCAGGCCATCGGCATATCCATTGCGAGCCTCATCGCGGGCTGGATCATCTATGATCTCATGTGCCGCTCGGCCCTCGTGCGGAAGCCGGAGCTTCTTGCCCTCTGTGTGGCCTTGCTCATTCTTGTTGCGGCCTATGGTTTTACCCAGGTGTTTTCGGGACGCGGGGCGCTCATTCACGTTGGTTCGTTCATTGGCACCATCATGGCGGCCAATGTTTTTATGGTGATCATTCCGAACCAGAAGAAAACCACGCAGGCGCTGCTACGCGGCGAAATCCCCGACCCAAGCTTTGGCATCACGGGCAAGCAGCGTTCGCTGCACAACACTTATCTGACACTGCCGGTTCTCCTGATGATGATCAGCAATCACTATCCGATGATCACCGAGCATATGCATGCCTGGATAGTGGTCGGCCTGATTGTTGTCGGCGGCGCGGCGCTGCGCCATTTCCTGGTGCGCCTTGAAGTGGGTGACCCTATTGCACAAATCGCCTGGACCATACCAATCATCGGCGGTGCGCTCGCTGCGGCCTTGTGGTTCACGGAACCGGAGGCAACGCCGGCTTATTCCGGAACCGTAACGGATGACGAGGCGCTGGCAATCGTCAAGACGCGCTGCAGCTCCTGCCATGCGCAAAAGCCGAGCGACGCCACGATCAAGACTGCGCCCAAGGGAATTGCGCTGGAAACCCTGGGCGAATTGAAACGCTATGCGCAGCAGATTGAGACGCAGGCGGTGAAGAACAAGGCCATGCCGCTTGGCAACAAGACGGGCATGGCAGCCGAGGAACGAGCCAAACTGGGGAGTTGGATAAGCAAACTATGAAGACAATTGAACAGGTGAATGCCTTAAGCTCCACGGAATTTGAAAAAACCTATGGCGATGTGGCCGAGCATTCGCCCTGGGTGGCGCGCAATGCGGCGGGCGACAGGCCCTTCGTGTCGCGGGAATCCATGATCCGGGCCTTTCACGAGGCGGTTCATTCCGCCTCGGAAACGGCCCAATTGGCTCTGATCCGGGCGCATCCGGACTTGGCAAGCAAGGCAAGGCTCACCGAAGATTCTGCCCATGAGCAGGCGCAGGCGGGACTGGGCACGCTGAACGCCGAGGAGTTTGCGCGCTTCACCCATCTCAACGAGCTTTACAAGTCCAAGTTTGATTTTCCGTTCATCTTTGCTGTTAAGGGTGCAACCAAGCAGCAAATCCTGGCGAGCTTCGCCGAGCGGGTGAACCATTCAAAGGAGGATGAATTCGCCATGGCGCTGGACCAGGTCTGCCGCATCTTTCGCTTCCGCATTGAGGACCGTATCGCTCCATGACAAAACTTATCCGCGGGCAAACCCTGAGTTTTGGCAAGACGCATCATGAGGTGACCCATGAA
>CADEEO010000002.1:0-2914 GCA_902826365.1 uncultured Hyphomicrobiales bacterium | reverse complement strand
TATCCGCGGGCAAACCCTGAGTTTTGGCAAGACGCATCATGAGGTGACCCATGAAGGCAAGGGCGGGGTTGTCATTGGCGATGACGGAACGATTTTGTGGAACGGGCCGCTCACGCTTTTGCCACGCAATTTCCAGGGCCTTGCCACGGATGACTATGGCGACAACATTGTCATGGCCGGCTTCATCGATGCACATATTCATTTTCCGCAGCTTCGCATGCTCGCTGCACCGGGAAAGGATTTGCTGGATTGGCTGACGCGCTTCACTTTTCCGGAAGAGGCGCGCTATTCCGATTTTGACTACGCCAAGGCAAATGCCAAAACTTTCCTGCAAAGCCTGTTTGCAAATGGCACGACGGCGGCCATGGCTTTTTGCTCGGTGCACAAGGCCTGTGCCGATGCGTTGTTTGGCGAAGCGCAGTCGCGGGGCATGGCGCTGGTGACCGGCAAGACGATGATGGACCGCAATGCATTACCTGAGGTGCATGACGACGCCACGACCGGGGCTAAGGATTCTGAGGCGCTTTACCAGACTTGGCATGGCAAGGGCCGCCTGCGCTATGCGATCAGCCCGCGCTTTGCGATTACCTCGACCGAGGCGCAGTTGAAGGTTTCCGGCGAGCTGCTGAAATCCTATCCCGATGCGCTGATGCAGACGCATCTTTCGGAAAGCCCGGGCGAGATCGCCTGGATCAAGTCGCTGTTTCCCAATGACCGGGATTATACGGCGGTGTACGAGCGTTTCGGATTGGTGAATGACCACGGCGTATTTGCCCATGGGGTTCACTTGTCGGAAAGCGAATGCCAGCGACTGCATGAGGCGGGAGCCACCATTGCCCATTGCCCCACGTCGAACAATTTTCTGGGTTCCGGACTCATGTCGATGAAGCATCTCGGCAAGAGCGAGCGCCCCGTTTCCGTTGCGCTGGCGACCGATGTGGGCGGCGGCACAACTTATTCCATGCTGGCAACCCTGGGCGAAGCCTACAAGGTTCAGATGCTGACGGGTTACAAGCCGACGGCGCTGGAACTCTTTTGGATAGCCACGCGGGGCAATGCGGAGCGCCTGCGGCTTGACCATGAAATCGGGGCGCTGGAGACGGGCAAGTATGCGGATATTGTGGTGCTTGACCAGCGGGCCACGCCGGTTCTGGCGGCGCGGCAGGAGCTGTCGCAATCGCTGGAAGACATGCTGTTCGCCCTGATGATACTGGGCGATGACCGGGCCATTCGTGCTACCTATGTGGCGGGAGAAAAAGTACATGACCGACTATCCGCGTGACATGAAGGGCTACGGCCGGGCCATTCCGGATCCGAAATGGCCGGACGGCGCGCGCATCGCCGTGCAGTTCGTGCTCAACTACGAGGAGGGCGGGGAGAATTGCATCCTGCATGGCGATGCGGCCTCGGAAGCGTTCCTTTCGGAAACTGTTGGTTCGGTTGCCTGGCCCGGGCAGCGCAACTGGAACATGGAATCGGTTTATGAGTATGGGGCGCGGGCCGGTTTCTGGCGGCTGTGGCGGATGTTCACGGGCCGCAAGATTCCGCTGACGATCTATGGCGTGGCAACGGCCCTGCAGCGTTCGCCGGAGCAGACGCGGGCGATGATCGAGGCGGGCTGGGAAATTGCCAGCCATGGCCTGAAGTGGATTGACTACAAGGATATGTCGGAAGACGAGGAATGGCGGCATGTCCAGGATGCCATCCGCATCCATAAAGAGGCAACCGGCGAGCGCCCGCTTGGCTGGTACACGGGACGCTGCTCGATGAATACCCAGCGCCTTATCCGCCAGGAGGGCGGCTTTCTCTACTCGTCGGATTCCTATGCGGATGAGTTGCCCTATTGGGCGGAGAAGCACCTGGTCATTCCCTACACGCTGGACGCCAATGACATGCGCTTTGCCATGCCGCAGGGCTTCAACACGGGCGAGCAATTTTATCAGTATCTCAAAGACTCATTTGACTGCCTGTATGAGGAGGGCAAGCGCGGCTCGCCCAAGATGATGTCGGTGGGGCTGCATTGCCGTCTTGCCGGCCGGCCCGGCCGGGCGCAGGGATTGGCAAAATTCCTGGATTATGTGCAATCCCATGACAAGGTCTGGATCGCCCGGCGCGTTGATATCGCCAGGCATTGGCATAGGACCTTCCCGGTTTAGGGGAATCGACAGGTGTTGCCTTGGAAGCTATATCGATGATGTCAGGGCTTTTTCGGGCACACCTGCATTATTCGACGACGGAGATTCCTGATGCCAAAATTCAGCGCCAATCTTTCCATGCTTTTCCCCGAGCATGATTTCCTCGAGCGCTTTCCGGCGGCGGCCAGGGCGGGCTTTGCCGGGGTTGAGTATGTGGGGCCCTATGCGTATCCCAAGGAACAGGTGGCGGAGCTTCTGCAGAAGAACAACTTGAAGCAGGTTCTGTTCAACCTTCCGGCGGGAAACTGGGAGGCGGGCGAGCGCGGCCTTGGCTGCCTGCCGGACCGGGTGGGCGAGTTTCAGGACAGCGTGGGCAAGGCCATTGATTATGCCAAGGCGCTGGGCTGCCCCACGGTGAATTGCCTGGCGGGCATTCTGCCCAGCGATGTGTCGCGGCGCACCGGCTACACCACGCTGGTTTCCAATCTTGCCTTCGCGGCCAAGGCCTGCAAACAAGAAAACGTCCTGCTCATCGCCGAGGCGATCAATTTTTATGACATTCCGGGATTTTTCCTGAACCGCTCGAAAGAGGGCGTTGAAATCATGGATGATGTCGGTTCCGACAATCTCAAGTTCCAGTATGATGTTTATCACATGCAGCGCATGGAAGGCGAATTGGGGGCGACGCTGAAAAAACTTATGCCGCGCATCGGCCATATCCAGATTGCCGACAATCCGGGGCGGCATGAACCGGGCACGGGCGAGATCAACTATCCCTA
>CADEEO010000001.1:51500-67844 GCA_902826365.1 uncultured Hyphomicrobiales bacterium | reverse complement strand
CCGCCGCTCAGACGACGCGGACCTCAAGATCGCCAATGCCATCGATATGGCCATGCAGCCTGTCGCCGCGGTTCACCGCGCCTACGCCCGATGGCGTTCCCGACAGAATGAGATCGCCGGGCTTCAACGTGAAGAGGCCGGAGAGATAGCTGATCATCTCCGGCACTTTCCAGATCATCTGGCCGAGGTCGCCGGTCTGCTTGCGCTGGCCGTTCACGTCGAGCCAGATCGCGCCTTTTGACGGGTGGCCGATTTCGCTGGCCGGGACCAGGGCGGTGCAGGGCGCCGAAGCTTCAAAGGCCTTGCCCACTTCCCACGGCCGGCCCAGATCCTTGGCCTTGCCCTGCAGGTCGCGCCGCGTCATGTCGAGGGCGACGCCATAGCCGTAAACGCAGTCCATGGCCTTTGCGAGCGGAATGTCGTCGCCGCCGCTTTTCAGCGCGACAATCATTTCGATTTCGTGATGCACATCCTTTGAAGCGGTCGGATAGGGAAACGCGCCGTCGAGAACAAGATTGTCGGGATTCTTCTGGAAGAAAAACGGTGGATCACGGTCCGGATCGCCGCCCATCTCGACGGTGTGGGCGGCATAGTTCCGCCCCACGCAGTAAATGCGGTGCACGGGGAATGCGGCCTTGGAGCCTTTGACGGGGACAAAGGCCTGGGCGGGTTGGGCAATCACGAAATCCATTTGCAAAGTTCTCCTTGATATGAAGTGGGGTCAGTTGCGTGAAGCGGCGAAATATTCGAAACGCCGCTCCAGCCAGGCGAGCGCTTCGTTGATGGCAAAGGCGAAAGCGAAGAGCACGAAGAGCAGGGCCCAGAAGTGCTCCATCAGGAAGCGCGAGGAATAGATTTCGAACAGGCGCCCGAAGCCGACGATGGACACCAGCAATTGCCCGATGACCACGCCCTTGACGGCGCGGATCATTCCGAGGCGGACGCCCGCGAGAATTTCCGGCAGCGCTGCCCAGACGAAAATCTTGCTGAAGGCCTGGAAGCGGTTGGCCCCGAAGCTCCGCGCCATTTCCACCAGCGAGGGCGTGATGTTCCTGACCCCCGCCCGCGCGTCAAGCACCACGATCCAGATGGCGAAGAGCACGACGGTGAGCACGATGGTGGTCTGCCCGGCCCCGAAGATCACCATGATGACGGGCACCAGCGCCGAGAGCGGCGAGGACAGGAACATGTTGACCCAGGGCAGGAAGATGCGGTCGGCGATGACCGAACGGCCCATGAGAACGCCGAGCGGCACGCCAATGCAGATGGCGATGATGTTGCCCAGGATGAACGCCTTGCCGGTGATCCACAGGGCATCGCCGAAGGCAGGCGTAGGCACGATTTCAATGATGCGGGCAAAGATGCGCGACAGCGGCGGAATGATGAAGCTTGCTCCCGTGCGCCCGGCGATTTCCCAAAGCGCGGCCCAGATCAGCAGCGACGACATGATGGGGAGGCGGAATTTTCCGATGTACATTGTCCGCTCCTTCAGTCCAGATAGCGCTTGAGGCTTTGCCAGATCGACTCGACCGTATCGAGATAGGCGGGATCGCGCCGGATCTGGTCGGGGCCGCCGCCGCGCACGATTGCCGGCTCGACGATGGACGATACCTGGCTCGGCCGGTGCGACAGGATGATGATCCGGTCCGAGACATAGACCGCTTCCTCGATGGAATGGGTGACGAAGAGGAAAGTTTTCTGTTCGCGGGCGATGAGTTCGAGAAGGTCCTCCTGGAATTTGCGCCGGGTCTGCTCGTCAACCGCCGAGAAGGGCTCGTCCATCAGCAGCACTTTTGCATTGACGGCAAGGGCCCGGGCGAGCCCGGCGCGCTGGCGCATGCCGCCCGACAGTTCATGCGGATAGGCCTTCTCGAAACCCTTGAGGCCGACGCTGGCGATATATTTTTCAGCAACCGCTTCGCGTTCGCTGCGCGCCATGCCTTTCAATTCGAGGCCGAAAGCCACATTGCGCATCACGCTGGCCCACGGCATCAGCGCGAAATCCTGGAAGACGAAAGCCCGTTCCGGCCCTGGCCCGGTCACCACGCGGCCATCGACCTTGACTTCGCCGCCGGTCGCCGGAATGAGCCCGGCGATGATTTTGAGCAAGGTTGTCTTGCCGCAGCCCGAAGGGCCGAGAAGCGAAGTGAGCTGTCCCTCGGCGAAGTCGATGGAAAGGTCATTGAGCGCCTCGACGCCCCCGGCATAGGTCTTCGAGATATGGCGGACCTCCACCATCGCACGGGGGGCAGCGCTTTTTTGGGCAACGGCGGCGGTCATGAAGCGGCTCTTTTCTCCGGTCGGAACATGACCGCCTCAAGGCGCTCAAGAAGCATGATGAAAACCACGGAAAAGACGATGATGGCGAAGATCGCCGCATACATGTTCTCATATTCCGCGATCGATTGGTTGTAGGTGATGATGTCGCCGATGCCGGTGGGCGTGATCAGAAGCTCGGCAAGGATGACGCCGATAAAGCCAGCGGCGCAGCCGAGCCTGAGGCCGGCAAAGATGACCGGGCTTGCCGCCGGCAGGATGACCTTGAGGATCAGCTGCCAGCGCGTGCTGAGGAATGACTGCCCCATCTCGATAAGGGAAGCGGGCGTATGGCGCACCGCATTAAGGGAATTCAGGACGATCACCGGCATGGCCATGATGCAGACCGTGAGGATCTTGGAGGTGAGGCCAATGCCATAGGCGAAGGTGAGGATCGGGATCAGGGCCGCAAGCGGCGCTGATTGCGCGATGATGAACAGCGGCGATCCCAGCCATTCGGCAAAGCGGTTCAACCCCATCAGCACGCCAAGGCCGACGCCGAGGAAGACCGAAACAATGAGCCCGATGGACAGAGGCTTCAGCGTGATCAGCAACGCCTTGGGCAATGAGCCGTCAAGGATCATGGCGAATAGCGCTGCCATCGTATCCGTGAAGGGCGGAAAGGCGGGGCTTATCGGATAGCGGCCGGCAATCTCCCATGCGCTGCAGACGATCACCGCTGAAAGAAGCCAAAGCATGGCGGGACTGGCAAAGGGGCTTGCGGCGAAGCTTGTTTGCCGCGCCACCGGGACTGTTTCAGTGATGAGGGTCATGGGCTTGCCCGGCGTTGGTGTCCGGGCGTGCCTTCCGGCACGCCCGGCTGCAACGGCAATTGACGTTCAACCACCAAGGGCTTTCTTTGCGGCCTCCAGCGGTCCCAGGTCCCAGAAGTCTTCGACTTTCAGGCTCTCCGCAGGCCCATCCAATTGACCTGCTTCGGTGTAGAACGAAAAGTCGACCTTGGCCACGGCGGCAGGATCTTCAAGCGGTGCAAAGACGCCTTCCTTGACCGCTTCGGCGTAGAACGGGCCGACTTCGTCAAGCACTTCCTTGGGCTGGTCGGAAAGCAGGTTGCGCTTGGCGCGCTCCGCCTCGATCACGCCCGGGTCGGCTTTCATCTCGCGCCACAGCTTGTGAAGCTCCTCGACGATGATGTTGGCCTGTTCGCGGTTGTCCTTCAGCCAGCCTTCGCTGGCGAAGACGACTTCATCGCTTGCCGCTTCATCAAGCGAGGGCAGCACATGGAACCTGTCGCCCGCCTTGGACATCAGGAGGTTTTTGTTGGCGAGGTCAACCACGGTCGCCTTGATCTGGCCGTTCATCATCGCGATGATGCGGTTTTCCGATCCCGGCACATAGCTGCGGTCGCCGAACTCGATGCCTTCACGCTTTGCGATGATGTTGCCGATCGCTTCGGTGCCGGTGCCGCGCGCATGGAACGTGATGGGCTGGCCGTTCATGTCCTTCCAGGTCTTGTATTCCACCGAGGCAACCGGGAAAAACACCAGGCGCGACATCTGATAGATGTTCTTGAGCGGCAGCTTCGACTTCTGGATCACCGAATAGGGCGTGCCCACGCCAATATCCGATTGCCCGTTGATCATCGACTGGATCGACAGCTCCTCTTTGGCGAAGGAGGTGATTTCATAGTCGACACCCCGGTCCTTGGCGCGTTCCATGGCAATCGCGAAAGCCAGTGTTTCAACCGATACGACATCGCCGAGCGCTACGCGCACTTTCTCGGCCGCATCGGCCGCCAGGGTAAAGGCAAACAGCACGCCGGCTGATGCGACGCCTTTCAAAATCAAGGAAATTGGTTTCATCTCTGCTTCTCCCATTGGTTCTTCATTATATCTTGGAGGTTTTGCTGCGCGTTTCGCGTCTTCCTGCCTCGATTGGCGTTTAACCAATTCCTGATTGATTAGGCAATTAAGCAGTAATGGTCAAGCCAATTGACCGGTTTTGCCCGGCCCGCTATGAGGTTTCCCGGGGCAGACTCGGAAAACAGGGAGCCGGTGAAATGGACGAGGCACAGGGGGCGCTCACGCAATTGCGGGCCTATCTGGCGCAGCAGAACCTGAACGCCAATGCGCAACTGCCGCCGGAACGGGAGTTCTGCGAGGTGCTTGGCGTCTCGCGCGGCGAACTGCGAAAAGCGCTGGCCGTGCTGGAAGAGAACGGCGAGCTCTGGCGCCATGTCGGCAAGGGCACCTTCGTGGGAACCCGCCCTTTCGAGGAAATCACCGGGGTTGCGGAAATCGCCGCTGCCAGCAATCCGCGCGAGGTGATGCATGCCCGTTTGGTTGTCGAGCCTATGCTGGCGCGCGAGGCGGCCCTCAACGCCACCGCCGCCGACATCGCCGAGATGCGCCAGTGCCTGAAGGCGTCACGCGAAGCGACCACCTGGCGGCAATATGAAAATTGCGACAACCGGCTGCACCGCCTGGTGGCGGAAGCCTCGCACAATACGCTTCTCATCGCCCTCTTCGACACGCTCAATGCCGTGCGCCGCGCCGTGGTGTGGGGGCGGCTGCGCAATAATGTCGACCGCCCGCCTTCCGATCATCACAGCTTTCGCGAGCATGATGCCCTGGTGGACGCGATCGCCGACCGCGACCTGGCCGCCGCCGCCGCCGCGATGGACCGCCATCTCCACGCGGTGCAGGCCAATCTCCTGCGCTTCCGCCTGGCGGCGGAATAAGGCCTGTTCAACCATCAGTGTGAGCTGACGGCCAGCCGCCGTTCCAGCCCCCGCGACCATTTCGTCAGCGGAAAGCAGATCGCAAAATAGATCAGCGCCACGAGGCCGTAGATCACAAAAGGCTGGAAGGTGGCGTTGGTCAGGATCTGCGCCGTCTTGGTCAGTTCGTGGTAGCCGACGATCGAGGCAAGTGCCGTGCTTTTCACCAGTTGCACCAGAAAGCCCACGGTGGGCGGAATGGCCATGCGCGTGGCTTGCGGCAGGATCACCAGGCGGAGTTGCGCGAGATAATGCAGGCCAAGGCTGGCGCTGCCGTCCCACTGGCCGCGCGGGATCGCCTCGACGCTGCCGCGCCAGATGTCGGTGAGAAAGGCGCTTGAATAGAGCGTCAGGCAAACGGCGGCGGCAAGCCAGGCTGAAACGTCAAGTCCCAGCTTGGGCAGGCCGAAATAGACCAGGAACAATTGCAGCAAGAGCGGCGTGCTCTGGAAAAGCTCGACATAGAGCATCACCGCTTTGCGCCCATATTTGTTGCGGCCAATGCGAACGAGCAGCAGGGCCAAGCCGACGATGCCGCCGCCGGCAAAGGCGATGGCCGACAGCAGCAGGGTCCAGCGGCTTGCCAGCAACAGGTTCCGCACGAGATCCCACAGGGTGAAATCGGTCATCGCACGCGGCCTGCAAAAAGCTGCCGCCCGGCAAGCGCCAGCATGCGGCGCATGAGAACCGCCAGCACCAGATAGATCAGCGTGATCACCAGGTAGGTTTCAAAGGAACGGAAATTGCGGGACTGGATGTAGTCAGCGACGTGCGTGAGATCGACCACGGCGATCTGCGAGACCACGGCGGATTCAAGCATGGTGATGGTGATCTGCCCCACCAGCGCCGGATAGACGTTGGCGAGCGCCTGCGGCAGAACGATGAAGCCGAAGATCAGCAGCGGGCTGAGGCCCATGCTGCGCCCCGCTTCCCGTTGCCCCGGCGGCACCGCTTCCAGCCCGGCGCGCAAAATTTCTATGGCATAGGCGGTGAGATTGATGGTCATCGCCAGTGCCGCCGCCTGCAGCGCGCTTAGGCGGAGCCCGATACTGGGCAGGCCGAAGAACAGGAAAAACATCTGCACGATAAAGGGCGTGTTGCGGATCAATTCGACATAGCCCGCGATCACCCGCCTGAGCCACAGATGCTTGCTCCGGAAAGCGCAGGCCCCGGCGATGCCGAGAGCGATGCCAAACAGCGAGGCAACGGCGGTCAAGCCAAGCGTGACCGCCGTGCCTTCGAGAAACAAACCCAGATATTGGAGCAGCGCTCCAAAATCGAGCTCATAGCCCATGCTGGGCTCAGAGTTCCGGCGGCAGCGGAATGAACAGCCACTTCTTCGAAATGGCGTCGAGCGTTCCGTCCTTCTTCATCGCAGCCAGCGCCTCATCGATCTTGGCCAGAAGCCGGTCTTCGCCCTTGTTGATGGCCATGGCCGAGGGTGAATTCAGGAGCTGGAATTTCGATTCCGGTTCGATGTCGGGTTGCTTGGCCAGAACTGCGGCACCCACGTCGTTGCCCACCACCATCAATTGCACCTGTCCCGACAGGAACGCCGAGATCACGCCATTGTAGTCGTTGAAGCGCTGGATGTCGGTGCCGACCGGGGCCACTTCGGTGACCGAAGTGTCTTCCAGCGTGCCGCGGTTGACCGCAACCGACTTGCCCGCCAGATCGGCAGGCCCCTTCACGGCCAGCGCCTTGGGACCCATCACGTCAATTGAGTAAGGCGCGTAAGGCGCGGTGAAGGCCACCACTTTCTTGCGCTCGTCGCTTACCCCAACGCTCACCAGCAGGTTGAGCTTGTGTTCGGTGAGCGAGGGAATGCGGTTCTGCCCGGTGATGCCGGTCAGTTCCGGCGTGACGTTGAGGGCTTTCGCCAGGGCATTGATCACATCGATATCATAGCCTTGCGACTTGAGATCGGTGCCGGCCGAGGAAAATGGCGGGAAGTCTTCAAAAATGCCGACCTTGATCACCCCTGCCTTGGTGATGTCGTCAAGCTCGTCGGCCTGGGCCGTGGCCGCCCCCACGAAGCCAAGGGCCAGGGCCAGGCCTGAAACCAGCGCCAGGCGCCGGGTTGAAAATGCGTACATGTGTTCCTCCCTGTTGTTTTTCTGCGTCGTGGAATTGAAAGAAACGACGGCACTCGTTTGTAGGCCGGGCGCTGGGGAAGTCAATTTTTACGGGAATCGAGGCCGTACCGCCTGTTGCATTGCTTGGGAACTTTTGCCGGCTTGAAGCGTTTCTTCCGTGGCCAAACCAACATCACCGAAGGAGTTCACCATGGCAGTGTCCAAAATTCTTGAAACCCGCAACACCGATATCGACGCCAAGGACCGCCGCAAGATCGCGGGCCTGCTCGGCGGCGTATTGACCTCGACCTATGAACTCCTGCTCACCACCCAGCTCGTGCACTGGAACGTCAAGGGCCAGATTTTCTTCTCGGTCCATAAGCTGACCGATGAACATTACAATGAGCTTTTCAAAAGCCTCGACATCATTGCCGAGCGGATGCGGGCCCTGGGCTCCGAAGTTCCGGTCGACGGCGTCAACAAGGAATTTGCCCTGCATGCCAAGGTGACCGGCGGCGACATTCCGCACATGGTGGAACAGCTCGCTGTTTTGCATGAAAAAGCCGCAGCCCACGCCCGCGAAGTGGCCGGCGAAAGCGAAAAGGCCGAAGACATCGTGACCACCGACATGCTGGTGGACTGCATGAAGTTCCACGAAAAGGCCGTCTGGATGCTGCGCGCGATTATCGCGAAATAGCGGCCGTCACATCTTCGGGATGGCGATGCCCTTTTGAGCGCAAGCCGCACGAACAGTGTTGTGCAAGAGGCAAGCGATGGTCATGGGGCCGACGCCGCCGGGAACCGGGGTGATCGCGCCCGCCACTTTCTCGCAACTGGCGAAATCGCAGTCGCCCACCAGCTTGCCCTTGCCGTCACGCTCGATGCGGTTGATGCCCACATCGATGACGCAGGCGCCGGGCTTCAGCCAGTCGCCCTTCACCATTTCGGCCCGGCCGACCGCGGCGATCACCAGATCGGCGCGGCGCACCACCGATGGTAGGTCCTTGGTTTTGGAGTGCGCGATGGTGACCGTGCAGTTTTCCGCCAGCAGCAATTGCGCCACAGGCTTTCCCACAATGTTGGAGCGCCCGATGACCACCGCTTCGAGACCTGCGAGAGAACCCAGCGCGTCCTTCGCCAGCATCACGGAACCCACCGGGGTGCAGGGCACCAACGAGTCCTGTCCCGTCGAAAGCCTGCCCACATTCACCACGTGAAAACCGTCCACATCCTTGTCCGGATTGATGGCGCCCAGAACCTTGTCGGAATCAATATGCTTGGGCAGCGGCAACTGCACCAGAATGCCATGGCAGGCCGGGTCCGTGTTCAGCTTTTCAACCAGCGCCAAAAGCGTCGCCTCCGGCGTTGCCGCATCCAGCTTGTGCTCCCAGCTGTTCATGCCGACCTCGACGGTCTGCTTTGCCTTGTTGGCCACATAGACCTTGCTGGCCGGGTCTTCGCCCACCAGCACCACCGCCAGCCCCGGTGTCAGCCCGTGCCTGGATTTGAGTTCGGCCACGGTTTTCGCCATGCGGCCGCGCAAGCCTTCCGCAAAAGCCTTGCCGTCAATGATCTTCGCCATCTGGTTGTCCTGTTTCTGTGAGCGAGGCGAGGAAGGCCTCAATGGGGTGGAGGGGTCCGGTGATTTCAAACGTCTTATTGCGGTCTGCCTGGCCTTTGACAAGATGGAAGGTCGATTTGGAAACCATCATGGCCCTGGCCAGCGCCTTGATAACCGCCGCGTTGGCCTGGCCCTTGTCGGGTGCCGCCGTTACTTTGACGCTGAGCGACACCGCCCCGGAAGCCGCCCGGTAAAGCCCGGTGATTTCATTACGCGAGGCCTTGGGCGTGACCCGGACGGCGAGCAGGTTCCGCCTCAGCGGCCCGCTCACAGCAGGCGGGAACCATAGTAAACGATGAGATATTGCAGGAATTGCAGGGCGAGCAGCAGGACGATGGGGGAAATGTCAATCCCGCCGAGATCGGGCAGCGCGCGTCGGATGGGGCCAAGCAGCGGCTCCGTCAGCCGGTGCAGGGCATAGCTGATCTGCCGCACGTAAGGGTTTGAGCCATTGATGACATTGAAGCCGATGAGCCAGCTCATGATCACGGTGATCAGGATCACCCAGAAATAGAGATTGAGCACAGTCAGAATGAGCCAGATGACCGGATGTTCCATGGTGCCTGCGTGGTTGGTTGCGACGTCGGCCACATGTAAGGCCGAAGGCCCTGAAGCGCAAGCTGTTGCCTTGACGGGATTGGGGCCTGTCTCTAGAACAGCACCCGGCCGGGGCGGTAGCTCAGTTGGGAGAGCGCGGCGTTCGCAATGCCGAGGTCAGGGGTTCGATCCCCCTTCGCTCCACCAGCCTCCGCACCTCAAAGATCACCCATGGCTTGGCCGGCAAACTCCAATGCCAAGGCACTGCGGCTTGAGATCATCCGCAAGCGCGTTTAGAAAGCCCCCATGTCAAGAGCATTGGATCCAAAAGAACAAGGCTGGCTCCGGTTGCGGCTGCGTGATTTCTTTTTGCGGTTGTGCACGTGGCTGCGCTGGTCTTTCCGGCGCCATATGCCGCGCCGCAGGCATGCGATGCCCGAGCCACTGGTTGTTTCGCTGACCTCGTATCCGCCGAGATTCCCGACGCTTGCCCGCACCCTGAAAACCCTCCTCTCCCAATCAATTGCGCCGGACGCGGTTGTTCTTTGGGTTGCCGAAAATGATTTTGCCCTGCTGCCGGAAAATGTCCTGGCGCTTCGCGGCGATGGCCTTGCAATCGAGACCTGCGCCGACTTGCGCTCTTACAAAAAAATCATTCCCGCGCTGGAAAAATGGCCCGACGCCTTCATCGCGACAGCCGATGACGACACCTATTATTGGCGCGGGTGGCTCGATGAGCTGGCTTCTGAATTCCACCCGTCCCGGCTGGAAGTGCTTTGCCACCGGGCCCATAAAGTGGTGCTGGACGGGAACGGCCAGCCCCTTCCGTATCCCGCATGGACTATTGAAATTGATTGCGAACCGGCTTCGCAGCTTATTTTCCCGACCGGGGTGGGCGGCGTTCTGTATCCGCCCGGGGCTCTCCATCGCAAAACCGCAAATCAGGGCGCGTTCCTGGCGCTATGCCCTACGGCCGATGATGTCTGGCTTTTTTTCATGGCGCATCTGGCCGGCGCCATGGCGAGAAAAGTGCCCAGCAGCACAAAGGTTCACAGTTGGCTGGACTCCCAGAACGTGACGCTGTTCAGCCTCAATGTCGGCAAAGGGCTGAATGACGTGCAGATGGCAAAAATGATCCAGGAATTTGGTTCTCCGGGGAAAGCTTGAAGCACACAGGTGAGGGCGGTTTGCAATTAGCGCATGAGTCGCTTGCCAGCCCTTTGTGTTGAGGCGCAAGCATCGTAAAAAAACCGCCTACCATGATCATGCAGGATGTTGTATTTGTTCCAAATGGCGCGTCTGGGATTATTTCCTCTTCGCTCCGCCGTCAATTTTCCAGCACTTCCATGAACATCCCGCTTCTGGCGGGATTTTTAGAATCTAAAGCATGCCAACGAAAGTTTCCCGCTAGATGAATGCCCGCACCCCTGCAGCGCCCGTAATTGTATGCTCATTCGCCATATTCATTCTGTCCGGGATGGATGCGGCCATGAAGACGCTGGTCATCACCTTGGGCGTTTACAATGTCGTGCTTTGGCGGAGCATGCTGGCCACGGTCGTCTCGGGTTCCGTTTGGTTTTCGGGGCCGTGGGCCTGGCCGCAAAGGTCCGTGCTCAAGCTCCATGTTCTGCGCTCCGTTTTAATTGCTATCGTATTGCTGACTTTCTTCTGGGGCCTTGCCAGGCTGCCGCTCGCCGATGCCATCGGCCTGAGTTTTATAGCGCCCCTGCTCGCGCTCTTTCTTGCGGCCGTATTCCTGGGCGAGCGCATAGGGCGCCCAGCCATCTGGGCATCGCTGGCAGGCATGGTGGGCGTTGCCTTCATCATGGGCGGCCAGTTTGAGCTTGTGGAGTATTCCCGGGAGACCATGCAGGGAACAATAGCCGTTCTTCTCTCCACCTTGTTCTATGCCTTCAATTTGATCCTGGCCAGAAAGCAGGCCCAGCTGGCAAAGCCCACCGAAATCATGTTCTTTCAAAGCCTGTTGCTGGCCATATTTTTCCTTCTGCCCGCGCCTTGGCTTGCCGTTACATTGGCGCAGGAGCACTGGCTTGCGCTGGTGGGCGTGACTGCCTTGTCGCTGAGCGGCCAGTTTCTCATGAGCTGGTCCTACGCCCGCGCCGAAGCGCAGTATCTGATCCCCACCGAGTATTCCGCCTTCGTTTGGGCAATTCTATTGGGCTGGGTGTTCTTTGATGAAGGCGTGGTGTGGACCACCCTGATTGGCGCAGGGTTGATCATCGCCGGCTGCCTGATTGCCGCGCGCTCAAACGCCAAGCTTTCGGAGCCAATAGAAGCGACGGTCTAGATAGGTCCGCGCTATTCAGCGGCAATCAACTGCCCTTGCAGGGTTGACAGGCTTTCCGTCACATGGCGCGCCAGCGCTTCAATGGCCTTGTTGGCCTTGCCGGGCTTGCGCACCAGGCCGATGTCAAAGGTGCCGAGCGACGGAAACCCGTCCTTCTCGGTGAGAATGCGCATGCCGGGACGCAGGCACAATTCCGGGATGGCGCCCACCGCGAGGCCTTGCAGCACCGCCGCATTCACTGCGTTTGAATTGGGCGTTGAATAAGCCACGCGGAATTTTCTCTGCTGCTGGTCAAGCGACCGCAGCACCATGCTGCGCCAGCCGCAGCCCGCATGCGAAACCGCAAGCGGCAGGACTTCCGCCATATGCGCGTGGTGGCGTGTGGACGTGACCCACACCAGCTTTTCGCGCCGCACCGGCTCCTCGGTGACAATGTCGCAGCCATGGGTGACAAGCGACAGGTCCATTTCGCCGCGCTTGCAGCGCTCGAACAATTCGCCGCTGCCCAGGCATTCCACGTCCACCGTCACCAGGGGATGGGTGCGGGCAAAGCGCGCCAGGATTTCCGGCAGGAATCTTTCGGCATAATCATCGGGCGTGCCGAACTTTATGGTGCCGGTGAGATCCGGCTTGGCAAAAGCATAAATCGCCTCGTCGTTGATCGCCACGATGCGCCGGGCGTAGTCCACCAGCCGCTCGCCGTCCTGGGTGAAGCGGCTCATCCGGCCATCCCGCGCAAACAGCGGGCTGCCCACCAGTTCCTCCAGCCGCTTCATCTGCATGGACACCGCCGACTGGGTTTTGTGAACCTCCTCGGCCGCCTTCGTGAAGCTGCCGTTATCGGCAATGGCGAGGAACGTCTTCAACAAATCGACATCAAGATTTGGGATCATGGCTTATCTCGTATCATCAACATTACTGATGGATACTATAAGATACATTCGTTGGACTAATCAATAGAAATCTTCGATAAAGGGTCATCACAAACGTGATTTTTGAGCCGCTTTCGGGTGGCTTTACCCAGGAAAAATCAGTTTTCTGGGGTTCTGGAGGATTGTGCCATGAGAGACTATGTTCTGAGCCAAGCCATTTCCCAAGACGAATTCGGCCTTGTTCCGTTCCTGCGCCGCGTGGCGCGGAACTGGAAGGCCAAGCGCCGGATTACGGTCCTTGCCGACTTCGACGACTACATGCTGCGCGATATCGGCGTCACCCGCGATGAAGTGCAATGGGCCGCCGGCCTCCCGCTGACGGTGAACGCCGCTGTGGCCCTGGAGGAGCGCGCCTTCCGCCGCCGCCATGCGGGTCCTTCAGCATGATGGCAAGGCGGCGCCTGCTTTCACCACGCTTTCTGACCGAAACTCTCCTGAGGCTCTGCTGCTGAAAAAAGTGGTGGGGCCTTTTGCTATAGGGCGGCCCCTGGCCCGCGCGGAACCTTTCAGTGATTTCCGGCGTTAAATCCCAAACTTATCCAGCAAAGGACAATGCCATGATGAATGACCCGAAAGGTTCAAGGCCCGAAGCGCTTGCCAAGTTTGCCGAAGTTGCCCGCCATGACGATGGCCAGCCGGTGCGCGAAGGTGTTAAGGCCACGAAAGAAACCGCGGCAATCCCGACCGATCCCAACCTGAAGCAGGATGCCGCCACCAAGGTCTTGCGCGAAGGGGTTCTGCACCGCAATCAGGGCGCCATGAAAGCGATCAAGAAATTGCCTGACCGGATTGCGAAAAATGGTAAAGGACGTGGCGGCGCCCGTTCCCGTTAAAGAACGGCTGACTCCTGGAGTGCAGTAACACGGTGTTCAGACATTTTGCTGTAGTGGCGTTCGCAATCCTGCTCGCAACGGCGCCAGCCATTGCCGGTTCACTATTCGACACGCCGGGTTCAAATCCCGCAACCAACCGCTGCGAATTGTACGATCCCAATTGCAGGCCCCGGCAACTGTTTGCAAGGCCGCCCGCGCCCAGCATCAGGAACAATCCCTTGGGGGAGCCGGCCCGCAAGCTGATCCTGCCGCGCGACCTGAATGACCAATCAGGCACTCCTTCGCCAATCCTGCAGTTGCCAAATGGCAGTACACGCAGCACGCTGACATGCAGCGATGCCCGCGGTGTCATTCGTTATGAAGGCTACCGCAATATCCGGACCATAAAATGTGGCGGCAAATTCCATCAGTTCACCGCCCGGAAGCAGCGTGCCAAGTACACTGTAAATCTGAAGGTGCGTGCAACGACGGGGAAGATTGTTGTGGTTGGCCGCATCAAGTGATTTGACATTCAGCGCGAGAGACGGCGCGCGTTAGCTCTCACCTTTTTCCGGTATCTTTTGACCACGCTGTCGCTTGTTGCTCCCAGAACCATGCGGCCGCTTTCCAGGCCCGCCGCCACGATCTTTTCCTGAACCATCCGGTGGGTTTCGCGCTTGGCCAACGCACCGCCCGCCGCAAGCCGCATCATCCGCAGCCAGATCACTTGCTGGGATTCCGCCGCGAGCATCATCAAGTTCATCCATGAACGGTACATGCGAACCTAAAGCCTGGCCAGTAAAGTTGTTCCACCGCAATCCTCATGAATTTATCACATCATTGCAAATGTCCCGGACACAGCCACGCAGCCAGCGATGCGCCGGGTCCGCATCAAGCCGCGGATGCCAGAGCAATGAAACCGTAACCTCCGGCGGGGCGACCGGAAGCGGAAAACTATGCATGCCGGCACGCAGCTTTCCGGTGTGCCGTTCGGGAACGCAGGCGATCAGGTCGGAGGCCCGGGCCAATGCCAGCGCGCTCGAAAAGCCGCCGACGATCGTGACGATCTCGCGCTCCAGCCCGAACGGGACCAGGGCTTCATCGACAGGTCCCTTGTCGAGGCCCCGCCGCGAAACACCGATGTGCTGGCCCGACGCATAGCGTGCGGGAGTGATCTCGCCGTGGCTCAACGGGTGGCCGACGCGCACCACGCCAATGAAACGGTCGCGGAACAAGGCCACCGCCCGCAACTCCGGACCCGTCGTCCGGCCCACTGCGCCAGTTTCCAGATCGGCCGTTCCATCGCGAAGTGCGGCACTGTCCTTGTCCGGCTTCAGCACGAAGCGCAGTCGCGCGCCAGGAGCTTCTTTGCCCACGCGCGCAATAAGGCCTGGCCCGAAGGTTTCCACGAATCCCTCGCTGGTCCGCAATGTGAAAGTGCGGACAAGCTTGCCGAGATTGAGCATCTCGGCAGGGCGGAGAACCGCTTCGGCATCCTCAACGAGCCGGCCAACCCGTTCGCGGAGTTCGAGCGCCCGGGGGGTGGGAACCAGGCCGCGCCCGGCCCTGACCAACAATGGATCGCCCGTCGTCTCCCGCAACCGGGCCAGCGCCCGGCTCATCGCCGAGGGGCTAAGCCGTAGCCTTTTGGCGGCGCGCGCCACGCTGCCTTCGGCAAGCAGCACGTCCAGGGTGACAAGCAGGTTGAGATCGGGCCTCGGCATTGGGTGACTGTATTGTAATATGGCGTTAAATGCACGAATAAAGTGCAAATAGTGCGTCTTCCGCCATATCTGGTGAAAGACTAGGTAGGGGGCAGTTCAATTCAAGGAGTTATCCCATTATGCCTGCCCGTTTTGCCCCCATCCTTTTTGGTTTCGTTCTCTCGTCCCTGATGTCCTTCGTCGTCTCCGGCATCTCCACTTTTCGCAATGCGGGACCGGTTGATGGTTTTTTCAGCCTCTGGATCGGTGCCTGGCTCCTGTCCTGGCTCATTGCCTTTCCCATTGTTTTGGTTGCCGCACCGGTCGCGCGCCGGATCGTCAATGGCCTGGTCAGGTCATGACAGCCGTCGCCAGAAGGGAGCAGGGACCTCAGGTCCGCTGGGCATTGGTCGGTCTTTCGCTCTCCATGCTGCTGCCGTCGCTCGGCACCAGCATCGCCAATGTCGCCTTGCCGACGTTGGCGCAAGCCTTCAATGCCTCTTTCCAGGACATCCAATGGATCGTGCTGGCTTATTTGCTCGTCATTACCACTCTCATTGTCAGCGTCGGCCGGCTCGGTGACATCACCGGCCGCCGGCGCTTGCTGCTGGCCGGCATCGCCCTCTTCACGCTGGCCTCGGCTCTCTGCGCCGCCACACCCACGCTCGGGCTGCTGATTGTTGCGCGCACCGCGCAGGGCCTCGGAGCAGCCATCATGATGGTCCTTACCATGGCCTTTGTCGGCGAGACGGTTCCAAAGAACCGGATCGGCAGCGCCATGGGGCTGCTCGGAACCATGTCCGCCATTGGCACGGCACTTGGCCCATCGCTCGGCGGCGTTCTGATCGCCGCACTTGGCTGGCAGGCGATCTTTATCGTCAATGTCCCGCTGGGCCTTCTGGCATTCCTTCTCGCCTATCGCCACCTGCCCGTTGATGCCAGAAATCCGAAGGCGGATCGAACCCGCTTCGACGTGATGGGCGCGCTGCTGCTGGCGCTGACGCTCGGCGCCTATGCACTCGCCATGACGATGGGGCGCGGCAATTTCGATGTGCTCAATATGGGCTTGCTGCTCAGCGCTGCCTTCGGTGTTGTTCTCTTCATATTCGTCGAGAAGAACGCCGCATCGCCCTTGCTACGCCTGGTGATGTTCCGCGATCCGCACTTGAGCGCAAGCCTCATGATCAGCGCGCTCGTTGCGACCGTGATGATGGCGACGCTGGTGGTGGGTCCATTCTACCTCTCGCGCGCACTCATGCTTGATGCGGCTCTTGTCGGACTCGTCATGTCGATTGGCCCG
>CADEEO010000001.1:41784-51400 GCA_902826365.1 uncultured Hyphomicrobiales bacterium | reverse complement strand
TCATGTCCGGCCTGCTCAACCTGTCGCGCAACCTCGGTCTCATCACCGGCGCATCCCTTATGGGCGCCGTGTTC
The DNA here is from genome assembly GCA_902826365.1 of uncultured Hyphomicrobiales bacterium. Lineage (GTDB taxonomy): Bacteria > Pseudomonadota > Alphaproteobacteria > Rhizobiales > Aestuariivirgaceae > Aestuariivirga. The sequence continues at coordinate 51,326 of CADEEO010000001.1, read as the reverse complement.
GCGTTCGCATCAGCGGCAACCGATATCACAACAGCGGGTCCCGAAGCTGTTGCGACCGGCATGCGGATCACCTTCACGGTCGCAGGCGTCCTGATCATCATGGCACTCGCACTCGCGTCACGCGCTTCGCGTCATTGAGCAGGTGCCAGCGCTGGCTGGGTTTTCGTAAATGGCTTGAAGGTCATGGCGATCAGGAAGGCTCCGATGCCGATGCCAAAGGAGCCGATAAAGAGCCACCCGTAGCTGGCGAAGCTGTCGAAGATCAAGCCTCCAGCCACGGGGCCGGTTGCCATGCCCAAACCGCCGGCCATTCCCATTCCGCCGATGACGGTGCCCATCAGCCGCAGCGGGAAATTCTCCCGCGCCAGGACGGCATAGAGCGGCATCACGCCGGCATAGATAAAGCCGAACAGCGCCGCCACGGCGTAAAACGCGCCGAGATCGCGGACAAAGAAATAAGCGAGCGCCCCGAAGGCCTGGAGCAGCAACCCTCCGACCAGAATGTGCTTGGCGCCGAAGCGGTCTCCGAGGATGCCGAAGGCGACCCGGCCGCCCATGCCCGCCAGCCCTTCCACGCTGTAGATCGAAACCGCGGCGATCAACGGGATGCCGCAGCTTATGGCGTAGCTCACCGTGTGAAAAATCGGGCCCGAGTGCGTGGCGCAGCAAAAGAAATTCGTCAGCATCAGGATGATGAATTGCGGCGACCGGATGACCTGCTGCAAGGTCATGGCGGATTGCGGCTCTTCATCCGTCGAAGCAACATTATTTTCAGTATCCAAAGCGGGTGGACGGCGTATCAGCAACGACGCCGGGATCATCACGGCTGCGACAAGGATTGCGATGATTTGCAGCGAGGTTCGCCAATCATGGATAGACACAAGCCAGGCCGCCAAGGGCGACATGGTGAGCGGCGCCATGCCCATGCCGGCGGAGACGAGCGAAACCGCGAGGCTCCGATGCGTGTCGAACCAGCCGGTCACGCAGGCCATTAGCGGCGCAAAGATGGCGGCGACCGCCCCTCCGACAGCCAGGCCGAAGATGAGCTGGAAAACAAGAAGCGATGTGGCCAGGCTCGCCAGAAACAGGCTTGCAGCCAAAATCGCCGACCCGATCAACACTATCATCCGGGCTCCCAGGCGGTCCGACAGGCTGCCCCAGGCGATGCTCGCGAATGCCATGGCGAGAAAGCCGATGGTCATGGCGCTCGACACGCCGGTGACGGACCATCCTGTGTCCTGTGAGATGGGCAGAAGAAAAACCGGCAATGAAAACATGGCGCCAAATGCCAGGCAGCCCAAAAGGCCCCCGGCAGCGACAATCACCCAGCGATAGGACGTATTGGTCATGGCATGACTCCTTCAGCCGATTCTGCAGTTCAAATTTTTAGAGAGCAAGGGCCCGTTCGGTTTCATTCATGGGCTCGCCCACATTGGGCTGCCCTTTGCCTTTTGCAATCAGGTCCCGCAGGCTGCCATTGGTGTAAGTGCTCCATCCGTCCGTGCAAGCGTGGTAGCACTCATATTCGGGAACCAGGCCCACATGCGTGAAGCGCACTTCGGTTTTGCCGCTCTTCCGGGAGATTTCAAAAACAATGTCCGTGCCCGTCCATTCGGTCTCGTCGTTGGTAAAATTGAAGTAGTTGTCCAGCACACGCCAAACGACTTTCTTGCCGGGGACCAGTTCGGTTATCTTCATCTTGCAGCGGTGGATGTCTCGGAAGCGGTAGTTGAATTCGGCGCCAAGCTTGTCGGTGCGGCCCTCGATGTCTTCCGACCACCAGCCACGGACATTGGTGATGGCGGCAAAAGCTGCTTCCGGCGTTTGATCGACCGTGAAGGCCGTGGTGAAGTTGTGATCTTTCATGGCTATCTCCTGTAGTGTGATTTGAGTTCAATCAGGCCGGCAGGCGCTGGTCGTATTCTTCCTTGAGGCGGCTCCAGCCCTCCCAGAATGGCGGCGGCTCCTTGCCTGCCGTGCGCGCGGCGAGGACGTCGAGGTGCATGTGCCAGCCGGCGCTGACCATCAGCAGGGTTGGGCGGTCGGGCAGGCGGCGGTGGATGAGAGTGAGCAGCACCTTGCTGCCCTTTGGTTCCAGCTCGAAGGAGACGCCGCCGCTGCGACCCCAGGCAATGCCGAGCTTGCGTGGTGGATCAAGCTCGGTGATCCGGCTCTCCAAAGTATGCTCGTCGGGAAAACTGTCCGGCCGCTTGCTGGGCGCTGTGCTGAGCTCGGCGTTGCGCCACGTGAATGTGAAGGTGGAACCCACCTTCATTTCCATCTCGCCCGCTGCCAGCCACTTGCGGCGCAGCTCGCTCTCCGTGAGATAGGCCCAGACGCGCTCGATGGGGCCGGGCAGAAGGCGCTGGATCTTCAGCGTAGTGGGTTCGGTTAGCACGCCATAGGCGTCAAGCGTTGCGGCGTCGTTCATTTGTCGTCTCCTTTTTTGGATTTGGGGGATTGGCGTGCGTCCTCTTCGCGCAGCAGGCGGTCGAGCGCGTCCAGCCGGTTGGTCCAGAAGCGCTCGTAGAAATTCAGCCACTCATGGGCGCTGGCGAGCGGCCCGGGATCAAGACGGCAAACATGGGTGCGGCCGCGCACCTCGCGGCGGATCAGCCCGGCGCTTTCCAGCGCCTTGATGTGCTTTGAAGCGGCCGCCAAAGAGATGGCGAAGGGCTCCGCAAGCTGGCCCACGGTGCGCTCGCCGCCGGCGAGATCACGCAGCATCCGCCGCCGCGTCGCATCGCCCAGGGCGTGAAAGACGGAATTCATCTGAAGTGACTGTAATTCAACCATGTGGTTGAATATAGGCGAGGGCTTTTAGATTGTCAACCGTTCGGTTGAATGACGTGCACAAGAATTTCTCAATGTCCCGAATCTGGCAGCGCGGAACCAGTTCTGCTTTGGCTGCGTTTATGAATTAAGGTTCCGCAGGTAGGGACAAAAGATGGGCGAAAGATTCAAGATCGGTGATCATGTGACCTGGAATTCCGAAGCCGGCCGGGTTAGCGGAACGATCAAGGCGATCCATACCAGGGATTTTGACTACAAGGGCCACACGCGGCACGCGTCCAAAGACGATCCCCAGTATGAAATAAAAAGCGACAAGACCGATCATATTGCGGCGCATAAGGGCGGTGCGCTGACCAGAACCGCGGATAAGCTGGAGGGATGAAGCCCCCCTTCTATACGGTCGGTCATTCAACCCGCACGCTGGAAGAATTCGTTGACGTGCTGCGCCTTGCGCAGGTTGTCTTGGTCGCGGACATAAGAACTGTTCCGAAGTCGCGGACCAATCCGCAATACAATAGGGATGCCCTGCCGGGGAGTTTGGCTGCGTTCCAGGTCGAGTACGAGCACATAACTGAGTTGGGCGGGCTGCGCGGCAAGGCCAAGCTCGTTCCGCAAGAGCTGAATGGATTCTGGGAAAACCAGAGTTTCCACAACTATGCCGACTACGCGCTCACGGAGTCCTTTCGCGCCGGGCTTGACCGGCTGATCGCCTTGGGGCGTGAGCGCCGATGCGCCATGATGTGTTCCGAAGCCGTCTGGTGGCGCTGTCACCGGCGCATCATCGCCGATCATCTGATCGCGCGCGGCGAGAGCGTCTTTCACTTGATGGGACGGGACAAAATCGAGCCGGCAAAATTGACGGAAGGCGCCTGCATTGCGGCCTCCGGCTCGGTAACCTATCCGGCGCGGCAATTGGCCTGATTTTCAATGGAAAGGACGGCGCCGGGCCAGGACGCAGGCATTGGGGAGCATTTTTTGGAAAGGCGTTGAATGGCGTAAGCTTGCCAGCCCATGCTGGACCCTTTGCCCCCGGCCAAGTAAACAAGGCCGGATGATAGACGGCTGCCAAGTTCCGGAACCTTCCGGCCCTTATCAATACCGGACAGACAACGCCAAGCTTATCCTCGTCCTTCTGGTGGCGACTGATCTGATTTTCATTGCGCTCCACGCGCTGCGGTGGTGGTTCGACGCACCGAACCTTGCCCTCAGGATTGATACCGAAGGCGGTTACGGCGAAGTCTTCCAATACACGAAATACCTCTGGGCGGCGATCCTGCTCGGCTGGTTTGCAGCGAAAAACCGGGCCTGGCGCTTCGCGTCCTGGAGCTCCGTGTTTCTCTATTTCCTGGCTGATGATTGCCTTGCCGTTCACGAATCCGTGGGCGCCCTGGTTGCCTCGCGCGTCGATTTCAAACTGCCGCTGGGCCTGGAGCCTGTGGATTTTGGAGACCTTGTGATGCTCGTTTCGGCCGCCGCCGCACTCGCCATTTTGGTGTTCGCAGCCCAACTCGGAGCTGACAGGAACGTCAAGCGTACCTTCATGGAGCTTACAGCACTTGCGGCTATCCTTGGCCTTTTTGGCGTGGCGTTCGATCTGTTCCACGCTCTTCACAAGGCGGACCCGGTGCTGGATTTCATGCTGGGTACGCTTGAAGACGGCGGCGAAATGGTCGCGGCAAGCCTGCTCGTCTGGTACTGCTTCAGGCTCCAGAGCCGCTGCCCGGTATTTTCCTGGCGTAACTCGAAGTGCCGCACCGTCGCCACAGCAAGTCCTGCGGTGCATTTAACGATGCATTAATCGTTTAGCAGAAATGACCAGTGAACTTGGAAGTTTCTGCAAACAGGAACTTTTTCTTTATGTCTTCTTTCTAGGTTGCCGGAGGCCGGGTTTTAGTCCCCGGCCAAAGGGGATGCTTGTGGCAAGCGCAGATGAATCAGCGGCAATCGAGGAAAATGCGATTGAGTACCTAGGAATCCGACGTATCACGGCGGACGGGCTGGGCATCAAGCGCTCAAGGAAAGGTGCAAACTTTTCCTTTATTGACGATTCCAAGCGCGTCATTTCACGAACGCACTTAAAAAGAATTAATGATCTCGTCATTCCGCCAGCCTGGCATGATGTCCGCATTGCGACGGAAAAGGACGCCCATTTGCAAGCCGTGGGAAGGGATGCAGCGGGACGTTTGCAATACATTTACCATCCGGAATGGGTGGAGGTGCGCGCTGCTGCGAAAGCCTTCCGGCTCTCCCAAATAGGAAGCGTGCTGGGCCGGCTGCGGGTGCGCATAAGGCGGGATCTGGCAGATGGCACGGTGAATATGCCTCTGGCGGCTGCGGCCCGCATCGTCGATCTTCTGCATCTGCGTGCCGGCCATGAGGCCTATGCGGGTGATGAAGGGGGAAGAGGGGTCTCGACCTTGCTGAAGCGCCACCTGAAAATGGACGGCGATGGTTTTCATCTCGCGTTCCGCGGCAAGGGTGGAAAACACATCGAGAAAAGCTGTGACGATCCATTGCTTTTGACTGCCTTGAAAGAACTCCGCGCTTACCCCGGCGCAAGGCTCTTCAAACTGAAAACCAGCGATGGATTCCGGCCCATGACGGCGGGAGACCTCAATCAATACCTTGCCGAAAGTTCCGGCAAACCCATCACCGCAAAAGACTTTCGAACGTTGTTCGCATCGGCAACGGCACTGGATGAGCTCCAGGGCTTTGGCCTCCCGGGCACAACTGCCATTGCAAAACGCGCTGTCGCGGCCGCCGCGCGGAAAATCAGCGCAGAGCTTGCCAACACGCCTGCTGTAACCAGAAAGAGCTACATCCATCCCCGGATTGTGGAGAGTTTCGAAAGGGGAGAACTTGAAACCGCCGGAAATGCTCCAAGAAAGCGCGGTTTAAGTTCGGCAGAGTCAAAGCTCGTGAAGTTTCTGGAAATATCCAGGGATTCTCCAAGTTGATAAAAAGATGGCGCGCCCGAAGAGATTCGAACTCCTGACCCCCAGATTCGTAGTCTGGTGCTCTATCCAGCTGAGCTACGGGCGCGCGATATAGCGGGAATGGGGGCTTCCTTAATACGCCCCTGCGAGCAACGCAAGTCTTACCCGCCGGGAGCTAGGCCTTGAAGGAAACCTTGCGGTCAGCCACCCGCCCGGCCCGCAGTTGCGTGACCTGGTCCGGAATTGTGATGACAAAGCAGGTTCCGGCTTCGGTCGAGCTTTGCAAATGAATGTCGCCGCCATGGGCCCGCACCAGTTCCGCCGCGATTGCCAGGCCCAGCCCCGTGCCGCCCTGCCGCGCCGCGCTCTGAAAGGCCTGGAATAGGCTCTCGCGGACCTGCGCAGGGATACCCGGGCCATTGTCCCTGACCTCGATCACCGTGACGCTGCCCTCGCGCCGGGCCTCCAACATGATGGCGCCATCGGGCGTATCGCCGCGTTCGGCCTGCAGGAATTCCAGCGCCTGGATGGCATTGCGCGACAGATTAGTCAGCACACGGATTAAATGCTCACGGTCGGCGTCAACCAGCACGCCGGGCTTCACCGTGTTGAAAATCCGGATGCGGCTCGAGGCCTTGATGACCGATGTTTCGATCACTTCTTCCGCCAACGCACGCAATTCCAGCCTCTCGCGCTTGGGCGGCAATTCCTGGGCCCGGCCAAACTTCAGGGTCTGGCTGAGGAATTCAATAGCGCGGTCCAGCGAGCTGATGAGCTTCGGCGCAAAGCGCTGGACCGTCGGGTCCTCCACGTTGGAGAGGCGGTCGGAAATAAGCTGGGCCGAGGTGAGCATGTTGCGCAAGTCATGGCTGACCTTGCTGACCCCCAGGCCCACCGCCGCGAGATGGTTTTTCTGCTGCAGCATGGAGGCAAGCTCGCTCTGCATGCCGTGCAGTTCGCGTTCGGCAATGCCGATTTCATCGCGCCGCGCCCCGGGCTTGATGATGCGCGAAAGATCTTCCGGGTTCTGGCCAAATTCCACCATGTTGCGGGTGAGCCGCTGCATGGGCTTTACCAGCACCCAGTTGAGCGCCGCGAAAATCAAGCCCGCCACCAGCAGCGAAAGGAAAATGGAAAGCAGGAGGATGTTGATGCCATAACGGAACATGGCTTCCCGCAGGGGCTCTTCGTAGAGCGCTATTTCAATCAGGTCGCCGGACATGTTGGGCGGCTTGTCCATCACCCCGATCACCCGGGCTTCGCCTGTCAGCATGGCGCCGAAGGCATCGGTGATGGCATCGTACCATTTGGTGTCGCGGAGATCGAAGCTGGCGTCGATCATGAAGTCGCCGTCGCTGCGCAGCGCCAGTTTGCGACTTTTGCCTTTTTCAAGGGAGACGACGAGCACGCCGGCCCCCATCAGGATTTCGCTGCGGAGGTCGCTGGAGAGAATCTGGTCAGGGGCGGCCTCGGCGGCAAGGGCGGCTATTTCCGCCTGGGCAATGCGCCCTTTCAGCCACTGGATGCGGAAGTTGGCAATGGAGGGCAGGAAGATGAGGATTTCACCCAGCATGACGAAGATGATGGTTAACAGCAGGACCTTGCCGGAAAGGCCGCGCAAGGCCCCGGGCTGTTTCGATCGGATTGGTTCCTGCTCCTGCATCCGTCCCTAGCTCAATAATCTCATTACGCGCCGCACCCACCTATTGGATGCAAGCCCTGAGAAATAATTTACCGCCACCCGGCGGTTGCTTTCGCCAAGCGTCGGATAGGGCGCAACCATACCGGCAATTGCGCGGATTTTGAGGCCCTCCGTCATGGCCAGAATCCACGGCTGGATGAGTTCACCGGCATTTGCGCCCACGATCCCGACCCCGAGAATCCTGCCCCTATTGCCGACAACGGCCTTGATCAGTCCTGCGGTTTTTCCTTCGGCCTGAGCCCGGTCATTGTCATGGAACGGCCAGCGGACGACCGTGATGGACGGGCCAAATTCCTTCCGCGCTTCCGCCTCGATGAGGCCGACCTGGGCCAGTTCCGGATCGGTGAAAGTTACATGCGGAATGATGCTGGTGCGATTCCTGACCGGCAGCCGGAACAGGGCATTCCGGATGACAAGACCAGCGTGATAGTTGGCCACATGGGTAAACTGCAAGCCGCCCGCCACATCGCCAATCGCGTAGATATGTTTCTGCGATGATCTCAAACCCTTGTCTACGGTCACGCCCTTGGTTGTATAGACGACTCCCGCCGCCTCAAGGTTCAGCCCCTCCACATTGGCCATGCGTCCTGCCGCGACAAGCACATGGCTACCGGCAATTTTTCCATACCCGTCAGTCTCAATAATTATGTCAGTTTTTGATTTGGATATTTTTTTAATGGTGGTTTGCGAGAGAACTTTGACCCCATCACGCTGCAGGCTTTCGAATACAATTGCCGTGAGTTCCGGATCGTCTTTGGCCAGGGGCGCGAAGGCCTCGATGACAGTAACTTGTGAACCCAAGCGGCGATAGGCCTGCGCCAGTTCCACGCCGACGGCGCCGCCGCCAATGATGATGAGATGCTTGGGCAAAACCATATTTTCAAAAATTGTTTCGTTGGTGAAATAGGGGACTGTCTCAAGACCGGCTATCGCGGGAATGGCAGGGCGCGAACCGGTGGCAATCACAAAGCGCCGGGCAGAAAATATGCCGTCCTTGCATTCAACAGTTTTTGCATCACGGAATTTTGCTGCACTCAACACAACCTTGACGCCGAGTTTTTCAAAGCGTTCGGCGGAGTCATTGGGTTCAATGGCGGCAATCACGTTCCGGATATGGGCATGAACCTTCTTGAAATCCACCTTCGGCACTGCGGCCGAAATTCCATAGGGGCCGGAGTTGCGAAAGACATGCGCCTGCTTTGCCGCGGCAATGAGCGCCTTGGAGGGAACGCAGCCATAGTTCAGGCAGTCGCCGCCCATCTTGCCTTTTTCAAACAGGATGACCTTTTGACCGAACTGCGCTGCGGCCGCCGCAACCGAAAGCCCGCCGGAGCCAGCACCTATAATCGCCAGGTCATAAATCATGGCTTGGCCCGCAGGCGCTTCGCCAGCACCGGGATCAGCGCCGCAACGCCCAAAACCGCAAGGGCCAGGAGGATTTGCGGCGTGATGATCCGCGAAACCGAAAGATCAAAGCTGCAGGGCCTAGCTGGATTTTGCGCCAGGCACGCATCATAGGCGAGCATCTGGGAATCAATCAGGCTGTCGAGGCCCGAGCCCACAAAGCTCAAGGCAAAGCCCGCCGGGATTATTCCAAGCACCGTGGCGCAAACAAATGTCTTGAGCCGGACCTGGGCAAGGGCTGCGGCAATGTTGACAAGCCAGAAGGGAAACACCGGCGTGAGCCTGAGGAAGAGGAGATAGTTGAAGGCATCCCGGGCAAAGCCATCCCGTATCTTGTTCACAAGGCTGCCCGCTTTGCGGGTCAATGCTTCTTCAAGTGATGTTCTGGCTGCCAGGAAGATAAGTGTGGCTCCCGCTGTTGCTGCCATGATAGCGGCAATGGCGCCCGTGAGCCAGCCGAACAGGAGCCCGCCCACAATGGTGAGAAGTGTCGCCCCCGGAATGGAAAGCGCGATGGTGCAAGCGTAAACCAGTATATAAATGAGCAGCGCCAGAAGCCAGTTATCGGCGATAAAGTGGCGCAACTCTTCGCGGTTGGCGGCAATGCTTTGCAGGCTGATCCGATCGTGGACACCGAAGCCATAGGCAGCCACCATGAGGCAGATGATCACGGCCACGGGAAGCCAGCGTTTGGCGGTGGTAAAACG
>CADEEO010000001.1:14206-41684 GCA_902826365.1 uncultured Hyphomicrobiales bacterium | reverse complement strand
CCATGAGGCAGATGATCACGGCCACGGGAAGCCAGCGTTTGGCGGTGGTAAAACGGGCAGGACTGGCCATGCGGGATGTCATGCCGCATCGTCCTCCCCATGAAAAGCCCCTCTCACAGCGAGTTGAGAACAAGTCAGGGGCCGTGTAGGGCCTGTGAAGCCCCCTTGGCGTTGACTTTCCCGGCGCTTTCCCCCTATAACCCGGCCCAATTCCTGACAGTGAGACAATCCCTCCTCGAAGGCACCGCTCCCGCTTCGCAATATGGCGTGATATGTATTTGAAAATACAGGTGTTTTGAGGCCGTGGCCAGCAGATACGGAGACTTATCGTGAAGCGCACCTACCAGCCGTCCAAACTCGTTCGCAAGCGCCGGCACGGCTTTCGCAGCCGCATGGCGACTGTTGGTGGCCGCAATGTGATTACCCGCCGCCGCGCCAAGGGCCGCAAGCGGCTCTCGGCCTAACCCTGCGACGATGGAACATCTCAAGCGCCGGCAGGACTTTGTTGCCGCCGCGAGAGCGCCATCGGCAGCCATGCCCGGGGTGGTGGTTCAGGCCCTAAATCGCCAGGATTCGGCTTTGCCCCGCTTGGGCTTCACCTGTAGCAAGAAAATCGGCAATGCGGTGGTCCGCAACCGCGCCAAGCGCCGCCTGCGCGAAGCCGCGCGGCTTGTTCTGCCCGGAACCGCGCAAAACGGTTTTGATTATGTGCTGATTGGGCGTATGGCCACGGCCAGGAGAAATTTCGCTGATTTGCAGAAAGATTTAACGGCGGCCTTGAAGCGGCTGCACGCCACGCCAAATGAAGTGGCTGACAAGGGTAAAAGATGATCGACCACAACAACAAGAACTTCATCCTGGCCATTGTGCTGTCCATGGCGATCATCTTCGGCTGGCAGTATTTCTACGCGATCCCCATTGCCGAACAGGCAAGGCAGGAAACGACCACCGCGCAACCCAACGCCACAACGACAACAACGACAGCCCAGGTGCCGGGTTCGGCCACGGCGGTAACTCCGGTGACCCGCGACCAGGCCCTGGCCGGTTCGCCGCGCCTCAAGATCGAGACACCGGAACTGCAGGGATCGATCAACCTGACCGGCGCCCAGCTTGACGATCTCCATCTCAGCCAATACCACGAGACCATTGATCCCAAGAGCCCCACCATTGTTTTGCTCTCGCCCGCCGGAACCCCCAATGCGTTTTTTGCCGAGCAGGGTTTTGTCGGCGCCACCGGAACCGTAGCCAAGCTGCCTGATTCAAAAACCCTGTGGCAGGCGCCTGCCGATGCGGTGCTGGGTGTCGGCAAGCCTGTGACGCTCACTTGGGACAATGGCGAAGGTCTGGTTTTCACCCGCCAGATTTCCATTGATGATCACTTTGTGTTTTCGGTGACGCAAGGCGTCCAGAATAATTCAGCGGCCCCGGTGGCGCTCATTCCCTATGCCCGTGTCCAGCGCCAGGACACGCCGGTGATTGCCGGGTGGTGGGTATTTTTTGAAGGCATGCTTGGGGTGCTTGGAGACAAGCTCCAGGAAATCCACTACAGCGATGTTCTGGGCGTGCAGGAACCAACCCGCGTTGATTCACAAGGCGGCTGGCTTGGCTTTACCGATAAGTACTGGGCGGCGGTGATGATTCCGGACCAGACGCGGGCCATTGCCACAACCTTCCAGCACCAGCTCCAGAATGGCCGCGACGTTTACCAGACGGATTATCTGGCCAAGGATGCGATCATCATTCAGCCAGGCAGCAACGGCCTTTATCAGGACCAGCTCTTTGCCGGCGCAAAAGTTGTCGAAACCATCCAGGCCATTGGCGAGAAATACAAGATTGCCAAATTCGATCTGATGATCGACTGGGGCTGGTTTGAGTTCATCACCAAGCCCATGTTCTATTTGCTCGATTTCCTCAACAGCATCGTCGGCAACTTCGGCATCGCCATCCTGATCGCAACGGTTCTGGTCAAGCTCGCGGTGTTCCCGCTGGCCAACAAGTCCTATGCTTCCATGAGCAAGATGAAGAAGCTCCAGCCCGAGATGGCCAAGCTCAAGGAGCTTTATCCCGATGACCGGATGAAGCAGCAGCAGGGCATGATGGAGCTCTACAAGAAGGAAAAAGTTTCGCCCATTTCCGGATGCCTGCCGGTGGTGGTGCAGATTCCGGTTTTTTTCTCGCTCTACAAGGTGATCCTCACCTCCATCGAACTGCGCCACGCGCCGTTCTTTGGCTGGATCCACGACCTTTCCGCCGCTGACCCCACCAATCTGTTCACGCTCTTCGGCCTCATTCCCTGGTCGCCGCCCCATATCCTGATACTCGGCATCTGGCCGATTCTCATGGGCGTTACCATGTGGGTGCAGATGCGCCTCAATCCCACGCCGCCTGATCCGGTGCAGGCCAGCCTGTTCAACTGGATGCCGATCATATTTACCTTCATGCTGGGAAGCTTCCCGGCGGGGCTGGTGATCTACTGGGCCTGGAGCAATTTCCTGTCGATCCTCCAGCAGTCCTACATCATGAAGCGCCATGGGGTTGAGCTTGATCTCCTCGGCAACATCCGCGACAGCCTGCCCTTCCTGAAAAAGAAACCTGCGGCCACCACTTGACCTCGCGCTTCACCAGCGACCAGCTCCTGGCGGGCCGCAGGCTGTTTTCCGCCCCCTCGACATTCATCATGGGGGTGGCGGATCTCCACCAATTGCCGCCCGAGAAAGGCGTTGAAATCGCCTTTGCCGGCCGTTCCAATGTGGGCAAGTCATCGCTTATCAATGCCCTGACCGGGGTCAAGGAATTGGCCCGAGCCTCGAACACCCCGGGGCGCACCCGCGAGCTCAATTTCTTCAACATCGCCGATGCCCTCACCCTCATCGACATGCCGGGCTACGGCTATGCCAAGGCGCCGAAGAAGGAAGTGAAGAAATGGCAGTCCATGCTGCGCGGCTATCTCAGGGGAAGGCCCGGATTGACGAGAGCCTTCGTGCTGATTGACGCGCGCCACGGCGTGCTGGCCGCCGACGAGGAGATGTTCGGCCTCCTCGATGAATCGGCTGTGGCCTATCAACTGGTGCTCACCAAGATCGACAAGCTGAAGCCCGCCGAAGTCGAGAAAGTCTATGCGGAAATCGAGGCCGCAGCGATTAAGCGTTCCGCCGCCTTTCCCCTGATCCATGCCACCTCCAGCGAGAAATTTACCGGCCTGGAAGAGCTCCGCGCCGAAATCGCAGGCCTTCTTTAACCCCGGCAAACTTCAATCTTGGCAAGCCCGGCAATTGCCCTATAAGGCCTTGGCCATAACTCTTGGGAAATCCTTGCCATGACCGACATTCCTGTTCCCGAAACGGCCCGCATCCTCTCGGAAGCCTTGCCCTTTCTGCAGCGCTATGACGACCAGGTCATCGTGGTGAAATTTGGCGGCCATGCCATGGTTGACCGCAAGCTCTCCCAGCAATTTGCCCGCGACATGGTGATGCTGAAAGTCTGCGGACTGAACCCCATCGTGGTCCATGGCGGCGGCCCCCAGATCAACAACATGCTGGACAAGCTCGCGGTGAAAGCGGAGTTCCGCGAAGGCCTGCGCGTCACCGACCAGGAAACCATGAACGTGGTGGAAATGGTGCTGGCGGGCTCCATCAATAAGTCCATCGTTGCCTCCATCCAGCAGGCTGGCGGCCGCGCTGTCGGCATTTCCGGCAAGGATGGCAGCCTGATGATCGCCGAACGCTATGTGAAGCAGAAGACCGATGCCAAAACCGGCAAGGTGGAAAGCATTGATTTTGGTTTTGTCGGCGAACCGGCCCGCATCAACATTGAAATTCTCGAAACCATCATGAAGAGCGACGCCATTCCGGTGATCGCCCCCATCGGCGTGGGCTGGGATGGCGATACTTACAACGTGAACGCCGATACCGCGGCGGGCGCCATTGCCACCGCCATCCAGGCCAAGCGCCTTCTCATGCTGACCGACGTGGCCGGTGTTCTGGACAAGAACAAGGAACTCATCAGCGAATTGAAAATTGGCGATGTTCCCGCCCTTATTGCCGATGGCACGATCACCGCCGGGATGATTCCGAAAATTGAAAGTGCGGTGGCCGTGGTTGAATCGGGCGTCGAAGGTGTCATTATTCTCGATGGCCGCGTGCCCCATTCGGTGCTGCTCGAACTGCTCACCCCGCATGGCGTTGGCACCCGCGTGTCACGGACCGGAGTATGAGGGGCTTCGACCATATAGAGACTTGGGTGTTTGACCTCGACAACACGCTCTATCCCGCCTCATGCCGCCTGTTTGACCAGATCGACAAGAAGATGACCGGACTTGTCTCCGAGATCCTGAAAATAGCACCTGCGGAAGCCCGCACCATTCAAAAGGGTTTATTCCACAAATATGGCACCACGCTGCGCGGCCTCATGGTGGAGCATGAGGTAGATCCTACTTATTTTTTGCGCCATGCCCATGACATCGATTACGCCCCGGTTCCCCAAAACATTGCCCTGGATGAAGCGCTGCACGCGCTGCCCGGGCGCAAGCTGATTTTCACCAATGGCACCGTGTCCCATGCCGTAAGCGTGCTGGAGCGCCTCGGCATCACCCGGCATTTCAACGATATTTTCGACATCGTGCATTCCGATTACATTCCAAAGCCCGAGCGCGGGCCTTATGAAAAATTCATCCGCCAAACCGATATCAGGCCCGAAACCTCCGCGATGTTCGAAGACATTGCGCGCAACCTAGAGGCGCCTCACGATTTGGGCATGACCACGGTTCTGGTGACCTCCGATGACAATGCCGATGCCAACATCCTGAACGGCATTGGCCGGGCCGACTATGTTCACCACGTGACCAGTGATCTCGCCGAATTCTTGAAATCCGTGTCGGCTAAACTGCCGCAGCACCAGCAGGGAGCATTGCATGAAAAATCTTCAAGCCATCATTGAACAGGCCTGGGAGGGGCGCGACAAGATTACCCTGAAAACCAAGGGGCCGATCCGCAAGGCCGTCGCGGCAGCACTCGCCATGCTCGATTCCGGCGAAGCCCGCGTGGCTGAAAAGGTCGATGGCGCGTGGCAGACCAACCAGTGGCTCAAGAAGGCCGTGCTCCTTTCCTTCCGTTTGAATGACATGGAACTGACCGGCGGCGGACCCGGCAAATCCAAATGGTGGGACAAGGTGCCGTCAAAATTCGAAGGCTGGACCGCCAAGGACTTCCGCACCGGCGGTTTCCGCGCCGTGCCGAACTGCATCGTGCGCCACTCCGCCTATATCGCACCAGGCGCCATTCTCATGCCGTCCTTCGTCAATCTCGGCGCCTATGTCGACAAGGGCACCATGGTTGATACCTGGGTGACAGTCGGTTCCTGCGCCCAGATCGGCAAGAACGTGCATCTCTCCGGCGGCGTCGGCATCGGCGGCGTGCTGGAGCCCATGCAGGCCGGCCCCACCATCATCGAGGACAATTGCTTCATCGGGGCGCGCTCGGAAGTTGTTGAAGGTGTCGTCGTTGGCGAAGGCTCGGTCATTTCCATGGGCGTGTTCATCGGCCAGTCAACCAAGATCATCGACCGCGCCAGCGGTGAAGTCTTCATGGGCCGCGTGCCGCCCTATTCCGTGGTGGTTTCCGGCTCCCTGCCGCAGAAGCCCTATGCTGACGGCTCGCCAAGCCCCTCGCTCTACTGCGCCGTGATCGTCAAGCGCGTCGACGAAAAAACCCGCTCCAAAACCTCGATCAATGAATTGCTCAGGGATTAAAACATTGGCGTCCGGCCAATCTGGCCGGACGTATTTTTTGCCGCTATGCTGGTGCCCATGAAAAACACCCCCACCGATTCCGTCACAATTCTCCAAGACCTCATCCGCTGCCGCTCCATCACCCCCCATGAGGGCGGCGCGCTCACCGTGCTTGAAAACCTGTTGAGTGCCCAGGGCTTTGTCTGCCAGCGCCTGATCTTCAAGGACCAGGACACGCCCGACGTTGAAAATCTCTTCGCCCGCATCGGCACGGCCCAGCCGCATTTGTGTTTTGCCGGCCACACCGACGTGGTGCCGGTGGGCGATGAGGCCAACTGGAAGCACGAACCCTTTGCCGCCGAAATCAGTGATGGCCTGCTCTATGGCCGGGGCGCCACCGACATGAAGGGTTCCGTTGCCGCCTTTGCGGCAGCGGCCATCGATTATCTGAAGCACAGCGGCAAGCCCGCCGGCTCCATTTCATTCCTCATTACCGGCGACGAGGAAGGCCCCGCCATCAACGGCACCATAAAGGTATTGGAATGGATGAAGGCCAATGGCCACATTCCCGACCATTGCCTGGTGGGCGAGCCGACATGCGTGGCCAAGCTGGGCGACACCATCAAGATCGGCCGCCGGGGTTCCCTGAGTTTTGCTGTAAGCGTCGCAGGCATCCAGGGCCATGTGGCCTATCCCCAGAATACCGACAATCCCATCCCGAAACTGTCGCGCCTGCTGGACCGGATTTCTTTTGCAAAAATCGATGACGGCAATGACCATTTCGATCCATCAAGCCTGGCTGTGACCACCGTTGACGTGGGCAACCCTGCGGGCAACGTCGTGCCCGCCCGCGCCACGGCCAAGTTTAACATCCGCTACAGCACCGAGCATGATTACGAGTCGCTGCGCCAATGGGTCGATGCCCAGGTGGCAAGCGTCAGGGAAGAAGTTGGCGGAACCTGGAGCGTCACCTCCAACGAAGGTGCTGAAGCCTTCATCACCGAGCCCGGTGCCTTTGTCGGCCTCGTGCAGGATGCGGTGGAACAGGAAACCGGGCTGGTGCCCAAGCTTTCAACCTCTGGCGGCACATCGGACGCCCGCTTCATCAAGAACTATTGCCCGGTTCTGGAATTTGGGCCAACCAATGCAACCTCCCACAAGGTTGACGAGCACATATCGGTTGAAGAATTGCGGGCCACGCAAGTGATCTACAGCCGGGTCATCGCCGCCTATTTCAATAATCAACCTTGATGAGATAAAGCCCTTCCGGCGGGGCAACCGCGCCGCAGGCTGTTCGGTCCTTCGCCTCAAGGGCTGCGTTCATATCCGCGACTTTCCATTTGCCGTCGCCCACCAGCTTCAGCGAACCCACCATGGAGCGCACTTGGGAATGCAGGAACGAGCGCGACTCCGTGCGGATTTCAATGAATTCGCCGAAGCGTGCCACATCGAGGCGGTCAAGGGTGCGCATCGGTGATTGCGCCTGGCACTGGCTGTCGCGGAAGGTTGAAAAATCATGATGGCCCACCAGCGTCTGCGCCGCCGCATGCATGGCGCCCGCGTCAAGCTCCACCGGCACAAACCACACCTGCCCGAGATCAAGGGTAGGCGGCGCCCGGCGGTTGAGAATGCGGTAGAGATAATGCCGCTTGGTGCCGGAAAACCGGGCATTGAACGTATCCGGCACAAGCTCCGCCTCGAGAACGCAAACCTTGTGCGGCCTGACCCCCGCATTGATCGCATTGCGCAGGACAAAGGGATCCCAATCGCGCAGCAGGTCCACATGGGCCACCTGGCCAAGCGCATGAACGCCTGCATCGGTGCGGCCCGCCCCCTGCACCATGGCGGGCTCGCCATTGATCTGCGCGATGGCCGCCGTCAGCACGCCCTGCACGGTTTTATCATTGAGCTGAATCTGCCAGCCGTAAAATTCAGCGCCGTTGTATTCCAAGGTGAGCTTGTAGCGCGGCATCAGGCGGGCTTCGTGCCGGGCGCGATGGGAAATCCGCGCAGGAATGTGGCCGCATCCATCACGCCTTTCCCTTCCCGTTGCAGGGAAAGAAATTTTATGGCGCCGCTGCCGCATGCAAAAGTGAGCGCATCATCCCCGGCATGACCGGCAGCTTGCGCTTTGAGAATTTTCACACGCGCCCCGGCGAGGATGCACCAGGCCCCGGGAAACGGCGACAGCCCATGAATATGATTGCGCACTTCCGTAGCCGTTTTCGTAAAATCAGTTTTCGTTTCGGCCTTGTCAATTTTTCTGGCGTAGGTGACCCCTTCAATGGGCTGCGGTGTTCCCGCGCTTTCCGGATGCTTCAAAACCTCAACCATCAGCTTCGCCCCAAGCCCCGCCAATTCATCATGCAAGGAAGAAGCGGTGGTTTCGGGTGTGATGGGAACACGGCCAACCTTCACCATCGGTCCCGTGTCCAGCCCCAATTCCATCCGCATGATGGTGACGCCTGATTCCGCATCGCCCGCCATGATGGCGCGTTGAATAGGCGCGGCGCCCCGCCAGCGCGGCAGCAAAGAGGCATGAGCATTGAAGCAGCCAAATCGTGGCGCATCCAGAATCGCCTGTGGCAGGAGCAATCCATAGGCAACCACGGCGGCCGCATCAGCTTTCAGATCAGCAAAGGACTTTTGCTCGTCGGCTGATTTCAGCGACATTGGCGTTCTGACTTCAATGCCCTGTGCCGACGCATAGTCCTGCACCGGCGAGGGCCGCAAACTCTGTCCCCGCCCGGCGGGCCGTGGAGGCTGCGAATAGACGGCGGCAATCTCATGTCCTGCCGCCACTAAAGCTTTCAGCGTGATCACCGCGAAATCCGGCGTGCCCATGAATACGAGCTTCATCGGCTCAAAGCTTTCCCAGCTTCTGCGCCTTGACAAACTTCTTCACCACCCGGTCGCGCTTCAGCTTGGAAATATAGTCGATGAACAGCACCCCGTTCAGGTGGTCGATTTCATGCTGCACGCAGGTGGCCAGAACCCCGTTTGCAATAATCTCCTGCGGCTCGCCCTGCCGGTCAAGGTAGCGCACCTTCACCTCGGAGGGCCGGGAGACCATTTCATAGAATTCCGGAATGGACAGGCAGCCTTCCTCGTAATCGCTCAGCGCCTCGCTGGCCGACATGATTTCAGGGTTCGCCATGAACAATGGCTGTCGCTCCTCGCCATCTTTCGAAAGATCGATCACCACCAGCCGCTGCGGCACGCCGATCTGCACGGCGGCAAGGCCAATGCCCGGTGCGTCATACATGGTTTCAAGCATGTCATCGAACAGCTTGCGGGTGGCCTTGTCCACGCCTGCAACGGGCTTGGAGGTTTGCCGCAAAAGCGGATCGGGCAGGGTGATGATGTCGCGCAGGCTCATGGCCCTCAGATAAGCGAGCGGGCCTGATAGGTCAATCAGGGCAGGCCCGGCGCATCGCCAAACCTGCAAAAACTTGCTATTGTCGCCCTGTTTCGCCGGAGAGGCGGATAATCGCCCCCTTGTGCGAAATGCAAATGGGAGGACCACATGGCCAGATACATTCTGCTTATGAACTGGACCGATCAGGGCGTTAAGAACGTCCGGGAAAGCCCGTCCCGCCTCGACGGCGCCAAGGCGCTCGCCAAGAAAATGGGCTGCGAAATCCGGGAATTCTATTTGACCACCGGGGTCAATGACATGGTGTCGATTATCGAGGCCCCCGACGACGCCACGCTGGCGAAATTCAACCTGACGCTGGCCATGGGCGGCAATGTGCGCACCACAACCCTCAAGGCTTTCCCCGAGGACGCCTACCGCAAGATCATTGGCAGCCTGTGACAGCAGCGGCAAAGGTGGCTGAATCCCACCCTTGCCTTTTCAGCCCAAAACTCCGATATACCCCCCGGGAGGTTGGCGGCGGACGTACCGCTCGCCAACCGGGTCAGGTCCGGAAGGAAGCAGCCCCAACGAGATCGGAACGGGTTGCCCGTCCAGCCTCCCACCTCTAGTATTCTGAGCCATCATGACGGAAACACCAGACACCATGAGCGCTCAAGGCTACCGCGTCCTCGCCCGCAAATACCGTCCGCAGAATTTCGCTGACCTCATCGGCCAGGAAGCCATGGTGCGCACCCTCACAAATGCGGTTGCCACCGGGCGGATCGCCCAAGCCTACATGCTGACAGGCGTGCGCGGCATCGGCAAAACCACCACCGCCCGCCTCATTGCCCGCGCCCTGAACTACCCCGGTGCGCCCTCCATCGAAATGCCGGAGCTCACGCCGCAATGTGAAGCCATTCTCGAATCGCGCCACATGGACGTGATTGAAATGGACGCTGCATCAAACACCGGCGTCGACAACATGCGCGAGATCATCGACAGCGTGCGCTACGCGCCTGTCTCGCTGCGCTACAAGATTTACATCATCGACGAAGTCCACATGCTCTCCAAAAGCGCTTTCAATGCGCTGCTCAAAACCCTTGAAGAGCCGCCGCCGCACATCAAGTTCATCTTTGCCACCACCGAAATCCGCAAGGTGCCCGTCACCATCCTGTCGCGCTGCCAGCGCTTTGACCTGAAGCGGCTGGATGCAGCCCTGCTCATGCAGCATTACGCCCGCATCGCCGCCCTTGAGAATGTCACCATCGACGAAGAATCCCTGCGCATGATTGTCCGTGCTTCCGAAGGCTCCGTGCGCGACGGGCTGTCGCTGCTCGACCAGGCCATTGCCTATGGCGAAGGCGAGGTGAAAGCCGCCGACGTTGCCGGCATGATGGGCCTCATCGACCGTTCGCGCATCATTGATTTGTTTGACGCGGTGATGACCGGCGATACGGCGAAGGCCATTCACGAAATTGAAGCCCAGCATGAAGGCGGCGGCGACCCCGAAACCGTCCTCAATGACCTCGCCGATTTCGTCCATTGGGTGACGCGGCTGAAAGTGGTGAAGGATTCAGCCCTGACTGATCCTTCGCGCACCGAAGCGGAAAAATCACGCGGCAGCGATTACGCGGCACGCCTCGGCATGGCGCATTTAACTCGCGCCTGGCAGATGTTGCTGAAAGGCATCAGCGAGGTGAGCTACGCTGGCCAGCCCCTGCTTGCCGCTGAAATGGTGCTCATCCGCCTCGCCCATGCGGCTGACCTGCCCTCCGGTGAAGACCTGCTGAAATTAATGAAGCAAGCTCCACCCGCTGAAAAATCAGCTCCTATCGTCATGGCCCAGCCCGCAAAACGCGAGCTGCCGATTGCCGAATCCGTGGGCACTCTGGCACTGAAGCCGGAAGCAACGGCCCCGCAGGCGCCCACCGAAACCCGGGCGTTTTCAAATTTCGCCGATATCATTGCGCTCGTCGTTGAAAAGCGCGACGTGAAACTCAAGGGCGACCTTGAACGCTTTGTCAGGCCCATTCGCGTGGCCCCCGGCCAGATTGAACTGGCCATGGAGCAGGGCGCTTCACCCGGCTTGCCCGGCGAACTATCACGCAAGCTTGAGGCCTGGACAGGCCGCCGCTGGATGGTGCTGGTGGCCAAGGAGGGCGGCGACAAGCCGCTCGCGCTCCAGAAAAAAGATGCGAGGGAATCGGCTTTCCGCGAAGCCCGTGAGGAGCCGTCAGTGCAGGCCATCCTCAAGCGCTTTCCCGGCAGTACGGTAACCGATGTGCGCGATCCCGAAACCTTGAAACCAGTGGAAGAGAGTGATGAAGAATCTCGGTGACATGATGAAGCAGGTTCAGGCCATGCAGTCCAAAATGGCTGACATGCAGACCAAGCTGGAAACCGCAACCGTGACCGGCCAGTCCGGCGGCGGGCTGGTGAAAGTGACGCTCACCGGCAAGGGCGCCATGTCGGCCCTTCACGTGGACACTTCCCTCATGAAAGAAGACGAGAAGGAAATTCTCGAAGACCTCATTGTGGCGGCCCACGCCGATGCCAAGGCCAAGAGCGAAGCGCTGATGGCCGAAGAGATGAAATCGGTGACCGGCGGCCTGGCTCTTCCGCCCGGCATGAAGCTGCCTTTCTGACATGAAGCGGACCGCGGGCGTTGAAATCGAGCGGCTCATCCAGTTGCTGGCAAAACTGCCGGGACTTGGTCCCCGCTCGGCCCGCCGAGCGGCTTTGTACCTGATCAAGAACCGCGAAAAGCTTTTGTCCCCCCTGTCGCTTGCCATGGCTGATGCGCAGGACAAGGTGACGGTGTGCAGCACCTGCGGCAATGTGGATACGATTGATCCCTGCACCATTTGCAGCGACCCGCGCCGCGACCGCACCATTCTCTGCGTGGTGGAGGAGGTGGGCGATCTTTGGGCCCTCGAACGCGCCGGCGCCTGGACTGGCCTCTACCATGTCCTCGGTGGCACGCTCTCCGCCATGGAAGGCGTGCGCCCGGAAGATCTGGCCATTAACCACCTGATCGAGCGCGCCGCTGCATCGGGCATGCGCGAAGTCGTACTTGCCACCAACGCCACGGTGGAGGGCCAGACCACGGCCCATTACATCACCGAGCGCCTGAAGGGGTTGGGGCTCAGCACCTCGCGCCTGGCTCACGGCGTGCCGGTTGGCGGCGAGCTGGATTATCTCGATGAAGGCACCCTGACGGCCGCAATGCGTGCAAGGCGGCCGTTTTAATTAAGAGTCTATAAACCGTGTTTTAACATCGGTTCTTCACCAGAGCTATATGGACCGTCGCTTGCTCCTTTGCCTCCATACCCCTGGAACGGCGTTCCGGATTGAGACAAAGGAGCGGAAAAGATGCAAGTCTGTTCAAAAGTGCAACGGTTCGTTAAGAATTTCGGCAGCTGCCAGAAGGGCTCCATCGCGGTTTTTTATGCCATTTCGGCCATTCCCATTTTCGTGGCTGCCGGCTCTGCCATCGACTACATCCGCTATCTTGCCAACGTCACCGAATTGCAGGCGGCCCTTGATTCCGCCGCGCTCGCCGCAGCGGCCACACCGGAAGCGACCGATGCCCAGCGCCTCGCCCTCGCCGAGGCGACCTTTGTCAGGAATTTGGAAGGCAGCGGCCTTGCAAGCGCAACGATCGTGCGCAGCTTCGAAATTCAGAACGAGGCGGTGGTTGCCGCCGCGGATATGGACATGGCGACTTCGTTAATGCAGTTTGCCAACATAGATTCCATGAAGCTTTCGGTTGGCACGGAAATCTCGGTTCCCGGCGATAAAAAGGCCGAAGTTGCCCTGGTCCTGGATTATTCCGGCTCCATGAGCGAGTCCATTGCCGGTGGCGTGAAATATGTGGCCATGAAGAACGCCGCCAAGGACCTGATCAGCGATCTTGAAGCGGCAAATCCCGAGAAGGTGAAGTTCGCCTTAGTGCCCTTTTCGCATCACGTGTACGGCACGTTCCGCAAGTCCGACATTCTCGGGCAATCGGGCGGCGGAACCTGGACGGGTTGCACCCAGGATCGCCAATATCCCTTTAACCTGACTGATGATGAGCCGACCGCAGACGATAATTCCAAGTGGGGCCAGGCGCAGGCGCCCGACCATATCTCCTCGGGCTGCAGCGGCTATGCCAGCAATAAACTCCTCATGGTGCCATTGACCGATGATTTCACCTATTTGAGATCCCGCCTTGACATGATGACCACCTATGCCTGGACCCATATTGCCGTTGGCGTCGAGTTTGGCATGCAGATGCTGTCGGACAGCGAGGTGTTCGCCGGCGGCGTGAGCTATGACGACGAGGAAACTCAAAAATTCATGGTGGTTCTCACCGATGGCGCCCAGACCGAGCCTGCCTTTGGCCCGGGCGGCATTCGGACCGTGCCCCAGGGCGAGGCAAATCTTGAAACCCTCTGCACCAACGCCAAGACCGCGGGCATTACCATGATCACCATTGCCTATGACCTTGACGACAATGACACCGTTGACCGTTTGCGGGATTGTGCATCCGATCCGGTCAAGAATTTTTTCGTTGCCACGAACGCGGCGGCCGTGGCCGGGGCTTTCGACAGCATCAAGTCCCTCATCACCGCCCAGGTCTTCGTCAGCAAATAAATCTTTTGTAAACGAATCATTGTAGGTTCCGGGTTCATGTCCGGGACCTATTCTCTTGCTTGAAACCGAACTCTATCTGCCCGTGAAGCGTTTTCTCGAAGCGCAGGGCTATGCCGTCAAAGCCGAGATCGGCGATTGCGATGTGCTGGCCGTCAGGGGCGATGAGCCACCGGTCATTGTCGAATTGAAAACTTCATTCAATCTCCAGCTCCTGCTGCAGGGCATTGACCGCCAGGGCGTGACCGACATGGTCTATCTTGCCATTCCGGAACCGAAGCGACCACTTCCGCAAGATATCCTGCGATTATGCAAGCGCCTGGGCCTCGGCTTGCTGGTGGTGAATGGTCAATGGGTCGAAGCCTATCTCGATCCTGCCCCTTACCAGCCCCGCAAAGTCCCGCGCCGCAAAACCCTGCTCCTGCGGGAGTTTCAGCGCCGGGTGGGCGATCCCAATTCCGGCGGCAGCAGCAAGCGCCCCTTGGTCACCGCCTACCGGCAGGATGCCTTGCGCTGCGTGAAGTTTCTCAAAAACACCGGCGCCTCGAAACTGTCCGACATTGTCGCGCAAACCAAGGTCGAGCGCGCTGCCTCCATACTCCGGCACGATCCCTATGGCTGGTTCGTGAAGGAAGCCCGCGGCATCTATTTCCTCTCGCCCAAAGGCGAAGCGGCCATTACCACCTTCGGTGACGTTCTGGCTATTGTCTGACTTAATGGGCGCGTCACGACAGGGATTGACGCAGGCTGTATTCCCGCTAGCTTTGCTGAACCTGAATTCAACGCGAGGCGAGTGTGACGGCAACCATCGAAACGGCGGCACCCCCGGCAAGCCGCAAGGCCTCAAGGCCGATCCGGCGGCAGCAGCTCATTGACGCCACTATCGTGGTTCTGGCGCGTAAAGGCTATTCCGCCCTGACCGTGGCTGACGTTGCCAAAACCGCGGGGCTTTCCGTTGGCATCATCAATTTCCATTTTGAGAGCAAGGAGAAGCTTCTCGCCTCCTGCCTCACCCATTTGGCCGAGGAATATTACCGCAACTGGCAGGCAGCCCTTGCTGTGCCCGGTGCCAGCGTGGCCGAGAAGCTGCAGCTCATCGTCCTTGGCGATTTCAACGACAAGATTTTTACTCCCGACAAGCTCGCCGCCTGGATTGCCTTCTGGGGCGAAACCCAGGGCCGGCCCATTTATGTGGAAATATGTTCGGGCTACGACGAAGAGCGCGCAAGGACGGTGGGCAGCCTGTGCGAGAAACTCATCAAGGATGGCGGCTACAAGCTGGCGCCAGGCACGGTGATGCGGGCGCTGGAATCCTTGGGCGATGGCTTGTGGCTTAGCGTGGCGGCGGGAAATTCTCCCGCGAAACTCACCATCAATGCCAGCCAGGCGCGCCAGGCGCTGCAGGCCATGCTCGTCTCATTCTTTCCAAAGCATTTCCCGTCATGAGTTATGAATTGCCAGCCGAAACGCTGCAATGGCGCCGGAAAGTGCGGGCTTTTGTCGATAGCGAACTGCAGCCGCTGGAACTGCAGGCGGAAATGAACGAGGGGCGCATTCCGGCTGAGCTACGCAAGCGCCATGAAAAATTTGCGATCGATGCCGGCATCACGCTCATGGATACGCCGAAAGCTCTGGGAGGGCTGGCGCTGCCTCTGCTCACCCAGGTAGCCATTGTCGAACAGTTCGGCCGGGTGACTAATGCGCTGGGCTGGTGCTACGGCGAAGTCCAGAGCTGGATGTTTGAAGCCTGCAACGCCGATCAGGTGAAGCGTTATATTCTGCCGACGACACGCGGCGAGGTTCACTTGTGCTACGCCATCACCGAGGAAGATGCGGGATCAGATCCCGGCGCCATCAAAGCCACCGCCATCCGCCACGGCGACCACTATCTCGTCTCGGGCGAGAAATGGCATGTCACCAGCTACAACCTGGCCAACACCATGGTGGTGCAGGCCAAACTGCAGAGTGGCGAGCACTGCCTGTTTTTCTGCCCCATCAATGTGCCCGGTGTCCGCGTTGTGCGCACCCCGCTCTATGCCCATACCTATGACCACCATCATCCCATCGTTTCGTTCACCGATGTGAAGATCCCGCTTGCCGACCGAATTGGCGAGGAAGGTGCGGGCATGGATTTCACCCACGCCTGGTTCCGCCGCGAGCGCCTGATGATCGCGGCGCGCTGCTGCGGCGCCATGGCCCGGCTGATCGAGGAAGCAACTGGATTTGCCAAAACCCGCGTTGTCTCCGGCGAGGCCATAGCCAATTACCAGCTCATCCAGGCCATGCTGGCCGACAGCGTGGTTGATTTGCAGGCGGCCCGGCTGATGACCTACGAGGCCGCCGCCGCCCATGACCGGGGAGACGATTTGAAGGCGCTGCATGCCCGCTGTTCCATGGCCAAGCTCTTTGCCTCGGAAGCGGCCTTCCGCGTGGCCGACCGGGCCGTGCAGATTTTTGGCGGCCGCGGCTATATGCGTGAAAACGTCGCTGAGCGTTTCCTGCGGGAAATCCGCGTCGACCGCATTTGGGAAGGGACCTCCGAGATCCAGCGGCTCATCATCGCCCGGTCACTTTTGAAAAGAGGGCTTGAGGCCACCGCCGGAAACAACTAGGATTTGAACAAACATTCAGTATTGAGGCCAACAAGAGCCAAAAAGGGAGAAGAAAATGAAATTAACGCGCAGATCTTCATTAAGCCTGATGGCAGGTGCCGCTCTGGCTATGCCCTATATAAGCCGGGCTCACGCCCAGGAAGAAGCTGTCCTTAACGTCTTTAACTGGACCGATTATATCGGCGAAACGACCATTGAGGATTTTCAATCCGCCACCGGTATTCAGGTCACCTACGACCTCTATGACTCAACCGAAGCCATGGAAGCCAAGATGCTGGCCGGCAGTTCCGGTTTCGATGTGGTGATTCAGGCCGGCTCCACCCTCGAACGCTTCACCGAAGCAAAAGTCTACCAGCCGCTTGATCGCTCGAAATTGACCAACTGGGGCAATCTTGATCCCGTCAGCCTGAAAACCGTTGAAGGCTGGGATCCCGGCAACGTCTATGGTGTTCCCTACATGTGGGGCACGGTGGGCCTGACGTTCAATGTGGACATGGTCAAGGAACGCATTCCTGATGCGGATTTGACCACGCTCGACATCCTCTTCAAACCCGAAAATGCCGCGAAACTCGCTGACTGCGGCATTTCCATTTTGGAAAGCCCCGGCGACGTGATCCCCATGGCGCTGGCCTATCTCGGCCTTGATCCAAACACCACGAACCCTGAGGATTTTGATGCGGTGGTCAAGGCTTTTGCCCCCGTTCGCCAATATATCCGGGCCTTTGACGCCTCCAACTATTTGAACGCCATTCCCAACAAGGAGCTATGTGTGATCAACAACTGGTCGGGCGACTATGCAACCGCCAACGCCCGCGCCACGGAGGCCGGGATCAAGCTCAATCTTTCGTATCATGTTCCCAAGACCGGTGCGCCGGCGTGGTTTGATATCTGGTGCATTCCAGCCGACGCCAAGCACGTCGACAACGCCCACAAGTTCATCAACTACATGATGGAGCCCGAGGTCATCGCGAAATGCACGAACTACACCAACTATGCCAACGTGAATCTCGCGGCTAACAAATTTGTCGACCCGGCAATCCTCGCCGATCCGGCGGTTTATCCCGATGACGAGTTGAAGAAGCGCCTGTGGACCCAGAAGTCGATGAGCTCGGATCTTGAGCGGGCCCGAACCCGAGCTTGGAGCACAATCAAGACAGGCTCACCATCCTGACACCAGAGAAGCCCGGCAGACCCTGCCGGGCTGAATTTTTTGGGGACGCATAATGGGCATCGAAAATACCGGCAAAGCCTGGGAAAACCCGACAACCGCGCCGTTCATCCGGATAGAAAGCGTCACCAAGAAATTCAGTGACTTCATAGCCGTCAACAATGTGAGCCTGGATATCTACAAGGGCGAACTGTTTGCCCTTCTCGGCGGCTCCGGCTGCGGCAAGACTACCCTGCTGCGCATGCTTTCCGGTTTTGAATCACCCACCGAAGGCCGCGTCTGGATTGACGGCCAGGACATGACCAGCGTTCCGCCCTACGAGCGGCCGGTGAACATGATGTTCCAGTCCTATGCCCTGTTCCCGCACATGACGGTGGAGCAGAATGTCGGCTATGGCCTGAAGCATGAAAAGCTGACCGCCGCCCAGCGCAAGGACCGCGTGAAGCAGATGCTTGACCTTGTCCAGCTCTCGCAGTTTGCCGGGCGCAAGCCCCATCAATTGTCCGGCGGCCAGCGCCAGCGCGTGGCCCTTGCCCGCGCCCTGTCCAAGCAGCCCAAGGTTCTGCTGCTGGACGAGCCGCTCGGCGCTCTCGACAAGAAGCTGCGTGAACACACGCAATTTGAAATCATGAACATTCAGGAGAAAACCGGCATCACTTTTGTCGTGGTCACGCACGACCAGGAAGAGGCGATGACGCTTTCCACCCGCATCGCGGTCATGGACAAGGGCGTCATCCGCCAGACCGGCACGCCCACCGAAATCTATGAATTCCCCAAGACAAAGTTCGTCGCCGATTTCATTGGCTCGATCAACCAGTTCGCCGGCACCGTCAAATCCGTGACCCGGGACAAGGCAACCATCGCCTGTGCCGATTGGGGCGGCGAGATAGATGTAAGTCGGGATGCCTCGGTTGATGTGGGCCATAATGTTTCCGTGGCCATCCGCCCGGAAAAAATCTCCATCAACAAGAAGGCCCCGGCCAAGGGCCTCAATGCGGTGGAAGGCAAGGTTATCGATCTCGGCTACTTCGGCAAGGATTCGCTTTACCGCGTGAAGCTTCCTTCGTCGGCGCTGGTTCGCGTCAACCGGGTGAATGACCAGCGCGGCCGCGAAACCGAGCGCGTTGCCCAGTGGGAAGACAAGGTCTGGCTTTCCTTTGAGCCGTCAGCCGCAATCCTGTTGAAGGATTAGCCATGGCCGGTGTCGCTCCGCAGAGATCCGGGCCCGCGCCGCAGGAACTTGAACTGCCCGGCGGCAAGAGCGGCTTCCGCAATTGGCTTGACCGCCAAGCCTGGCGCGACATCATCATCGCCGTGCCCTACATCTGGCTTATCCTGTTTTTCGTGGCGCCCTTCATCATCATTATCGCCATGAGCCTGGCGAAATCGGTGATCGCCCAGCCGCCTTTCAAGTTTGACGAGACCTGGCCCTACGTCACTTTTGAAAACTTTGAGCGGCTTTTCTCCGATTATGTCTATCTCCGCGGCTATCTCACCTCGCTCCGCAATGCGCTGATTGCAACGGCGCTCTGCCTGCTTTTGGGCTATCCCATGGCCCTGGGGATTGCGCGCGCCAAGGGCGTCTGGCGCAATATCCTGCTGCTCCTCGTCATCCTGCCGTTCTGGACCTCATTCCTGCTCCGCGTCTATGCCTGGATCGGCATGATGGGCAGCAACAGCTGGTTCAACCGCGGGCTTACGTCCCTCATCAACGTGTTTCTGCCCGCCGCGTCCGAAATCAATTCAGTCCCGATGATGAATTCAAACTTCGCGGTCATTCTTGTCGTGGTCTATTCCTACCTGCCCTTCATGATCCTGCCGCTCTTCGCCAACCTGGAAAAACTTGATTACACGCTTAACGAGGCGGCGATGGACCTGGGCTCCAGGCCCATGCAGGTTTTCAGGGACGTGACGCTGCCGCTTTCCATTCCGGGAATTGTTGCCGGCTGCCTTCTGGTTTTCATTCCGGCAACCGGCGAACTGGTCATTCCAAGCCTGGTGGGCAATGCCGGCGACCCGATGATTGGCCGGGTCATCAATGACGAGTTCTCGCTTAACCGCCACTGGCCCATGGCCTCCACCATTGCGGTCGCCCTGCTCATGCTCCTGGTCGTGCCCATCATGCTCTACAACCGGATGCAGGAGAAAGCCTCCGAGGGAGTGAAGTAATGCGCCAGCGCTCCACCTTCCTCTTTTCCGTCCTGTGTTTCGGCTTTGCCTTTTTCTACATCCCGATCATTTCAATGATCATTTATTCCTTCAACAAATCGCGGCTTGCAACGGTCTGGGGCGGCTTCTCGGTTGATTGGTATTTCAAGCTTTTCCAAAATGCCCAGATCATCAAGGCGGCGACCTTGTCGCTGGAGATCGCCGTCATCAGCGCCACTTTCGCGACAATCCTCGGCACCATGGCCGGCATGGCGCTGGCACGCTTTTCCAGGTTCCGCGGCCGCACGCTGTTTTCCGGGCTGGTATCGGCGCCGCTCATCATGCCGGAGGTCATCACCGGCGTTTCCCTGCTGCTGCTCTTTGTATTTATGGAGCGCTACTTCGGCTGGCCGGCCAAGCGAGGCTTTACCACTGTCACCATCGCCCACACCACTTTTGCGCTTTCCTATGTAGCGGTGATCATTCAATCGCGCCTCCTGTCGATGGATCAATCTTTGGAAGAAGCCGCCATGGACTTGGGCTCAAAGCCTTGGCAGGTGCTATTTGACGTGACCCTGCCGATCATCGCACCCGCCATGATTTCCGGCTGGCTGCTGGCCTTCACCATTTCACTCGATGACGTGGTCATCACTAACTTCACCACCGGGCCGGGGGCAACAACGCTGCCAATCCTGATCTGGGGCAAGGTGAAGCTAGGCGTTACGCCGGACATCAACGCACTGGCGACGCTGATTGTTCTGGTGGTCAGTATCGGTGTCGGGCTTGCCGGCTATCTCATGTACCGGGCCGAGAAAAAGCGCGACCGCGATATTCAGATGGCCCTTGCCGCCAATAAGTAGAATCTAGTCGTGGCTGCTGACGAGTTTTGGCTTTCCCTCGGCCAGCTTTTCCGGCTCTTCCACATCAAGGCTTTCGATGCGAAGCCCGCGCTTGACGATTTTGTCGGCCGAGAGCGAAAGCTTTTCGAGGTCCGAATTGGCATTGCCGAAATGCTTTTGCAGGTCGCCAACGCGCTCCTTGAGCCGCCCCACATCCTCGAGCAAACGCATGACCTCGATCTTAATCACATGGGCCTGTTCGCGCATGGCCGAGTCCTTGAATATCGCCTGCATGGTTTGGATGAGCAGCATCAGCACATTGGGCGAGGCGATGATCACCCGCGCCCGGTGGGCTTTCTGGATGACGTCCTCGAATTTTTCATGGAGATCCGCATAGATGGATTCGGACGGCACGAACATGATGGCCGTCTCGTGGGTCTCCCCGGTGATCAGGTATTTCTCCGCAATGTCCTTGACGTGCTTGCTCACGTCGCCCCGCAGCCCCACCTCGGCGGCGCGCAGGTCGCCTTCGCCCTTGGCCTCGCGCAGCGCATTGAACGCCTCCAGCGGAAACTTGGCATCAATCACCAGCTTGAGCTCTGAATCCGGCAGGCTGATCAGGCAATCCGGCCGCATGCCGTTGGTGAGCGTGGGCTGGAAGGCATAGGCCCGGGCATGAAGCCCATCGCGCACGATCGCCTCCATGCGTCCCTGGCCATAGGCGCCGCGCGCCTGCTTGTTGGAGAGAATGTCCTTAAGCGAGATCATCTCAGTTGAAAGCGAAGTGAGGTTCTTCTGGGCCGCGTCAATGACCGCCAGACGCTCATAGAGATGG
Source organism: uncultured Hyphomicrobiales bacterium (assembly GCA_902826365.1). Lineage (GTDB taxonomy): Bacteria > Pseudomonadota > Alphaproteobacteria > Rhizobiales > Aestuariivirgaceae > Aestuariivirga. Next base: position 20,364 of record CADEEO010000001.1, on the reverse strand, counting down.
GTGAGGGATTGGGTGGTCCGTTCCGCCTGGTCATTGAGGCCAAGGCCGATGCGCTGCCCCACATGATCGAGTCGCTCATCCAGGGTGCGTGTGAGATGGGCCTGCGCGCCCTGCGACTGGTCGGCGAAATTGCGCAGCGACCCCGCCATCTCGGCCAGGCGGTATTCCAGCTCCGAGGCGCGGCGCATGGTCTCGAGGGTTTCGATTTTCCGGTTGCGCTGGGCCCGCCAGGTGACGATCAGGGTGGCAAGGATGAGGACGAGGGCCAAGGCCGCGCCCGCCAGCAAAACGTCAAGCATGGTGAAGGCCTGGGAGCCGATTTGAAGGATGATTTGATCAAGCTGCATGAAAATCTTCTACCCCGATTCGGGGAAAGAAGCGTGGCCCGTCCACACTCAACTAAGCATGGACGGGCCCTTGACCCGCACAACTCGGGACGGCGACAGGAGCCGCACAGGTCAACTCGCTCACAAACAGGGGTAGCGTATTAGGTTCCCGAAACTTTTCCCTCTCAAGAACCAGCTTCTTAGGCTGGCTAATCCCCGCTGGATTGAGTGTGAGAGTGGCTTTTGATCGTGGCTTGATCACGGGCAGAACTAGGCAATGCGCAGGCAACATTGCGGCGGGATCAAGGTGAGATCACCGCCCCAAGGCTTCAACTCGAAACAATAGCAATTCGGAACAACCGCTTAGCGGCGCTTCTTCAACGGGCGGCCCGGCGTCATGACCGAGTCGATAAATTCGTTGCGTTGGGAAAAATAAATCCTGAATCCGCGGCCCAAGCCAAATACGAGTTCCTTGAATACACTGGTCATTAAGACCTCCTTAATGAATAGATTGCTGATTCAACGTGCTATGCCATTGAAATATGAACGAAATATAGAGATTCAAGGTGAATAGCGCGGCAGTCAGCTATGTGCCGCCTGCATGGCGAATCGATCTGTTGCCCGAATCAGCGCGTCGGTGATTCCTGGTTCCGTGGCCGTATGGCCCGCATCGGGGATGATTTCGAAGGTGGCTTCCGGCCAGGCCCGGTGCAGGGCCCAGGCGGTTTCCATGGGTGTCACCACATCGTAGCGGCCCTGAACGATCACCCCGGGAATGCTCCGCAGTTTGGGAGCGTCAGCCAGCAATTGGCCGTCCCTGTCAAAGAAGCCCTTGTTGATGAAGTAGTGGCATTCGATGCGGGCGAAGGCCAAGGCAAAGGCGTCCCCGCCAAAATCGCTGATAAGCTGCGGATTGGGGCGCAACGAAAGCGTACTGGCTTCCCACTGGCTCCAGGCCTTGGCGCAGGCCATCTGCTCTTGGGCGTTGTCGCCGGTGAGCCGCTTGTAATAGGCGGCAACCAGATCACCGCGCTCAGCGGCCGGGATGGGCGCCAGATAGGTTTCCCAGACATCGGGAAACAGCATGCTCGCTCCCTCTTGGTAGAACCAGTCGATCTCGCGCTTACGGATCGTGAAAATACCGCGCAGGATAAGTTCGGTTACCCTCTCTCCATGCTTTTGCGCATAGGCCAAAGCCAGCGTCGAACCCCACGAACCGCCCAGCACCTGCCAGGTTTCAATGCCGAGATGAACACGCAAGGCCTCCATGTCGGCTACCAGATGCCAGGTGGTGTTCTCGCGCAATTCCGCGTGGGGGCTGGATTGCCCGCAGCCCCGCTGGTCAAAGAGGATGACGCGGTAAAGCTTGGGATCATGCAGGCGGCGCAGGAACGGCGTAATGCCGCCGCCCGGCCCGCCATGCAACACAACCACGGGCTTGCCCTTCGGATTGCCGCACTCCTCGTAATAGATTTCATGCAGCTCCGAAACGCGCAGCCGCCCGCGCGTATGGGGCTGCATTTTCGGATAGAATTCCCGCATGTCAGAGCGTCTGGTAGCGGGCGATGGCCGAGCGCTCAAGCGCCGCCGTCACCAGCTTGTCGAGGCCCAGAGTGTCACGCAGGATCGCCAGGAAACGCAGCTCTTCCTTGCCCACCGCCAAATCCGCCGCCGCCACTTCAACCGCAAGGGCATAGGCCGTTTCGCGCAGCTTCGGCGAAAGCTGGTCACGCACCAGCCCCAGCACTGTCATGAGGCCTTCCGGTTCCTGCAGCATCTCGCCGCATTCCTGCGCCACGGTGGTCAATCTCGCGCCGTCAAAATTCTTGAAAATCGGCAGGCTTTTCACCACCCGGCCAATCTCTTTCAATTCTGTCGCGTTAATCCTTCCTTCGACGCCCGACATGGTGACCATGACATAGATAAGCGCCTGTTCCGTACTGATTGTGCCGGGCATGTAGTTCTCCAGATGTTGGACGCTGGCTAGCGCCTGGCCGGGCTTTTGTCGAGTGAAACTGCGGTAAACTCCTTCACTCGTTCAATCGCCTCAACCAGCCCCACCCGCTCCACCGCCACCCCCGGCGGGAACGCAGTGGTAAAGCGCGAGGCCAGCCGTGGATCAAGGATGACGAAGCAGCCCCGGTCATTCTCACTCCGGATCAGCCGGCCAAAAGCCTGCCGCAGGCGCAGGCGCACCACCATGTCCGTATAGGCATTGCCGCCGAAGGTTTCACGGCGCGCCCGCTCGAGGATGGTGGGCGTTCCCCACGGCACCCGGTCCAGCACAATAAGCCGCAGCGAGTCGCCGGGCACGTCAACCCCGTCGCGCACCGCATCGGTTCCCAGCAAGCAGGCGTCCCTTTCGGCGCGAAACATATCCACCAGCGTTCCCGTGTCCATCGGGTCCACATGCTGCGCGTAGAGCGAAAGCCCCTTTTTTGCGAGAGCAATGCTCAGGCGCTTGTGCACGGCGCGCAGCCGCGAAATCGCCGTGAACAGTCCCAGCGCCCCGCCGCGGCTGGCCATGAACAATTCACGGTAAGCCGCAGCCACTTGGTCCATGTCCTCACGGTTCACATCATTCACCACCAGCAGCCGGCACTTGGTCGCGTAATCAAAGGGCGAATCATAGCTCACGCGCTTCACCGGATAGGGCAGGTGCACCGCCCCGGTGCGCATTTCGGCGTTGGCCCAGTCATCTGGCACATCAGGCGGGCGGTCCTTGAGGGTTGCCGAAGTAATAATCACGCCATCGGCATTCTTCAGTACAGCGAGAGCCAGGGGTTCCGTCGGGTCAACCCAATGGGAATGCAGCCCCACATCGGCTTCGCGGCCATGGATCTGGTCAATGGCAAACCATTCGACGAACAAGGGGTTTTTCGTTTCCAGCAGCCGCCCCAGCATGTCGATCCAGCCGCCCACCATCAATTCGCCGCGCTTCTTGAGCGAGCGTGACACCGCTTCTATGCGACCCCGGTCGTAAGTTGAAAGTTCCTGCGCCTCGTCATCGAGCTTCTTGGCAAGTGCTTCGGCCAATTTGGTCATCGGGCGCTTGAGATCATGTAGTGCCGTGGCCAAATCTTCCGCCGCTTCCGCCAGCCCGTCAATGAGCGGCGCGCAATCCGTTTCAATGGAGTTCCCCGCATTCTGTTCGGCCCGCGCCAGAACCTGCTGCCGCACCACGGAGAGAAAATGTTCGGCCACCCCTTCCGGTGTTCCCGCCTGCACCCGCCGCGTCCAGCCCGGTCCCGGCAAGGCGTAGGCCACCTGCAAAACTTTTTGCACCAGTTTTTCCGCCATTTCATTGTCAGCCACCAGATCGCCGATGCGGTCAACCAATCCGCGCCCGCGCCTGCGTTCCGTTTCAGGCCCGCGCAGCCAGCGCCGCAACTCCGCCGTTTCCAGCGCCGTGAGATGGCCGGAAAAGGCCGAGTCCGCCGCGTCAAAAAGATGATGGCCTTCGTCGAACACAAGCCGCCGCAAGCCGCCCGGTGCTGCTTCCTCTTCCTCAGTCTCCGCCACGCCCAGCGCGTAATCAATGGCCGCCTGATTGAGGACCAGCGCATGATTAGCAATCACGATGTCGGCCTTGCGGGCGGTTCGCGCGCTGCGTTCGATGAAGCATTTTTTGAAATGCGGGCAGGCCGAATAAATGCATTCGCCGCGCCGGTCCGTGAGGCCCAGCGAAGATGGCGACAGGGCCCGCGCTTCCGAGTCCAGCGCCACATCGGAAAACAGCGAAAGCAGCCACGATGGAAAATCCCCACCCACCATGTCGCCGTCGCGCGTGAAGCGGGCCCAGCGCGCGATGAGCGCTCCAAGCAAGGCGCCGCGCGCATTGCTGGCGCCCAGCCGTCCAAAAGTTTCCTGCATATTGAGCAGGCAGAGATAATTTTCCCGGCCCTTGCGGATGACAATGCGGCTGCGCCGTTCCTCCGGATCGCCCACCAGCCGCGCGGTTTCCTGATCGAGCTGCCGCTGCAGGTTTTTTGTATAGGTCGAAATCCACACCGGGGCATTGTTCTTCCTCGCCCAGAGCCAGGCGGGCGCGAGATAGCCCAGCGTCTTGCCAAGGCCCGTGCCAGCTTCCGCCAGCAGAATATTATTTTCGCTTTTCTTCTGCCTAGGCTCGAAGGCATAGGTGGCAGTGCCCGCATAATTTTTCTGCTGCGGCCGCGGCTCGGAAAATTTCCCCAATATCTCGTCCAGAAATTGCGTGGCTTCCTGTGGCGTGACACCTTCATGCCGCCCCGGTGGCCGCATCCCGTCATCTTCCCATTCCTCAATTCGGTCCCACACATTGAGACCCGTGGCGAAGGTACCGACATCAAGCTTGGGATTGGCCTTGAGCAGGGCGGCCATCACCGGCTTCGCCCACGGCCAGTTGCTCCGTGCCAGATATGTGGCAATTTCCGCCGCTTCGCGGGGCGCTGGATAATGGCGGTTGCTCAGGCGCAGCAAAAGCTCATCGGCCACGAGGTGCAAGGTCTCAAGCTCGTCGGGCAGGGGATCAAGCGCAAGCGAACGGGCAAAACCGGCGGGCGTTGGCGTCGCCATGCGCGCGGGACACACGAAAGCGAAAAGCTCCGCCACATCCAAATGCTTTTGCTCCCTGGCAGCCCGCGCCGCAGGCTTGGGAGCACTGGCCGCAAAGGCCAGCCGGTCAACTAGGAATGTGGCATGGCAGATCAGATGCGGCCTTTGTCCGAGCAAGTTCAGCCCATCGCCGGCCGCCAATCGCCCCGTCGATGTTGCCAGTTCCACGCCCACAAGCACAGCCCGGTGGGCGCCGTCGATCACACGATTTTGATTATGGGAATCGTCATTCATCCCTAGTCTTTAAGCAGGGAAAAGGAGCCGCGTCATGGACCAGAAATATATCAACCTTTTTGATCGTTTCACCCACGGCGGCATGAACCGCCGCGACTTCATGGAAAAGCTGACCCTGCTTGCGGGCAGCTCCACGGCGGCAACCGCCCTGCTGCCGCTTCTCGAAAATAATTATGCCCGTGCGGACATTTTGCCCGAAGGCGATCCGCGCATTGTCAGCCAGACTTTGGAATTTGCTGGCGGTGCCGGCTACTTCGTGAAGCCAAGCGCTGAAGGCAAATATCCCGGCGTCGTCGTCATCCATGAAAACCGCGGCCTTAATCCGCATATCAAGGATGTGGCACGCCGCATGGCGGCGGAAGGTTTTGCCGCCCTCGCTGTGGATTATTTGCATGGCTTGGGTGGCACGCCTGAAGATCCAGACAAGGCCCGTGACATGATCGGCACGTTGACGCCGGAGGGCATTAACGCCACCTCTGTGGCAGCCCTTGCCTCGGTGAAAGCCAATCCCGCCTCCAATGGAAAATCAGGCGCCATGGGCTTTTGCTGGGGCGGCGGTACAGTCGGTGCCTTGGCCGTTGCCGATTCGGGCCTGAGTGCCGGGGCGGTTTATTATGGCCGCCAGCCCGCCGATGCGGATGTGCCGAAGATAACCGCCCCCCTGCTTCTGCAATATGGCGGCCTTGATGAGCGCATCAACGCCGGCATTCCTGCGTTTGAGGCGGCCCTCAAGGCAAACAACAAGGTTTACGAGCTCTATGTCTATGAGGGCGCCAACCACGCCTTCAATAACGACACCAATGCGGCGCGCTACAACAAGGATGTGGCCGAGCTGGCGTGGAGCAGGACGGTGGCTTTCCTTAAGAAATATGTGGTCTAGGCGATCGCCTTAAGAGCCGCTTCCAACTCGGCTACTCTATTTCGGAGAGGCGCTATCATTGACAGGACCTGCGCCTCCGTGAAGCGCGGCGTGATATGCTGCGGGCAATTCCAGTCATAGCC
>CADEEO010000001.1:0-14106 GCA_902826365.1 uncultured Hyphomicrobiales bacterium | reverse complement strand
GGACAAAACCTCTGGGCCCGCCGCGGTGCTGGATATAGGGCCAGCCCGTTTCGCTGACGGTCGCCATGTAAAAACTGTCACGTACCGCAATGAAGGCCATTTCACGGGTGCCCAGGCTGCCGTGATGGGCCTCGCCTTCTTCCAGGCGGGCATAGCTGCGGCGGCTGCCACTTTGCTCTTGGGCTTTCTTTACGGTGGGTGTGAAAGCAATCTCTGCAAATTTGTGGCCCATATGATCTCCTTTCCGGATGGCATAAATGTAGAGCGTTCCGGCAAGTGAAATAATGGCCATTGAAGACAATAGATTATTCCATTAAACGGAATTAATCATGGACCGCTTCCAGGAACTGCGCGTCTTTATCGCCGTGGCCGATAGCGGCGGCCTCGCCAAGGCTGCCTCTGTCATTCACGGCTCGCCTCCCGCCGTTACCCGCACCCTTGCGTCCCTTGAGGAACGCCTCGGCGTCCGTCTTTTCGACCGGACGACGCGAAGCCTGCGGCTTACTGAGCCCGGCATGAAGTTTCTCGATGAGGCTCGCCGGATTCTGGGCGACCTTGAAACCGCTGAACAGGAAATGGCTGGTCAGTCGAATGTTGTAAGCGGCAACTTGACGCTCACCACCTCGCTCACCTTTGGGCGCGCCATGCTGCAACCCATTGTCTCCGATTTCATCGACGCCCATCCGCACATCACTGTTTCGCTGCTGCTGTTTGATAGGGTGGTTGACCTCATTGACGAAGGCTTCGACCTTGCCGTCCGCATTGCCAATCTGCCGGATTCATCGCTGGTCTCAAGGCATGTGGGCGACGTGCGCCGCATGCTTGTCGCCAGTCCTGACTATCTCTCCAAACATGGTTCCCCAAAAACGCCGGAAGATTTGAAAACCCACACGGTCATTGGCCAGACAGGCTTGATGCCAAACCGCGAGTTGAGATATTTCAAGGCCGGCAAGCCGGCTCGCATCACGCTTCCCATCCGGTTTGAGATCAATGATGCGCTTGCCTGCATAAGTGCGGCGGAACAGGGAAAAGGAATCACAATCGCACTGTCCTACATGGTGAGCGATGCCCTTCGCAAAGGACGCCTTGTTCCGGTGCTCAACAAGTTCAGGCCGCCGCCGGTCCCGGTAAACCTCATCTACGCGCAGCGCCGCATCGTCGCGCCGAAGCTCCGGGCCTTCATCGATTTTGCAGCGCCGCGGTTGAGCGCCGTCCTGTCCGAAGGGCGGTCCATCCTCAAAGATTGACGAAGGCGTGAGACATGCCTAACAACGCCGGGCATTTGCCTCCATAGCTTCGAGTGATCCCATGACTGACCCCGTCCTTTCCGCAGCCGCCCTTGAAAGCCGCGCCTGGCCTTTCGAGGAAGCGCGGAAACTTCTGGCGCGGATCAAGAAGAGCAAGACACCGAAGACGGAAATCCTGTTTGAAACCGGCTACGGCCCCTCGGGCCTGCCCCACATCGGCACATTCGGCGAAGTGGCCCGCACCACCATGGTGCGCCGCGCCTTTGAAACCATGTCGGATATTCCCACTCGGCTTCTCTGCTTTTCCGATGACATGGACGGCATGCGCAAGATTCCCGACAATGTTCCGGACCGGGGCTTCCTGGAACCGCACCTCCACAAGCCGCTTACCACCGTGCCCAATCCCTTTGGCGGCGATTATGAAAGCTTCGGCCACCACAACAACACCATGCTGCGGCGTTTCCTTGATACCTTCGGTTTCGACTATGAATTCGCCAGCGCCACGGAATATTACAAGGCGGGGAAATTCGATGCCATGCTGCGCCGCGCCGCGGAACGTTATGACGCCATCATGGCCGTCATGCTGCCGACGCTTGGCGAGGAGCGCCAGGCCACCTACAGCCCCTTCCTCCCCATCTCGCCCACGACCGGTCGCGTGCTCTATGTGCCCATGAAGAATGTGGATGCAAAGAACGGCACCATCACCTTTGCCGACGAGGATGGCCGCGATACGACGCTGCCGGTCACCGGCGGCCATGTGAAGCTGCAATGGAAGCCGGATTTCGGCATGCGCTGGGCCGCCCTTGGCGTTGATTTCGAAATGTTCGGCAAGGACCATCAGACCAACGCCGCGGTCTACGACAAGATTTGCGAAATCCTTGGCGGCCTTCCGCCGGAGCATTACGTCTATGAGCTGTTCCTCGACGACAAGGGCCAGAAGATTTCCAAGTCCAAGGGCAACGGCCTTACCATCGATGAATGGCTGACCTATGCCGATACGGATTCCCTGTCGCTCTACATGTATAACCGACCGCGCGAGGCCAAGAAGCTCTACTTCGATGTGATACCCCGCGCCGTCGATGAATATGCCCAGTTCCAGAATGCCTATGGCAAGCAGGAGATCAAGGACCGCCTGATGAATCCGCTCTGGCATATCCATGGCGGAAATCCGCCGCCGCCCGAGGAAGGTTCCGTCTCGTTCTCGTTGTTGCTGAATCTCGTGGCCGTGGCCAACACCGAGGACAAGTCCGTGCTGTGGGCCTTCCTCAAGCGCTATGCCCCGCAGGTTTCGCAAGCCACCCATCCGCGCCTTGACAGCCTGGTGGGCTACGCCATCCGCTATTTCACTGATTTCGTGAAGCCCAACAAGAAATATCGCGCGGCCACGGGTGAAGAGCGCAAGGCGTTGGAAGATTTGTCGGCAGCCCTGGCGCAATTGCCGGAAGGATCGACGCCGGAAGCCATTCAGCAAAAGGTCTATGATATCGGCAGGCGCGAACCCTACACCACGGTGCAGAAGGATGGCTCCGTCGGCGTGGCGCAAACCTGGTTCAACATGCTCTATCAGGTTTTGCTAGGTGAAGAACGCGGCCCCCGCTTCGGCTCCTTTGCCGCATTGTATGGCGTGGAGAATACCCGGGCGCTGATCGCCAAGGCGTTGAAGGGTGAATTGTTTAAAAGCTGATCAGCGGAGCGACTCCGGCAAGATCATGGCAAAACCTCCTCGCAGGGTTTTATCGAGCCTGCTTTTTAGCGCCGCATAAACCGGGTGCCCATCGGCAATTGTGCCGAAGGGCGGCTTTTCCGTGAAAGCATCCATCGGAACCAGAACAATCGGCATGGCAACCGGCAGGAGCTGTGCGCCGCGGCCTTGCTGCAACGTGAGCAGCAATCCGTAGAGCTCGCCTGTTATGCCTTGGCGCGAGAGCATGGCCATGCGGTGCTGGCCGTGCCTGTTCGTCACCAGATAGATATGGCCCGATTGATGCGGCATGGAAACTGAACCCTGCTGGGCATAGGCCTTGTCGGCGCGGCCCGCTTCACGAAAGATCAGATGTCCCTGATCGGGATCCCAGGAGATCAGTGTTTCATAGGCGTAAAGCGCATCTCCGTGGCTCGTTGCCGGGCGCAAAGTGAGATAGGATCCCTCCAGCCAATTCACCGCGGCGCGCGCATATGATCCCAGTGTTTCAGGCGCATGACGCTGCGCTGGTTCTTCTGCTTTTCTGAACTTGAGGCCCAGGGCCGTTTCGATCCGCACCAAGGCTTGATCGGTGAAGGGCCGCTGGCCGGAGAGCGATTTTTCCAATGACGAAAGGCTGATCTTCGCATGGTCCGCAAGGCTCGCCCGCGACATGCGCCGCCGCGCCAATTCCTCCCTCAGGCGCATGATGATCTTGCCTTGATCGGTTGGTTTTTCTCGCTGCGCCATGAGACAGCTATTCCAGATTCCAATAGTTGCAGCAAGAACCGCCTGCTGTTTCTCATGTGCCGCTCCCTCTGGAAGCAATCCATTGGTTGCGGAACGTCCAGGTCTTCCAATCCATCTGCGACCATCTTAGGCGAGATTCAAGATTGCCTTTGAGTTGGCGCGCAGTTCGTGAGACCTCACCGGATGTTGTCCAAATACTGCCATCAGCTGGCATTGCCGCAATGAGATGGGCGAGGGCAGGAATTGCCGACGGCCCTAATTCTCCGAGATAAGAGGTATCAAGATCCAAGGTTTGGATTGTTGATGTGGGGCTAATCTGTTGAATGGCTCGTGACACATTCCAGTTTGCGACAATTGCTCGAAAATCAATCAGGTCGCATGTCAGAAGCACCGCGAATGCCGTCCCAAGATTCATATTCGTCAGCCAAAGATTGCTGCGCTTCGTGGCTACGCGCGCCACGATGAAAATCAGCCCGGCCGCAACCAGCCCCATCCAGATCAGGCCAGACAGGCGCCACAGCGTCATGCCATAGGCATCGATATAGCTCAGCGTGCGCTTGGCCGATGAGGCCACGAGAAACACGTTCTGCGCGGTCCATAGGTAGACCAGCCAGCGCACTGGTGCCGATGCCTCGCTTCGTGATCCCGGCTGCAAGGCGAAGATCACCAACATGCCTGCCAGTATCGCTGTTGCGATCAGCGTGTAGGAGCCGCGATGCACATACTCAGCGTAACTCATGCCCGCCGGCAAAGCGGTGCCGGACCAGACATATTCCAGATCGAGGATATTCTCCGCAAGGAACATGCCGTTGAGTGCGAGCAAGGTGATGATAACCGGCACCGGCATGAAATACTGGGCGCGCCAGATCACAGCGTCTTCCAACGCGGGTTCATTTTTCAAAGGTCTTATGCCAAGGACTGCGCGCAAAAGCAGAAACGCGGTGAGTGTCGCAAACGGCATCCAGGTCAAAAGAAAATCAAGGCTGTTGCCCCATAAGATTTGTGTAATGGCGGATTCAATCAGCGGGTTTGCAGCGATCAGCAGCAGGCCAAATACGCTGATCGCCGCAAGCGGCAACAGGATATTGGCGAGTGTCATGAGGCGGGGATGAAGGCGGCTCCGGTTGCGGATGGCGCGGATGATTTTCATTTCCCGAATGAAGCCCAAAGGCGCATTGAGCAATGTGCGAAGCGCGGTTTTTGCAAGGAGCACAATGTTCGATAGCAAAGCGCCTTGTTGCACCAGGGCAAAGCCGGCCAATGAAAACCATATCACGCTCAGGTTAAGCGGCCCGGGTTCAAGAGCCACCGCGAGCAGGGCCGCGCCATTGATGGCTGCTGCCAGGAGAGTAGAGCCTGTCCATCCCCGCTTGAATTGTGCGGCCGCCAGTGTTGTGAAAACCGCGGCAATTCCGACCGCTGCCACGCTTCCGGGCAAACCCCGCTGGGAAACATATCCGATGAAGAGGGCAATCACGCCCGCCAGGGCCAACTGGGCTTCACGATTGGAAATGCGCAGATATCTTGTGCTTGCTTCCAGAATTGCGGTGGTCAATTTCCTGTCCCCGTTACCTAACAGGGATAGTTTCCCATAAAGGGGCAGGCAAATCTATCGGCAGTCCTTGCACACTATTGCCAGCTCCTGTGCGGAATCTGGCAAGTCTTTACTGGCTCGCCCAGATAATCCGGGCCATCCAGTCCACGTCCTTCATGTCCAGCGTTCTGGTGTCATGATCCTTGTTGAACGAGGCGAGTTCGACGTTTTTGGCCGTCTGGCGCTGCATGACCTTGGCCATCACCTGGCCGTCGGTGGTTTTGACCACCACCCGGTCGCCCTTGCGCACCGTGGCGCCCGGTGAAACGATGATTCTGTCCCCCTCACGGTAAACCGGCAGCATGGAGTCGCCGGTGATTTCCAGGGCGTAAGCCGTATTGTCGGTCACGCCGGGAACCTCGATCTCGTCCCAGCCGTTACCCGCGGGAAAGCCCGAATCATCAAAGAAGCCGCCCTTGCCGGCCCGCGCCAGCCCGAGCAGGGGAATGTGCTTGCGTTTTGGCGGCTGGCCCTTGCGGCCAGAGAGCAGGTCGGAGAATTCCTCAACGGTGGCGCCGGCCGCCTCCAGCAGATTGGCGATGCTTTCGGTGGTGGGCCAGCGCGGCCTGCCGTCAGGCCCGTTGCGCTTGGACGGATTGAATGAGGTGGGGTCCAGGCCCGACTTCTTCGCAAGCCCTGACGCTGAAAAGCCGTACCGCTCCGCGATTGTGTCAATTGCGGCCCAAACCTGTTTGTGGCTGAACATTTTTGCCATATCCCGTACCTGATATTTAATCCTTTAATCTAGGAACTAATACCTTAAGTCCCTTTGGTTGTCCAGAGCTAATTGCATGGCTATGGTGCGGCGCAAATCAGCGGGGTCGAAGGTGCCTGTTCTCTACAAAATCATGTCGCGGCGGGAGTGGGAGACGGCACAGGCCAATGGCCTTTATGAGGGATCCGGGGTGGACCGGCGCGATGGCTTCATCCACCTCTCGGCCGCCCACCAGGTTCGCGCCACGGCGCAGAAGCATTTTTCCGGAATAGCCGATTTGCTGCTGGTGTCCGTGGCGGAAGAGGCGCTGAGCCCGAACCTGAAATGGGAAACCTCGCGTGGCGGTGATCTGTTTCCCCATATCTACGGAGCGTTGCCGCTCAGCGCCGTAAGCGAAGTCATTCCACTGCCGCTAGTGAACGGCGTCCACCGGTTTCCCGAAAGACTGCCGTCGTGAGCCTGATCAATTTCGGATTCAGGGCATTGCGCCCGCTGCTCCAATGCATGGATGCGGAGACAGCCCATGGCCTGACCATCAAAGCCTTGAAGGCAGGTCTTGGCCGGAGCGCAAAAATAAGCTCTCCGACAAATCTCGCTGTTTCATGTTTCGGTTTGAGTTTTCAAAATCCGCTGGGCCTTGCCGCCGGCTTCGACAAAAATGCCGAAGTGCCCGATGCCGTGCTGGCCATGGGATTTGGCTTTGTCGAAGTGGGAACCGTAACACCGCGCCCGCAAGAGGGAAATCCTCGTCCCCGCTTGTTTCGCTTGAGCGAAGACCAGGCCGTGATCAACCGCCTGGGATTCAATAATGAGGGCCATGCCGCCGTTCTGGAAAGATTACGCCGCCGCAAGCGCAGATCAGGGATCCTGGGTGTCAATATCGGCGCTAACAAGAATTCGACTGATCGCATCTCTGATTATGCCGCAGGGATCAATGCCTTCTCCGATGTTGCGAGCTATTTCACCATCAACATTTCATCGCCCAATACGCCGGGCTTGCGCAGTTTGCAGTCCGCCGCGGAATTGCCGGCTCTGCTGAAGCGTTTGAACGATGCGCGGCAAACCCGGCAGCGGAAAGTGCCGATGCTGCTCAAGATTGCACCTGACCTTGAAGCGGAGGAAATGCAGGCCATCGCCAAATGCTGCTTGAGTTCCGTGGTCGATGGCGTCATCATTTCCAACACCACACTTTCGCGGCCAGCGCTGCAATCGCATTATGCAAGGGAAACAGGGGGGCTTTCCGGCGCTCCGCTCTTTGATCCTTCAACCCAGCAACTGGCGCGTTTCTATCTTCTCACCAAGGGAAGAATCCCGCTGGTCGGTGTCGGCGGCATTGCAAATGCAGATCACGCCTGGAGCAAGATTTGCGCCGGGGCCTCGCTTCTGCAGCTCTATTCCGCCCTGGTTTTTCAAGGCCCGGGACTGGTGCAGGAAATCCTGTCTGGCCTGTCGCGCAAGCTTGCCGGGAAAAATTTTGCGACGCTCGGCGATGCCGTCGGAAACTCAGCCGAACGAATTGCTCACCACAGCCCGCTTGGTAAATAACGCGCGAAAATTTCCGCCGAGGTTTTCTTTTCCTGCAGCCGGTCCAGCGCATAATCAAAGGCCATCACCATATCCCGGTCGTCACGCCGCGTCAGGAAAGACAGGTTGTTGCTGAAAAACTGCCGGTCCACAAAGGCACCGTCCAGCGGTTTGCAGCAGCCGCGCGAAGAACTGCCGGCCAGCCAGTAGATCAGCCGCAAACCGTCACCGAAGGAAACATCAAGCGCGCCTGTGCGCAGTGCTTCATTCATTTCGGCCTCGCTCGGGAAAGCCGTGAGGGCGGAGCGCGAATAATACTTTTCCAGCCAGGCCCCATGGCCCGAATTGGCCACATAGCCGATGCGCCGTCCCGCCAGGCTGCGGATATCGCTGCCGCGCAACTGGCTGCCGACGCGCACCGCAAAGCGCCCGAGTGACCAGAAATAGGGCCGCGTCATTGCCGCTTTTTTCAAAACCGTCTCGTCAATCCGCAAGCCCGAGACGATGACATCGCCTTCATTCTTGAGAAGTGCCGGAAGAAGCTCGCTGAAAGGCTTGGCGATGACCGTGCAGATAGCCTTCAATTCTGCGCAGGCCGCAAGCGCCAGGTCAACCGAAACGCCAGCCGTTTTGCCATCGGGCGTTTCATAGCTGAAGGGCGGAAAATCCCGGTCAGTCAGGAGGCGGATGTTGCGCTGGGCAAAGGCGGCGGGAGGCTTGGCAACACTGTCAATATGCCGGAATAAGGGAAATCCCGGTGCGGCAGCATCTTGAGCAAAGGCAAGGTCAACCGCAACCAAAGCCGACGCGAGTAAAATAAAAAGCATCGCCCGGGTTGCAATTTGTTTTGTAACTCGCTTTACTAAAAATGTTGGAGAAGTCATTTTCCATCCAGGGGCGTTCGGTGCGGGGTCAGCAAGTAGAGTGGCGTAGCGTTGCTACATCGCCATCCAGTGGCGGTGCAACAACCGATTCCAAATTAGCTTTAGATGCGCCCGATGTCTTGCCTCTTTTATCACGGGGCGATCTGGAAGATGTCTTGCGTCGCTTGCCGTCCCAAGCCGTTCGGCGGGTTTTGCGCCATGGGGTGGTGCCCGTCGCCTGGCTTCCAGATCAAGTGCATTACGCCACCTGCGGCCCGAAGGGGGCCAGTTACGCCAGGCGTCATCGTCTGCCGGTTGTTGCCCGCATAGCTTCGGCGGACTTTCACCAAGGGGTGCGCCGGGTCTGGGGCCGGAAAATCCGGTCCAAGGCAACCCACGGCCTGGCCACAACCCGCCCGCAATTCTCGGCGCGAAAGAGGGTAACAGCGGCTCAAGGGTCCGCTTTTATAATTCTGGCGATTTGCCTGGCGCTGAGCGCTGCCTATGTGCCGGCCAACGCCATTTGGGTTGCGGCAAGTGCCGCCCTTGGCTTGTTTTTTCTCTCCGTTATCGCCCTGCGCCTATGGTGTCTGTTTTCGGTTCCAGCCGCGAAAGTTGAAAGACTGGAAGATTTTGGCGATGCAGGCCTGCCGGCCTATTCGGTTCTTGTGCCCGTATTCAGGGAAACCGCGGTGCTCAGCCAGCTTTTGCGCGGATTGTCTTGCCTGAATTATCCGCCTGAAAAACTGGAAATCAAGATCGTCGTCGAAGAGTTCGATACCAGCCTCCGCCGGGCGCTGGAGAAATTTGTTCTGCCGCCGCACATTGAGGTCATTGTGGTGCCGCAGGGCTCGCCCCAGACAAAGCCCCGAGCGCTGAATTACGCGCTGCAATTTTGCGATGGCAGCCTGCTTACGATTTATGACGCCGAGGATGTGCCGCACCCCAACCAATTGCGCGAGGTTGCGCGGGAATTTCTGCGCGCTGACCAAAGGTTGGCCTGCCTGCAGGCCCAGCTTACTGCCTATAACTCCAATGAAAATTGGCTGACCCGCCAGTTCACCGCTGAATATGCCACGCTCTTTGGCCTGATATTGCCGGCTCTTGCGGCGCGGCGCTTGCCGCTCACCCTGGGCGGAACCTCAAATCATTTTCGCACCCACATCCTGCGGGAAATCGGCGGCTGGGATCCCCACAATGTGACTGAAGATGCAGATATGGGCCTCCGCCTGGCGCGGCTCGGGTTTCGCACCGGAGTAGTGCAGAGCCTCACCTATGAGGAAGCCAATACCCAGCTCCGCAATTGGCTGGGCCAGCGGGCGCGCTGGATCAAGGGTTTTATGCAAACCTGGCTGGTGCATATGCGCAATCCGGTGAGAACGGCGAGGGAGCTTGGCCCCACCGGATTCTGGACCCTGCAGGCCCTGACCGCCGGAATTTTTTTCTCGGCCCTGTTTCATCCTTTTCTCATGGCGCTCACGATATGGCTGTTTGTTGAAAATCCATTGCACGTATCGGTGACAACCATGCTGAATCTCGAGGTTTTCGTGCTGGGCTATGGCGTAGCCATGCTGGCAGGAGCAAAAGCCTTACGCCATCGCGGCCTGAAAGGCTGGTGGTTCACCATCGCCAGCATGCCAATCTATTGGCTTCTTGTATCCATCGCTGCGTGGATGGCCCTTTGGCAATTAGTTTTCGCGCCCTTCAAGTGGAACAAGACTGAGCACGGGCTATCGAAGATTGAACTTTAGTGGCCGCTGCCGCCCGTGCCGGCCGAAGGTTTGCGCATCAGCGGAAGCAGCAGGATGATGCCGAAGAACAGCATGGTGAGCAGCAGGAACACATCGGCAATGGCCATGGTCATGGCCTGGCGGCGAACCATGCCCGCAAGCCGTGACAGGGCCGCAGCTCCGGCATCCGACCCCAAAGGCGCCAGCGCTGCCGTCATGTTGTTGAGGGTGCTTTCGGCAACGGGCTTTCCCCACGAAACCGCATCGCGCAGCCGTGCCAGATGAAGGTCCATGCGGTCGTTCATCACCGTGTTGATGATCGCAAGGCCGACAGCACCGCCCAGATTGCGGGTAAGGTTGAAAAGGCCCGAGGCCCCGCGCATTTGCATGGGCGAAAGCGTGCCGAGCGAAACATTGGTGATCGTCACCATGGTCAGCATCAGCGAAACGCCGCGCAGGATTTGCGGGATGAGCAATTCCGAATAGCCCCAGTCCACGGTCACGGCAGACGCCATCCAGGTGCCGATGCCGAAGCCCACAAAGCCAAGGCCAATCATCACGCGCGGATCGAGCTTGGCCGAAAGCCGTCCGGCAATCGGTGCAGTGAGAAACATCGCAACGCCGGTCACGAACAATGTCTCTCCGATCTGCAGGGCGGAATAGTTGTGCACCCGCGCCAGATAGACGGGGTAAAGATAGGTAAGGCCATAAAGCCCGATGCCCATGGTGAAGGAAAAGATCGAGCCGGAAACAAAGTTGCGGTTCTTGAAGGCGGTGAAATCCACCAGCGGGTGATCCGACGTGAGAACCCGCCAGAAGAATGCCATGCCTGAAGTCACGCAGATGAGCACCAATGAAAGAATCAGGCGGCTTTCGAACCAGTTTTCCGATGGCCCTTCTTCCAGCGCATATTCCAGCGTGCCGAGAAACACGGCGAGGAGCGCTAGCGCCGCCCAGTCAAAGGTTTTCGCCAGCTTGAAATCCGGCTTGTCGAAGTCGATGAGCAGCCATGCGCCGATGGCGACCGCAATGCCGGGAATGACATTGATCAGGAACAGCCAGTGCCATGAGAAAAGATCGGTGAGATAGCCGCCGACTGTCGGCCCGATGGTGGGCGCCAGCGTGGCAATGAGGCCAATGACCGGCGTAATGATCACGCGCTTATCAGCCGGAAACACCGTGAAGGTGACGGCAAACACCGTGGGGATCATGGCCCCGCCGACAAAGCCCTGAAGCGCCCGCCAGACGATCATCTCGTTGATCGATCCCGACATGGCGCACATGAAGCTCATGGCGGTGAAGCCTATGGCCGATACGGTGAACAGGATGCGGGTGGAGAGAATGCGCGACAGCATGCCCGAAAGCGGGATCATCACCACCTCGGCGATGAGATAAGCCGTCTGCACCCAGGAAATTTCATCAGCGCTGGCGGAAATGCCGGCCTGGATTTCGGCCAGCGATGACGAGACGATCTGGATGTCGAGGATCGCCATGAACATGCCGAACACCATGAACAGGAACGCCGCGAGATGGCGCTTGTTGAAGCCGGCATTTGCAGGGGGCTGCAAAGCGCCGGTTAGGGTGGCAGCGGCGGACATGATGTTACTGCGCGGCGTCCCGCGTATCGACGGTGACGGTCACCGAAAGCCCGGGCCGCAGTTTTGCCGCAAGCTCAGCCGGAACTGACACCTTCACCGGCACGCGCTGCGTGATCTTGGTGAAATTGCCCGTGGCGTTTTCAGGCGGCAGCAGGGAAAATTCCGAACCCGAAGCGGGGGCCAGGCTCAACACGTGGCCTTCGAACACTTCGCCGTCAAAGGCATCAATGCTGATTTCGGCCTTCTGGCCCGCATGCAGATCGGCCAACTGGGTTTCCTTGAAATTGGCTTCGATATAGGCGCCGCCCGCCGGCACCAGCGCCATCAGGCGCGTGCCGCCCTGCACGAACTGGCCGGGCTCCACCGCGCGGTTTGCCACGGTGCCATCGAAGGGGGCGCGAACGCTGGTGAAGGAGAGATCACGCTCCGCCTTGGCCAGCGTCGTGTTCAATTCGGTGAGCATCCGCTCGGCCTCGACACGGTTTGCAGCGATCACATCTATTTGCGCTTTCGCCGCCAGAATATTGGCCTGCGCCTCATTGACCGAAGCCTCCGATGAATCATGCTTCAGGGTTGAGTCGTCCAACGTCTGCTGGCTTACAACTTTTGCCTTGATGAGCGCCGTGGCGCGGTTGAGGGTGGCCAATGTATTGCCTTCCTCGGCCTCGGCGCTGGCGAGCCTGGCTTCAGCCGCCGCGATCTGGGCCTTCTGGGCCTCGGTCTGGCTGGCAAAACCATCGATCACCGCTTTTTGCGTTTCAATGCGGGCTTTGGCGGCATCAACCGCCAGCTTGTAGTCACCGTCATCAAGCTTGAGAATAATGTCGCCAGCCTTGACCGCGGCATTTTCCGCCGCCGGAATTTCCGTGACATAGCCCGCAACCTTGGCGCCGAGTTGCGCCATGTCGGTTTTCACATAGGCGTCATCGGTGGATACCTCGAAACGGCCCAGCACATACCAGTGGTGGCCATAATAGGCAGCCCCCGACAGGGCAGCCAGAATGACCGCCCCCATAATGGCGCGCCGCATGATGGGCGGGCGCTTGGTCTGGGTTTCGACCGGCGCGGCAACGGGCTGGGGTGCCTCCGCCGTGGGGGCTAGGGCGAGCTTTGGCAGGGGGCGCTGGGCTCCTTCAAGGGGGAGGACGGCGGCGGATTGTGCTGAATTTGACATCTTGACCTACAAAACTGCTTAAAAATTGAACTGAACCGTTCGGTATCACTTGTATTTAGCGCGGATCTGGATTATGTCAAGACTAAACCGTTCGGTACAGTCCTGCTGTCACATGTTTAAGAGGCCCAAAATGTCTGAAATCGCCGTTTCCATCACCGTCAGTGAAGCTGACACCGCCAAGCGCCAGCAGATTTTGGACGGCGCGCGCCGCTGCTTTCTGGCCAAGGGCTTCGATGGCGCCAGCATGAACGACATCGTCGTCTCGGCCGGCGTGTCCAAAGGCACCGTCTATGCCTATTTCCCCTCCAAGGAAAAACTCTTCGCCGCCATGGTCTTTGAGGACAAGCGCCACCACGCGGAGCGCACTGTGGTGCTCGGTGATGAAACACGGCCCGTGGACGAAGTGCTGCGCGATCTGGCGCTCCGCCTGGTGAGCCTGTTCAGGACGCCGGATTCGCTCGCCTACTTCAGGATGGTCATCGCCGCCTCGGCCAAGTTTCCCGAAATCGGCCGCAGCTTCTATGATGCTGGCCCGGCCTATGCCAACGAAAAGATCGCCGCCTATCTTGAACGCAAAATGGCTGACGGCACCCTGAAACGCCGCGACCCGCATCTCACCGCCATGCGATTCGTCGATCTCGTGCAATCCGGCGTGACCAAGCCCTGCCTCTTCGGCATCGAGAGCATGGCCGACAAGATCGGCTATGAAACCCTGGTCGACAGCGCCATTACGCTTTTCCTGGATGGGATGAAGGCGTAGTTCATAATAACTTGTCATCGCCGGATTCATTCCGGCGACCCATCTGCCCACATGCTCCCGGGTCCGAATTTATTGAACCATGGGTCCCCGCAACAAGTGCGGGGATGACAGGTGGGGTGGTGTTTCACTTTTCAATGAGCGTTGGGCATAGCTTCGCCCTTGGTGAAAACGGTCATTCCGTTTCCGGGCAGGTAATTAGCGAAGGGTTGCGTGAGCGCAGCCTACGCGAAAATGCCGGTCGTGTGGTCCGGCGGGTGACGCAAGCCGCGCCCACGCTTTTGCGGCGGTTTTTGCCCCTGCTTCGCTCTCGCATTGCTCCAGATCGTACGGTGTCTGATGTTTTCCGCTAGAGTTGCTTTGCCACTTCGGGCGCATGGGCCGTAGTACCCACGGGTCTAAGCAGAGGCTCCCGGGAATATGATGAACGTTTCACCACACCCGCAGGCGCCGCATCCACCCCATCACTGATC